>CAKTPC010000089.1 GCA_934590505.1 uncultured Oscillospiraceae bacterium
ATCATCGCCGGGGCGAGCGCGTACCCGCGGTTCATAGATTTTAAGCGCATGCGCGAGATCGCGGACTCTGTCGGGGCGTATCTTATGGTCGACATGGCGCACATCGCCGGACTTGTCGCAGCAGGGGAGCACCCAAGTCCTGTGCCGTATGCCCACGTCGTCACGACGACTACGCACAAGACCCTGCGCGGCCCGCGCGGCGCGCTCATTCTCTGCAAGGAGGAGCTTAAAAAGAAGATAGACAGCGCCGTGTTCCCCGGCACTCAGGGCGGCCCGCTTATGCACATCATCGCCGCGAAGGCCGTCTGCTTCGGCGAAGCGCTGAAGCCCGATTTCAAGGTCTATCAGCACCAGACCGTTCTCAACGCTGCGGCGCTTGCAAAGGCACTGACAGAGCAGGGACTGCGCCTCGTCTCCGGCGGTACGGATAACCACCTTATGCTCGTCGATGTGATGAGCAAGGGTCGCACCGGCATGGAGGTGCAGGAGCTGCTCGACATGGCGAACATCACCGCCAATAAGAACACCATACCCTTTGACACCCAGTCCGTGAAGCTCACGAGCGGCATGCGCTTCGGCACGCCCGCGGTCACGACCCGCGGCATGAAAGAGCCTGAGATGGCACAGATCGCGCAGATGATCGCCCGGCTCATCGACGAGGGAGAGGGCGCCGTCGCGCAGGTGAAGGAGCAGACGATAGAGCTCTGCCGCGCATTCCCGCTGTATCCGGGAATAAAGTAAATATAAGCCAACATACCCGATGCAGACTGAGTATCTGCAAATAGCGCCCGACGTTTGCACGTCGGGCGCTCGCTATATCGGTTTTAGAATGTCATCTTTGCCTTGGTGCAACCGGCAATTTATCATGATATCCAGCGTGCAAATGCCAGCAGCACAGCTAAAAGCCCGAGGTTCACAGCGAGGAAGCAGCGCATGAACGCGCCGGGGCGCGCATGTTCGGCATGGGAATAGAGCTTGAAGCTTATGAGGCTTGCCAGACTTGCGACAGGAGTGCCGAGCCCACCGATGTTCACGCCGAGCAGCAGCCCTCTGCCGTTATCCGTGAAACCGGAGAGCAGGAGCGCCGCCGGTACATTGCTTATGGCCTGACTCACCGTCGCGCCGACCAGCAGCTCTCGCCCGCGCAGCAAGTTTTGCAGCAGTGCCTTTACCGCGTCCATCCGCGCAAGATTTCCCGAGAAAACGAAGAAGCACACAAAGGTGAGCAGCAGCCAGAAATCCGCCGTCAGCAGCCGCGGCCTGTCAAAGATAAGCAGCACAAGGATCACTAATGCAAGCATTATCTGCCATGTCAGCAGACGCAGGACAGTACACATGCACAGAAGAAAAAGAAGCGCGTACAGCGTCAGGCTCTTCCGGTCGAGCAGCGGTTCTTCACCGAGGAAAACTTCGAGCCGCTCTTTCGGCAGACGCAGACACAGAAGCGATATAAGTATCAGCGATATCACCCATATCGGGAGCGTCACGGAAAGGAAGCTGCCAAGGCTGAAATCATAGCGCGAGAACAGATAGATATTCTGCGGGTTCCCAACAGGCGTGAGCATACTGCCGAGGTTTGCTGCCGCTGTCTGCATGACGACCACCCATATCAGCGCCTTTTCCTGATGCGCCATGCCGAGCACGACCACTGCAAAGGGGACAAAGGTCAGCAGCGCAACGTCGTTTGTTATCAGCATGGAGCTCAAAAAGCTGAGCAGCACGAGCGTAAAACCGATCGTGCGCAGATCACCCGCACCGGCGCACAGCTTATGCGCCAGCCATGCGAATACCCCGGCGCGCCGCAGCCCCGCCACGACTACCATCAGGCAGTAAAGCAGCGCCAGCGTGCGGAGGTCGACATACCCAAGATATGCCGCGTCCGGCGGGACAAGGCAGCAGCTCACTGCTGCCGCGATAAACGCGATGCACAGCGTGAGCTCGTGTTTTATAAAGTCCTTTATGTGTGCCACAGTTTATATCTTCTTTCCGTTCAGCACAGCTTGAATGAGCCTATCGCCATGATAGCAGAGCTTGAGTGAGAAAAACGGCTCATCCGTGTCCATCAGGCGTAGGAATATCTTGTCGCCCTCCCATATCGACAGGGACAGCAGACGCTCCTTCTCTATCCATTCGAGCACTCCCTCGTCACATTCACGCGGAGTTCCGCTGAAGTCATCGGAGGTGAACAGGTGCATATATTCAGTGCCCCACTCGTCGGACACAAAGGTGACTATCCCGCGGTAGCGCCATGAGTTCAGCGTCAGACCTGTCTCTTCCGAAACCTCGCGTATAACGCAGTCCTCCGGGCTTTCGCCCTCCTCAAATTTGCCGCCTATGCCTATCCACTTGTCCTTATTCTCGTCGACGGTTTTCTTTACTCTATGGAGCATCAGATATTTTCCGCCGCGCTCTATATAACAGAGGGATGTGTTTTTCATTATATTTCTCTCATTTTGCTCATGGTCACCCGGCCACTGTCATTTAAGGATCATGCGGGTGATTTTTTCTTTTCCGGACTTATACGGGAAGTAGCGCAGCTTGACATCAAGCTTGCCCTGCTTGAGTACGCTGCGGTAATGGGTGAAGGTGTCAAAGCTCTTTTTGCCGTGGTAGCTGCCCATGCCGGATTCGCCGACGCCGCCGAAGGACATGTGCGAGCTTGCAAGGTGGATGACGGTATCATTGATGCAGCCGCCGCCGAAGGAGCAGGAATTGAGTACCTTTTCCTGATTCATCTTGTTCTCCGAGAAGATATACAGAGCCAGGGGCTTGGGGCGCGAGCGGATGAAGTCGATGCAGTCGTCAAGCTTTTCATACGGCAGAACGGGCAGCACCGGCCCGAAAATCTCCTGCTGCATGGCGGGAGAGTCTATCGGGACGTCCGTCAGCACAGCGGGCTCGATAAAGCGCGTCTCTGCGTCGCGCACGCCGCCGATGGCGATGCTGCCGCTGTTGTCTAGAATATTGCACACGCGCTCAAAGTGCTTGTCGTTTATGATGCGCACCATGCCTGACATATCCCCATCGGGGAAGAAGCTGGTCAGAGCCTTTTTGTACTCCTCGATAAACGGCGCTTCAACGCTCTTTTCAATCATCAGATAATCCGGGGCAACGCAGGTCTGCCCGGCGTTGAGCACCTTGCCGAAGGCGATGCGCCGCGCGGCGAGCGGGAGGTTAGCCGTCTCATCGACAATGATGGGGCTCTTGCCGCCGAGCTCGAGCGTCACCGGGGTGAGCCGTTTCGCAGCGGCCTCCATGACGGTCTTGCCGACGGCGACGCTGCCGGTAAAGAATATGTAGTCAAATGGTTCATCGAGCAGCGCCCTGTTCGCCTCGCGCCCGCCCTCGACGGCGGTGACGAAGCCCGTCGGGAACGCGGACTCGATAAGCTTTGAGATGACCCGGCTGCTCTCAGGCGCGTAGGCCGAGGGCTTCACGATGGCGCAGTTGCCTGCGGAGATAGCCCCGACGAGCGGCATCAGGCACAGCTGCACGGGATAGTTCCACGGCGCCATGATGAGCACGACTCCGTAGGGCTCCGGGCAGATGTAGCTCCTGCCGGGGAGCTGACCTATGCCGGACTTCACGCGGCGGGTTTTGCTCCATTTCTTGAGGTGCTTTATGTGGAAATTGATCTCTTCGAGCAGCAGCCCGGTTTCGCACATATAGCTTTCAAAGGGCTGCTTATTGAGATCGGCCTTGAGCGCCGCAGAGATAAGCTCGTCATTTTCGATGATGGCCTTGCGGAATTTTTTCAGCATATCTATCCTGAAATCGACTCCGCGGGTCACGCCGGTACGGAAAAAGTGCTTCTCGGATTCTACGATCTCGTGTATATCCATGGTGCGTTCCGCCTTTCAATCAAACAGAGTTGTGGAATATCTGAACTGTTTTAATATCTTACCTTGTTGCGGGTGATATCGCGGAGCGAAGGCGCACCGCACATTGTCATTGTGGACTTGAGCTCTCCGACGAGCTTATCCATGTAAACCTTAAAGCCCTCTTCGCCGCCGCCGTAGATCATCGGGAGGATGGGTCGGCCGACCAGAACAGCGTCAGCACCGAGGGCGATGGCGCGGAACACATCGACGCCCGAGCGTATGCCGCCGTCGACAAGCACGGTCGTCTTTCCCTTGACCGCCGCGGCGATCTCCGGCAGAACCTCCGCCGTGGAGGGTACGCCGCCCTGAACGCGCCCACCGTGGTTCGAGACGACGATGGCGGCAGCACCGGCCTCAACGGCCTTTTCAGCGCCGCGGACGGTCATAATGCCCTTGACAATGAACGGCATTCTGGCGTAGGAGATTATCTCGCGCATCTCATCGACGGACTTGCTCCCGGCGTTGGGGTTCATAGCCTTGAGGAAGGGAAGCCCCGCACCGTCAACGTCCATACCGGCGGCGAAGATGCCGTTTGCGTTAAGGACATCGAGCTTCTCAAACACGGCCTCCTTGTTCCACGGCTTTATCACGGGGCAGCCGATGCCGTCAACTTTCTTCATATCCTCAACAGAGGAGAGCATGATGGTCGGGTCGACGCCGTCACCGGTCAGTGCCATGACGCCGTACTCTGCCGCGGCCTTGACGAGGATGGAGTTATAGGCATGATCCTTATATTTCGGGCCGTAGTGCAGGTCAATGGAGCCGAGAGGCGCGGCGAAGATGGGGGCAGCGAATTTATGGCCGAAAAGCTCGAAGGACACATCGGGCTCCGCGTTGGGGCATAGTGTGTCCATATTGACGAATATCTCCTGCCATTTATCAAAGTTGCGCGCGGCGGCGTTGCCGGGGTACTTGCAGCCGGGGCCGGGCATGGCGTTTGCGCAGGCTCTGCCGTTGCACACGGGGCAGGCCTTGCAGTAGGGGCCGACCTGATCCTTTGCGGCGGCCAAGATCTCATTATAATTCATATCCTTATCTCCTTGCATTGCAGTTGGTCAGTGACCATAAAAATGACCCGTATTGACCAACAATATCTCACAATGATTATGAGACAAATCACCGCCGCTGTCAATCGAAATTTGTAAAGCAATGCGCGGATGCGTGGATGAAAATGAGCAATTATACATTTTTCGATTATTAATAAAAATGCATAATTTAATTTACAGAAAACAGTTTGCATATTTTAATTGACGTAATTTGATTTACTTAAAATTATTTACGTAATTAAGTAGACGTATTATTAGAGACATAATTTGATTTACATAACACTATCCTGCGAAGCATCAATGCTTCACAGGACAGTGTTATAATTTTACAGATTGAAAAAACTCACTCCGTCAGCTCGAAGCCGTGCTTTACGCGGCAGTTGCCGTCGCTGTCATAATTGTAATAGGTATAGGCACGTTCATTGCCTTCGGGGTGCTCGTCGTCGTAGGCCTTTATGAGGATGAGACGGCCAAGCCCGTCATAGATATACTCGCTGCGAGTCCAGAAGCGGTCATTGACGGTGTACTCCTCAAGGAGCTTTCCGGAATCGTCGTATGTATAGGTGATGGTATTGGAAACGCTGCCGTTCGGATCATGCCATGTGTCGCGGAGAAGATGTCCGGCCTCATCATATTTGTAGTTCGACCAGCGCGTATCCCGTCCGTCATTCACGCGGCGCTCAAGAGCGAAGCCGCCGGGGGCGTAATCATACTCTGCCCAAGTTACCATACCGAGAGAGATATTTTCGCCGTGGGTGGTGACAATGCCGTCATGCTCGGAATAGCCCTCGGCTTCGAGCGGCACGCCGAACAGCTCAAAGATGCTCATGCCAAGACCGTAAGAGCTATAGCCGCCCATACCCGTGGTATAGCCGTTGCTGCCGTTGTCGGCAGTATATATGGAAACTGTTCGCCCGTCTGCAAAGGTGAGATAAAGGGGATTAAAGCTGTCGCAGTCCAAGCCCGCGCCCGGAGTGCCGTCATCCCGGAGCATCAGGGAGAGCGTCGGGAGCTTATCGGCGGGCAGGGGATAGCTCCTGCCGAGCTGCTGAACATAGAGGGAGGCGGAGGTGATGCTGTTCATATCGTACCAGACACGGACATAGTCGGGGCTCTCCGCGGTGCCGATATTCTGGTAGTCGACCATCATCTTGTAGGGCAGGGCGTCATAGGCTGCGCCCATTGTCCATGTGCCGGTATTATCGGAACTCATATTGAGGCTGCGGCAATAGATATTCGTGCCGCCGATGCTGACGCACTCCCAGTCGAGCTTTGTTTTCGGCGTGCCGCTGAACTGCACCCAGCCGTCTTTCACGAAGGATGAGGCGATGAGCGTATAATCAATGAGCTTAAAGTCGGAGATATACGGCTCTATGGACTCCTTATAGGCGAGCTTTATATAGTAAAGCTCCTCCTCGGTGACGCGGCTGCCGAAGTCCGGTTCAGAGCTGAGGACGAGAGAACCGGCGGGGGAGACGACATCTTCTATGCTTTCGCGCGGCTCAAAGTCACTGTCCATGCCGCGCTTGGGATCGGTGAGCGCCGCCCAGTCAAAGCTCTCGGCAAGCCCCTCAAGCTGCTTATCCGTGATGTTGAACTCGATATACGCATCGCCTATGCCGTCGATGAGACCGTCGCCGAGGTAGTCGGCGTGACCGTCGTGCATGAAGCTCATTACATAGAAAGCGGCGTCGGAATCAAGCAGGATGAGCGAGGAGCGGCGGTTACGGTCGCTGCTCTCGGAATTGGCAAGATGCAGCGTCACACCGGTGGTGGTCTTATAGTCCCACTCGTTGAAGCCGTTCACGTCCCCGACACTGCCGACGACATAGCCGAGAGTGCCCTTGGAGGCGCGGCGAAGATCAAAGCCCACATCGCAGGGCAGCTCTTCGGACGAGACATAGCCCTCCATATCGAAGGTGCCCTCTTCATATATATAAGAGCTTGCGTACCGGCTCTCCCAGCTGTCATTCTCACGGGTGAGCCTTCCGATGCCGGCGGCCTCATAGAAAGCCTTTTCCCCGGCAGGGACGGACATTTCACCCAGCGTGCGCAGGCCGTACTTCTCGCATATCTCGTCGACCTTTTCGTAGCCCTCTTTGTTATGGACGGAGTACCCGCCGTACTGCTTGTACATTTCGAGCTGTTCCTCTTCGGAAAGGTCGCTGTCCTTATAGCTGTATGGGTGCGCATCGCAGTATTCAAGCAGCTCACTGATGGCCATATTTTCCGGGGAACCGGCAAAGCCCTGGATAGAGATCACGGTGCGCCCGGTGTCCCTGTGCGTGCCGATCTTCAGGCTGCTTATGCCGAGCCAGCCTGAGGCCGCGGCGGCCGCAGTGAAGAGTGCGGAGATCACGGCGGCGATGAGCAGTGTGCGCCAGAGAGTTTTATGTGAGGCGCGCTTTTTATCACCGGTGCGGTAGCCCAGCGCATCCTGCGCCTCGGTTATGTATCGGGAATCAATGCCGCTCATGGCGGCAAGAAGCTTTTCGGAATTCATGCAAGTCCCTCCTCAATAAGAAATCTGCGGAGCCTGCCGCGCGTCCGGTGGAGCATGGAAGCGGTCTTGCTCTCGGAGAAGCCGAACTTCTTTGAAAGCTCCGCGACCGGGGCAAGGAACCAGTACCGGCTGACGAACAGCGCGCGCTCCGTCTCCGGAAGCTGCGCGAGGAAGCGGTTCAGCGCCGCGGCAAGCTCGCGGTTCTCGACCTCGCGCTCAAGGCTGTAAGCCGAGGCGGTGCACTCGTTCAGCTCGTCGAGCGCGAGGGCAACCTCTCCGCCGCCGCGCTTTAAACGGTTCTTATCTGCGACGCGGGAAAGCGCCAGGTTGCGCGTGATGCGCCCGAGATACGGCGCGAGAGCCGGCGGGCGCTTGTCCGGCATGGAGTTCCACGCGCGCATATAGGTGTCGTTCACGCACTCGTCGCTGTCCTCGGGGTCCTGCAGGACGTTATAGGCGATGGTGCGGCAGTACGCGCCGAACTTTTTCGCAGTCTCTGCAATAGCCGAGTCCGAGCGCGCCCAATACAGGTCAACTATTTTTGAATCATCCATGACTTGTCCTCCTCATAAGAATGGAGTGGAATGAAAGCCTTCGCCTATATAAACTGCATTTATCGCGATCCATTGCACCGTTCGTGCTTTTTCGACAGAAAAATAAATTTTACTTTCTTTTTCTTGATATACCGGCGCGGTAATGATATTATATTA
>CAKTPC010000090.1 GCA_934590505.1 uncultured Oscillospiraceae bacterium
TATATCCCGCAGCGCGCCGCGACAAGAAGGCGCACGTCCGCACCGCCGCCCGCAGCCTTCAGGGCAGAAAGCCTGCCCTGACTCCCAACATCCATAGTTCTCTTCCTCCTGAGTTTACATAAGATATGATTATTATAGTTATGTAATGTGCAGAAGGACGTCACTCTGCGCTGTTGCATATAATTTTATGTTCAGGAAAAATAAAAGGAAAAGAAAAAATTCGTTCATCTGGGGGCAAATCTTATCCTTGTAATAAATTTTTCGGCGTGTTAGAATAGAGGGCACGGTCAATTACACGATAAAATATAAGGAGCGTCGCTATGAGCCAGATAAAAGACATCGCCCTCGCCCCCTCGGGCGAAATGAAAATAGACTGGGTGGAGCGCAACATGCCTGTGCTGCGCGGCATCGGTGAGGACTTTAAGAAAACGCAGCCCTTCGCTGGGCTCAAGATAGCGCTGTCTGTACATCTTGAGGCAAAGACGGCATATCTCTGCCGCGTGCTCGAAATGGGCGGCGCGGAAATGTATGTCACCGGCTCAAACCCGCTCTCGACGCAGGACGATGTCGCCGCCGCGCTCGCTTCCGGCGGCATGGAGGTCTTTGCAAGCTACGGCTGCACTATGGAGGAATATGAGGACTGTCTCTGCCGCGTGCTTGAGGTCGGCCCCAACATCATAATCGACGACGGCGGCGACCTTGTCCACCTCACGCATACGAAGTACACTGGGCTCATCCCCGGCGTCATCGGCGGCTGTGAGGAGACGACCACCGGCATACACAGGCTCAAGATCATGGCGAAGAACCATGAGCTGCGCTTCCCGATGGTCATGGTCAACGAGGCCGACTGCAAGCACATGTTCGATAACCGCTACGGCACGGGTCAGTCCGTGTGGGACGGTATAAACCGCACGACGAACCTCATCGTCGCGGGCAAATACGTCGTCGTCTCCGGTTACGGCTGGTGCGGCAAGGGCGTTGCGCTGCGTGCAAAGGGTCTGGGCGCAAAGGTCATCGTCACCGAGGTCGACCCGATTCGCGCGCTTGAGGCCGTCATGGACGGGTACGAGGTCATGCCGATGAAGGACGCGGCGCGCGTGGGCGATATGTTCGTCACAGTTACAGGGTGCAGCGGCATCATCACGACTGAGCACTTTGAGACTATGAAGGACGGCGCGATACTCACAAACGCCGGGCACTTTGACGTTGAGGTCGACATGGCTGGGCTTGAAAAGCTCGCCGTCAGGAAGTATGACGCGCGGCACAATATACAGGGCTACGTTCTGCCGAACAGCAAGACGCTCTTCACCATCGCCGAGGGCAGGCTCGTGAACCTCGCCGCGGGCGACGGGCACCCGGCAGAGATCATGGACATGAGCTTTGCCGTGCAGGCGCTCTCGGCAGAGTATCTCGCAAAGCACCGCGGGGAGCTCGCACCGGACGTTATCACATTCCCGCATGAGCTTGACCTCGCCGTCGCGCGCCGCAAGCTCAAGGCAATGGGTGTCGAGACAGACACTCTCAGCGGAGAGCAGGCGGAGTATCTGGGAGTATAATTACTATTTAGAACTGAAATAAAAAACCAAGGTCGGAGATGAGTTTGTTGGAAGAGAATAAGGAAATGGAAGCAATGGACTATGAAGCCATTCTCGACAAAAAGACCGACGAGCTGACCGAGCTTCTGGATAAGCGCGACATGAAGGCGCTCCAGAAACGCATGGAGGAGCTCAACGAATTTGACGTTGCCGAATTTCTCTCCGAGATCGATGACGCCAGAATGCCCATGGTGTTCCGATTACTTTCCAAGGAGACCGCCGCCGAGGTTTTCGCAAACTTTGAAGCGCCCGAGCAGGAGCGCATCATAAACTCTATCACCGACTCCGAGCTTGCCGGCATAGTCGAAGAGCTCTATGTCGACGACGCGGTCGACATGATGGAGGAGATGCCGGCAAACGTCGTGAAGCGTGTCATGCGCACGGCAAAGCCCGCGACAAGGAACCTGATAAACCAGTACCTCAACTATCCCGAAAACTCCGCAGGCAGCATAATGACCTCGGAGTACGTCGATCTGAAGAAGTACATGAACGTCAGGGAGTCCATCGCACGCATCCGCCGCATCGGCGAGGACAAGGAGACGATATACGTCTGCTTCGTCATCTCGGCTGACCGCAAGCTTGAGGGTATAGTCACGGTCAAGGATCTCCTGCTGTCGGATGACGACACGATAATAGAGGACCTTATGGACACGAACGTTATCTTCGCGTCCACCACCGAGGACCAGGAGAGCGTGTCCGAAAAGTTCTCCGACTATGACCTTATGGCGCTGCCGGTCGTGGACAAGGAAGGCCGCCTCGTCGGCATCGTCACGGTCGACGACGTCATCGACGTCATGGAGCAGGAGACGACTGAGGACTTCGAGATCATGGCCGGTATGACGCCGTCCGACAAGCCGTATTCGAGGTCGGGCATTATCGAGATGTGGAAAAACCGCATCCCGTGGCTGATGTTCCTCATGCTCTCGGCGACTTTCACGAGCATGATACTCACGAACTTTGAAAACCGCCTTGCCGTACAGGCCGGGCTCATCGCGTTTATTCCGATGCTCATGGGTACCGGCGGCAACTCCGGCGCTCAGTCCTCGACCGCCGTCATACGAAGCCTCTCCCTCGGCGACACCGAGCCGCGCGACGCGCTGCGCGTCGTGTGGAAGGAGCTGCGCGTGGCGCTGCTGTGCGGCGTGACCCTCGCGGCGGTGAACTTTGTAAAGATGCTGCTGGTCGACAGGCTCCTGCTCGGAAACGCCAACGTAACGGTGCTGGTATCGGTCACGGTGAGCCTTTCGATAGTGTTCGTTGTAATGTTCGCAAAGGTCGTCGGCTCGATGCTGCCCATCGCGGCGGAGAAAATAGGCGTTGACCCCGCGGTCATGGCAAACCCGCTCATCTCGACGGTGACGGACGCGGTGTCGCTGCTCATCTACATTTACGTGGCAAAGCTCATTCTGCATATATAGGAGCCAAAAACAATGGATTTTTCCCCGCTTTTCGCAAAACTGCTCACCTTCATAGCGCTGATGCTTGCCGGATACGCCGGAGCACGGAAGAACATTCTGTGCCCCGGCTTTGCTAAGAGCCTGAGCTGGCTCGTGATGGATGTTTTCCTCAGCTGCACGATCCTCAATTCCGTCACCTCCGGTGACCTAGACATAAGCGGCGCGCAGCTTGTGAAGGTCATCCTGCTGCTGTGCCTTGTGATGCTGATATCCTATGCCTTCGGCGCGGTCAGCGCACGCGTTTTCTTCAAGGGGCGTGAAAATACCCCGGTGTTTGAGCTGCTCATCAGCGTGATGAACAACATATTCATCGGCCTGCCGATAGCCGAGGCACTATACGGGCCGACCGCGGTGCTCTACTGCGCATTGAGCTGCATCCCCTATAACCTTCTCTTATACAGCTACGGAGTCTGGCGGCTGAAGAGCGGGAAAGCTCCTGACGGCGGCGCGGCCTTTAAGATAAAAGACGTGTTTACCGTGCCGCTCTTCGCGACGCTTGCGGCGCTTCTGATCTTCATCTTCAACATTCAGCTCCCGTATATCCTCCGTGAGCTTATCAGCACCACAGCAAACGCGACTATGCCCGCGTCCATGATCGTCATCGGCGCGACGCTCGGCGGCGTGAAGATCGCCGACGGCTTCAAGGAGCGCTATGTGTATCTGATAAGCCTGATGCGCCTTGTCATCGTACCGGCTGTGGTATGGTTCGTCGTCGGTCTGCTGAGTACGGACGCAATGCTCGTGGCGACCTGCACAATAATCGCTGCCTGCCCGAGCGCGGTAGTCGTGTCCATCCTCGCGCTGCAGAATGATTACGATGCGGCGTTTTCCTCAAATGCTGTGCTGGTAACAACGGCGCTGAGCATGATCTCACTGCCCGTATGGGTGTACATTTTAGGATAGGAGCGGCACTATGCACATACCGAGCGGCGCAAGCCAGACAATAGATATCCTCACGTTTGCGGACGCGCTCGCACTCTCGGGGCGCAGCAGTGAATATGACGCCGGCCATTGGATATACATTCCGGACTTCTATACGGAGTACCGATACATACTCGGCACACGCGGTGCCAACCCCCTGATCTGCATCGGCATAAACCCCTCGACCGCGGAGCCCGACAACCTTGACAATACTCTCAAGTCCGTCTCACGCATAGCGGACGGCAACGGTTTTGACAGCTGGATAATGTTTAACGTCTACGCCCAGCGCGCGACACGCCCAGACGACATGGACAGAGAGCTGAACCGGCAGCTCCACGAGGAGAACATGGCGGCCTTCCGCTATATTCTCTCAAACGTCGCACACGGCATTTCCCCGGCAATATGGGCCGCGTGGGGAACGATCATCGAGAAGCGCCCCTATCTCCCCGGCTGCGTGCGCGACATGGTGCAGATAGGCGAAGAATATGGCGCGCACTGGCTCTGTGCCGGCAAGCGCTCTGCAAAGGGGCACCCGCACCACCCGCTGTATCTGCGCAAGGACGAAAAGACCGAGAGCTTTGATATTGAAAATTATTTGGAGAGCCTTAAATGATAAAGCTTGCACTGTGCCAGATAAGGACCGAGCTTGACTGGGAAGAAACGATGAACAAGGCCGAGCGCATGATACGCGAGGCCGCGGCAAACGGCGCCGATTTCGCTGTGCTGCCGGAGATGTTCAGCTGCCCGTATTCGAAGAAGTATTTCCGCAGCTTTGCCGCGGCGGGGCACGAATCTACCGTTGCGATACTTTCCGCGCTCGCAAAGGAGCTCGGGATATATATAGTCGGCGGCACCGTCCCGGAGACCGACGGCGGAAAGCTATACAACACCTGCTTCATTTTCGACCGCGAAGGGCGGCAGATAGCGCGCCACCGCAAGATACACCTGTTTGACAGCGACGCCCTGAACACGCATGAGTCGCACACCTTTTCTCCCGGGAACGAGATAACCGTGTTCGACACGGAGTTCGGGAAAATGGGCTGCGCAGTCTGCTTTGACGTGCGCTTTGCGGAGCTGTTCCGCGCGATGGCGATGCGCGGGGCAAGGCTCGTCTTTCTCCCGGCACAGTTCAACACCTACACTGGGCCCGCAGCTTGGGAACTGCTTATCCGCTCCCGCGCCATCGATAATCAGCTGTTCGTCGTCGGCGCAGAGGCTGCGCGGTATGAGGGCTTCAGCTATGAATGCTGGGGACACTCCATGGCCGCCGACCCATACGGCGCCAAGATCGCCGAATGTGATGAAACGGAGCAGTTGCTCTATGTTGACATCGATTTAGACAAGGTGGAAAATACCCGCTCGCAGTTCCCGGTTTTGCCGCTGCTGCGGCGGGATGTATACAACGTTGCGGAGTGACACGCTATGGATATACGCGAAGCGATAGAAAAATACTGTCCCTGCTGTGAGCAGGAGGAGCGCGACAAGGCTGTTATACTCTCATTCATGGATTCTAACCCTGACGCTTTCGAACGCTCGAACCTCGTCGCGCATATGACGGCATCGGCGTGGGTCTTGAACCCCGCGCGGGATAAGGTGCTGATGGTATATCATAAGATATATGACTCATGGTCGTGGACAGGCGGGCACGCCGACGGTAAGCGCGACCTGCTGTCCGTCGCGCTGCGCGAGGTGCGCGAGGAGACGGGCGTGAAGTCCGCGCGCCCCGTGACAGAGGATATCTATTCCCTCGAGGTCCTCACCGTAGACGGGCATGAGAAGCGCGGAGAGTACGTGCCGAGCCATCTGCATATGAACGTCACCTATCTTTTAGAAGCGGACGACCATGAGGCGCTCACGGTCTGCGAGGCGGAGAACTCCGGCGTCGCATGGTTCACGCTCGACGGTGCGCTCAAGGCTTCGACCGAGCCGTGGTTCGTCGAGAGAATATACAAAAAGCTCAATGCCGGGCTTGCGCGGCTTTGAGCATACAGAACAGGAAAACACACAGGCGCACTGCGATTGCAGTGCGCCTGTGTGTTTTCAATATTACTTTTGCTCTGTCTGCCCGAGGAAGTAATGAAGCGGCAGAGCCGCTATGGGGCAGAAATAGGCGCACCAGAACTCCAGCACTGCCACGCCGATCCACGCGGGACTGTCCGCCCGAAAGACGCCGAGCATCGGCATCAGCAGGCAGCTTATAAAGAACACTCCGTGGATCATGAGCAGTGCCCGCAGCCATTTTGAGGGCTTGTCCTTTGGCGCTACCGTCAGTCCGGCGAAGAATGTCGCGAGCGACATCAGCGCGTAGCCCAGCAGGTCAAGGCTGAAAAACAGCCCCATCTGCTGGAAATCCAGCAGCTCACGCGCCTGCTCTGTCAGGTCGGTAAGGCGCACCGTAGTGAGCTGCGTAAAGTAGACCGTCAGGATAATGGCAGCGTAGGCCGCTGAAAAAGCGACGGCGGCATAACCCGCCGTTTTGCGCTCGGGCACGGCAAAATGCAGAAAGCCGCACATCATTCGAGCCGCCCTTGCCGTGGACGTATATAACGATATTCTTCGTGTTCATCATTGCCCTTTCTTTTTATCAGTCAACGCGCGAAAGACGGCGTCGCGGTCAAAGCCGCTGGAAGCAAAGCCGGGTATCTCCTTGATGGCCTTGCATATGCTGACGCTGAAGCCAGTCAGTATCTGCCCTATCTCACGGTCGGAATAGTGGCAGCAGCCGGTCTCGATCAGTGTGGAAATGCTGTGCGCCGCAAGCCACATGTCACGGAAATAGACGTCCGCTTCCTCGGCGGTGATACTGATTTTTAGTTAAACGCTGCCCCGACCATTGGCTTTGAGGCTTACTTTTCCTTTTTCTCCTGACGGAGTATTCTCCTGCGGCGGTTTATATAGCGCTCAAGCTCCCCGCCGTTTATGAACTCTGCCAGCACATACTGCTCAAAGGCCGGGACGGTGCACGAATAGAAGCCGAGCCTGCGCGTGTATTCCGCCATCAGCTCCTCCGGCAGCACCATGTACGCCGTGCGCATCGCCGGCGCGAGCGTCTTTGAAAAGGTATTGACGTATATCACCCGCTCAGGTGCGAGAGAATAGATCGTGTCTATCTGCCTCGTGACCGAGGAGAACTCCGAATCGTAATCGTCCTCGACGATATACGCCCCGTGCGCCCTAGCCCAGCGCGCGTACTCGTGCCGCTTGCTGGCAGGCGCTGTGACATGGCTGGGGTAGCTGTTGAACGGCGTCACGTGCAGTACGCCCGCCGCGCAGGCGGAAAGCTCAGACGAGATTATACCGTCCTCCCCCATTGCAAGCTCTGTGCACTCCACACCGTTTGCCTCATACACCCGGCGTATCACCTCGTAGCAAGGCTTTTCCAGTGCAAATCCGCGCTCCCCGCCGAGAAGCTGCGCAATAAGCGAATACAGATACTCCGCACCCGAGCCGATGATGATCCGCTCCGGGCTCACGGCGACGCCGCGGCTGCGCTCAAGATACGCCGCTATCGCAGCGCGCAGCTCTGCGCAGCCGGCCCCCGGCGGCTTCATCAGTATGCGCCGGTCGTACTCCGTCAGCACCCGGCGCATCACCTTCGCAAGCACCGAGAACGGAAAGTCCTCCGGTACGCGCAGCGGTGCCGTGTCCTGCACCGGCAGCGCGCGCGGAGCCGAAGTCTCCGCCCTGCCGCCGAAGGCCGCGAAATACCCGCTGCGCTCGCGCGCCTCGGCGTAGCCCTCGTCGACCAGCAGCGCATAGGCGTGCTCGACCGTGATAAGGCTCACGCCGAGCTCTTCCGCAAGCAGCCGCTTTGACGGCAGACGCTCGCCGTACTTGACGCTGCCGCGGGCAATGTCCCGCCGCAGCTGGTCATATAGCTGCATATACGCGCTCACCCCAGAGCTTTTGTCTATCTGGTATTTCATCTGGTTATATAATTCTTTCCTTATCTGACAGTATCGGCAATGCCAGATTTATAATATAATCCTTTTTGAAATAAGTCAA
>CAKTPC010000091.1 GCA_934590505.1 uncultured Oscillospiraceae bacterium
GCGGAGGAGAACGTCGTCGGCAACCACGGCGCGACCATCGGCGAGCTTGACGAGGACACGCTCTTCTACTTCGAGAGCCGCGGCATAGATAAGCAGACCGCCGAAAACATCCTTGCCCGCGCCGCGATAGAGCGCCTTGCGCGCCTGCTCGGCGACAGCGAGAGCGAGGAATATATAATGAACAGACTGAACGGAGAGCTGTAAAATGAAATACAATTATAAAAATGATTTCCCGCTGCTTGCGCACAGCGATATAGCTTACCTTGACAGTGCCGCTACCGCACAGCGCCCTCAGTGCGTAATTGACGCTGAGCGCGACTTTTACTGTCTGCATAACGCAAACCCGCTCCGCGGCCTCTACCCCCTGAGCGTTGCCGCGACCGAGGTCTATGAGAACGCGAGAAACAGCGTGCGCACCTTCATCGGTGCAAAGTCGAGCGAGGAGATAATCTTCACCCGCAACACGACCGAGAGTCTGAACCTCGTCGCCTACAGCTACGGCTTGACTAACATCAAGGCCGGGGATGAGATACTTGTCTCCATCATGGAGCACCACAGCAACCTTCTCCCGTGGCAGATGGTCTGCCGTCAGACCGGCGCGGCGCTCAAGTTCATGGAGTGCGAGCAGGACGGCAGCCTTGACCTCAACAAGGTCGAGGAGCTTATCACCGATAAGACCAAGATCGTCGCCATTATGCAGGTGTCGAACGTACTCGGGCGAGAGTACCCCGTCAAGGAGATCGCCGCCATGGCGCATAAGAAGGGAGCGGTCTGCGTGGTCGACGGCGCGCAGAGCACCCCGCACATGCCCGTGAACGTGCAGGATATCGACGCGGATTTCTTCGCCTTCTCTGGGCACAAGGTCTTTGGCCCTATGGGCATCGGCGCGCTATACGGCAAGAAGGCGCTGCTCGATAAGATGCCGCCGTTCATGAGCGGCGGTGAGATGATCGAGTCCGTCACCCGCGAGGGCGCGGTGTATGCCGAGCTTCCGCATAAGTTCGAGGCCGGTACGGTCAACGCCGCAGGCGCTGCCGGGCTTCAGGCCGCGATAGAGTATATCAATAAGGTAGGCTTTGACGTGATGCAGCGCCGCGAGGCAGAGCTCACCGCCCGCTGTCTTGCCGCAGTGAAGGCCATCCCGCACATAAACGTCCTCGGCTCGGATAAGCCTGAGGAGCACATCGGCATCGTGAACTTCACGGTCGACGGTGTGCACCCGCATGACGTCAGCGAGATCCTCGCTTCTGACGGCGTGGATGTCCGCGCCGGTCACCACTGCGCGCAGCCGCTGCTGACCCACCTCGGGTACAGCTCCACCGTCCGCGCAAGTCTCGCGTTCTATAACGACTTCGGCGATATCGACCGTCTGGCCGCAAGCCTGTCGACACTGAGGGAGCGTATGGGCTATGGAAAATAGAAGCTTTTATAACGAGATACTTACCGAGCATAACATCCATCCTGAGTTCAAGCACGACCTGCCCGACGCGGACATCGTGCTCGAGGGCGTGAACCCGAGCTGCGGGGACGATATTTACCTCAAGCTCAAGATGGACGGCGACACGATCGCTGACGGCGCTTTCGTCGGCGACGGCTGTGCCATCTCGCAGGCCTCGGCGGACATCATGCTCGGCATGATTGTCGGCAAGAAAAAAGACGAAGCCCTCAAGATGGGCGAGACCTTCATGCGCATGATAAAGGGCGAGGCCACCGATGAGGAAATCGAGAGCCTTGAGGAAGCCTCGGCGCTCAAGGATATCTCGCACATGCCAGCGCGCGTGAAGTGCGCCGTCCTAGGCTGGCGCACCCTCAAGGAAGCCGTCGGCGAACACGAGGAATAAAAAGTATATGCAGTATAGGGAGCACATTTGTGCTCCCTATACTTTGCGCTCTTTGCCCTTGACCGGGCTCCGAAAAAGTAACAAAAGGTTTACCTTGCAAAAATCATTCATACATTGTACAATAACTCCAAAGTATCATTTGATAGTATACATAATTCAAAAACTCAAAATGTGCAGAAATTATAGGAGGAAGAGTATGAACAAGAAACTGAGCAAACTTATTCTGCTGTGCCTGCTGCTGGCAATGGCGTTTACGCTTGTTACGCCTGCGGCTTTCGCGGAGGGGGAAGAGACGCCTATTACCCAGACAGAGCCGAACCCCAACCCCGCTCCTGCACCGGCAGCACCGACTACCCCGGAGCAGCCTACGGACCCGACCACACCGACGACCCCGAACGAACCCGGCATAGGGGGGCAGGAAAATCAGGGCGCACCTGCTGAGCCTGATAAGGCAGAGACGAAAAACCCGGGCGAAAATGACGGTGATCCTGATGCTGAGGTTCAGCCCGCAATGCTGAATGATGCAGCAGTGCAGGCCGACCCGACCACGGATGGCGGCGCAACGTCTGAGTGCAAACATGAGAAAACTACAACAATAACCACTCCGGCGACCTGCGAGGCAAATGGCAGCGAGAAAATAGTCTGCACGGAATGTGACGCCGTACTATCCCAAAAAGACATCCCGGCACTTGGTCATGATATGCCGGAGAATTGGACGGTAATCACCAAGCCGACATGCAAGGCGAAAGGAAGCGCCGAGCGTGATTGCAGCCGCGGTGATAAGCGCGAAACCAAGGAGCTCCCGATGTTGGAACACGAGGTAGCAAAATGGAAAACGATCAAAGAGCCTACCTGCACTGAGAGCGGATACAAAGAGGGCCCCTGCACTAGCTGCGGTGAAACAATTTTGAAAACAGTACCTGCGCTCGGCCATGACCTCGCGGCAAAGTGCGAAGGCATGTGGAATCACACCATATACTGCCAGCGCGAAAAGTGCGAATTCAAGTACGTCGAAGGGCATAACTACTGCCATTGGCACAAGCTCGACAAGCAGAGCGACAGCAAGACCGTGACATGGCAGCGCGTCTGTGATGATTGCGGCTGGGCTGAGACTTGGACGCAGGACGTTGCCGCCTCCCCGAGAACTGGCGATGGTAACAACGTCGTCGTATATAGCCTTATCTGCGCGCTGACTCTTTGCGCGGCAGGTGCCTCCGCTCTTCTCCTTAAGAAGAAAGAGAACGGCTGAAGCATAAATCAATAGTAATTCGACCCCTCCGAGACGAATCGGAGGGGTCGAATTTTACCAGAACTTTTTCTTCCTGCATATCCACAGGCTGAGCGCCACTACTATAATGCTCACCGCAATAATGACCGGGTAGCCGTACTTCCAGTTCAGCTCCGGCATGCCCGTGAAGTTCATCCCGTACCAGCCCGCCAGCAGCGACAGCGGGAGAAATACCGTCGTCACGATCGTGAGTATCTGCATGATGCGGTTCTGCTTTATGTCGATCTCTGACTGGAACAGATTCTGTACCTGCGTGCAGTACTCACGCAGCAGCTGCGATTCTTCGCGCAGCCGTATCACGCGGTCGGCGAGCATGCGGAAGAGCATCTGCTCGCGCTCGGAGAAAATGCCAAGCTCATTTTCACGCAGCGTGAAGGCAACGTCATCAAGCTGAGTGTAGTAGCGGAACCATGTCATTGTCTCCTTGCGCAGCTCGGCCATGGGCGCGTTGAAGTTCTCCAGCTCTCCGGCGAGCACGCGCTCTTCGAGGGCTTCGATCTTGTCCTCTATCTCCTCAAGGTGGTGCAGATCCTTTGCCATGAGCTGCTCCATAAAGGCGTATACGAAGCGGCCAATGCTGCTGTCCGTCCAGCGCTTTTCCTTGGCAATGTGCCGCAGGTGCGACAGCAGCGCGCCTGTATCGTCGACGAGCACAACGCGGTTTTTCGTTATCAGATACCCGCAGGCAAGAGAGCTGCCGTCCTTCCACGCCTGCGGGATGAGCAGCGTCCCGGAGACGCAGTCACGCCGCAGCTCGGCCTTGCATACCCGCACGCCCCGCGCCGTCGGCGTGTGGTGCAGGACGGATTCAAGCCCAGATAACGCCGGCTTGCGCTCCAGCTCCGCGGATGAGAGCAGCACCGCCGCGCACTCACCGGCGGCGGGCTCGCGTTCCGTCGGCTGAAGCGTCTGCTCGATTCTGAACCAGTACATTGTACCACCTCTGATATAAGACTGTCTTGTGACTGCATTTTACCACATCCCCGTAAAATCGCAAGGGTGGAACCGTATGTCGGCGATGTGGAAATATGAAAAATATTTTAGATTTGCCTTACAAAAATTCTTGACTAAATTTGTGAAATATGCTAATATCATGAATTGCATGGGCAGAACTGCGCCTGGACGAAAAATATCCCAAAAGCTCCGCGCTGCAAGGACATCTGTGTGTCGCGCACGGCCTGTGACGATTGAAGAAAGGAGAAAACAATGCCTACCTTTAACCAGCTGGTGAGAAAAGGCAGAGAAAAGGTCACCTACAAGTCCAACTCTCCTGCAATGCAGAAGGGTCTGAACACCCTCAAGAACAAGGAGACCGACCTGAGCGCTCCTCAGAAGAGAGGCGTCTGCACCGCAGTTCGTACCTCCACTCCTAAGAAGCCTAACTCCGCTCTGCGTAAGATCGCCCGTGTCCGTCTGACCAACGGCTACGAAGTTACTGCGTACATCCCCGGTATCGGCCATAACCTTCAGGAGCACTCCGTGGTTATGATCCGCGGCGGCCGTGTTAAGGACCTTCCTGGTGTCCGTTACCACATCATCCGCGGTACCCTCGACGCTCAGGGTGTCAACGGTCGTATGCAGGCCCGTTCCAAGTACGGCGCAAAGAAGCCCAAGGCTGCAAAGAAGAAGTAATTCCAACTTCAGCGGCAAATCTGCCCTGTCGTTTATCTATATAGTGTGGATAGACCTCGGGGCGCAACGGACGTACAGACGTTCGAGTACCTGTGATTCCATTTTTTAATGAAGGAGGGAAGCAACGTGCCCAGAAGAGGTAATGTTCCCAAAAGAGAAATCTTGCCCGATCCTATGTATAACAGCGTTCTGGTGACCAAGCTCATCAACGGCGTTATGCTCGACGGCAAGAAGGGTGTTGCTCAGAAGGTCGTTTACGATGCTTTCGATATCATCAAGGATAAGACCGGTAAGGAACCCCTTGATGCATTTACCGAAGCTATGAACAACATCATGCCCGCTCTGGAGGTCAAGGCCCGTCGTGTCGGTGGCGCAACCTATCAGGTTCCTATCGAAGTCAGACCCGCCCGCCGTCAGACGCTGGCTCTGCGCTGGCTCGTGGACTACAGCCGCAAGCGCAGCGAAAAGACCATGAAGGAACGCCTTGCAGGTGAGATCATGGACGCGTGCAACAATCTCGGCGCATCCGTCAAGAAGCGCGAAGATATGCACAAGAACGCAGAAGCCAACAAGGCTTTCGCACATTTCAGATGGTAATCCTTTCAGGAGAGTTTCATGCCCAGACAGTATTCACTTGAGAAAACGAGAAATATCGGTATCATGGCTCACATTGACGCCGGAAAGACTACGACGACTGAGCGTATTCTTTTCTACACCGGCGTGAATTACAAGCTTGGTGAGACTCATGAAGGCACCGCCACCATGGACTGGATGGAGCAGGAGCAGGAGCGCGGTATTACGATCACCTCCGCTGCCACCACCTGCCACTGGCGGGACACCCGCATCAACATCATCGACACTCCGGGTCATGTGGACTTTACCGCCGAGGTCGAGCGCTCCCTGCGAGTGCTGGACGGCTGCGTTACGGTCCTCTGCGCCAAGGGCGGTGTCGAGCCGCAGTCCGAAACAGTTTGGAGACAGGCTGACCATTACAATGTCCCCCGCATGATATATGTCAATAAGATGGATATCATGGGTGCGGATTTCTATCATGTGCTTGATATGGTGCATGACAGGCTCAAATGCAATGCCGTTCCGATCCAGCTGCCTATCGGCAGCGAGGAGACCTTCAAAGGTATTATCGACCTCGTGGATATGAACGCAGACGTTTATTACGACGATCTCGGCAAGGACATGCGTACCGAGGAGATCCCCGAGGATATGCGTGAGCTTGCAGAGCAGTACCGTGATAACCTGCTCGAGGCAGTCTCCGACTTCGACGATGAGATCATGGAAATGTATCTCAACGGTGAGGAAGTCCCTGCGGATAAGATCCGCAAGGCGATCAGAAGCGCCACCGTCGCGGTGAAGATGGTTCCCGTGACCTGCGGCACTTCCTATAAAAATAAAGGCGTGCAGAAGCTGCTCGACGCGATCGTCGACTATATGCCGTCCCCGCTCGATGTCCCCGCTATCGAGGGCACCGTCCCCAAGACGGACGAGGTCGAGACGCGCGAAGCAAGCGACGACGCTCCGTTCTCCGCGCTGGCGTTCAAGATAATGACCGACCCCTACGTCGGCCGCCTGAGCTTCTTCCGTGTCTATTCCGGCACGATAGAGACCGGCAAGACCGTCATGAACTCCACCAAGGGTGTGCGAGAGCGCCTCGGCCGCATCCTGCTGATGCACGCAAATCACAGAGAAGACTTGACGCAGGTCTATTCCGGCGACATCGCCGCCGCGGTCGGCCTTAAAAACACGACCACCGGCGACACGCTCTGTGATGATAAGCACCAGATAATCCTTGAGTCCATGGAATTCCCCGATCCCGTTATCCGTGTGGCTATCGAGCCCAAGACGAAAGCGGGTCAGGAGAAGATGGCGATCGCCCTTCAGAAGCTGGCAGACGAAGACCCCACCTTTAAGACCTACACGGACGAAGAGACGGGTCAGACTATCATTGCCGGTATGGGTGAATTGCATCTGGAGATCATTGTGGACAGGCTGCTGAGGGAATTCAAGGTCGAGGCCAACGTTGGCAAGCCTCAGGTCTCCTACAAGGAGACCGTGAGAAAGGCCGCAACGGTCGACACCCGCTATGTCCGTCAGACCGGCGGTAAGGGACAGTTCGCGCATGTCAAGCTTATGATCGAGCCCAATGAGTCCGGCAAGGGCTATGAGTTCGTGAACAAGGTGACGGGCGGCGCTATCCCGAAGGAATACATCCCCTGTGTCGATCAGGGTATCCAGGGAGCAATGCTCTCCGGCGTACTCGCGGGGTACCAGGTCGTTGATGTAAAAGCCACTCTGCTGGACGGCTCTTACCACGAGGTCGACTCTTCCGAGCTGGCCTTCAAGATCTGCGGCAGCATGGCATTCAAGGAAGCGTGCCAGAAGGCCGATCCCGTGCTGCTTGAGCCTATAATGAAGGTGGTCGTCACCGCGCCCGATGAGTACATGGGCGACGTTATGGGCGATGTCAACGCGAGACGCGGTCAGATCGTCGGCTCCGATATCAGAAACGGCACTGCGGTCATTGAGGCCAATGTCCCGCTTTCCACGATGTTCGGCTACGCCACCGATCTTCGCAGCAAGACCCAGGGCAGAGCTACCTACAGCATGGAGCCGAGCCACTTTGTCGAGCTGCCCAAGAATTTACAGGAATCCCTCGTAAGTGCCCGGACTGGTTTCGGGTTTGGCAAGTAATATTTTCATTCTATTTTAGGAGGATTTTACAATGGCAAAACAGGTTTTTAACAGAAACAAGCCCCATTGCAACATCGGCACCATCGGCCACATCGACCACGGCAAGACCACTCTGACCGCTGCCATCACCAAGTATCTGGCAATGCTCGGCGGCGCTGAGTACACCGACTACTCTTCCATCGACAAGGCTCCCGAAGAGAGAGAGCGTGGTATCACCATCAACACCGCTCACGTCGAGTACGAGACCTATGATCGTCAGGGCCACAACTACAAGACCGGCGAAGACTGCGAGATCAAGGGTCGTCACTACGCCCACGTCGACTGCCCGGGCCACGCCGACTATATCAAGAACATGATCACCGGTGCTGCTCAGATGGATGGCGCTATCCTCGTTATCGCCGCTTCCGACGGCCCCATGGCTCAGACTCGTGAGCACCTCCTGCTCGCCCGTCAGGTCAACGTTCCTTCCGT
>CAKTPC010000092.1 GCA_934590505.1 uncultured Oscillospiraceae bacterium
GGCATTGCGTCGATCAACCTGCTCAGGTACATAAGCTCGAAAGGCAAGTTCGGCGGCTTTGCGTATTACTGCTGGGTCATCGGCGTTCTGTCCATTATTCTGACGATGATCTTCTGATCTTGAAAGGACTTTCTATAAATGGCACAAGCTAAGAAAACCACAACCAAAAAGAAAACCTCGTCCTCGAAAAAGACGAGCGCGAAGGCGCAGCCGACTCAGCCGCCGGATCCGGTGGTGCCGGTCAGGCGCGAGATAGGTGCGGTCCTGTCACTGTTCCTAGCGCTCTTCGTTGGCATCAGCTATTTCATGAATGAGGGCGCGTTTATTCTTTTCTTCTCAAATCTCATAAAGGGATTGATCGGCTGGGGCTATTGGCTCACGGCACCGGTGTTCCTGCTCGTCGCAATAATTCTCGGCTTTCATCGCGGTCGTCCCGTGGCGCTGCGCGTTTTCTGTGCGCTGATGATACCTATACTCGCCGCGTCGGTCATGAGCCTTATGATGTATAAATATCAGCTTGACGGCGGGGATATTAAGATCATGTGCAGCATCCTGTTTGAGCAGGGGCAGCGGCTCGACTCAGCAGGCGTGTTCGGCGGACTTGTCGCCTACGCGCTGGAGAAGTCTTTCAGCATATACGGCGCGCTGCCGGTGCTGCTGGTAGGTCTTGTGTTTGCTGTTATCGTCTCCGTGAACGGCAGCTTTAAGAAAGTCGCGGATAAAGTCAAGCTTCAGGTCGAGGCAAAATACGACCCGTCCATGTATGAGGATGCGCTCAAGCCCGTGAGCTCTGTTGCGGGCAGAGTGCCGGTAAGCCAGAAGCCCAGCAAGATAGAGCGTATAAGCCGCTCAGCTTACCCGGTAGATATCCCGCTCGGCGATGACGATGACGCGCTTGAACTGCTTGACGGACGCAGCGCAAAGCCTAAGCGCGGTGCAAAGAGCCAGAAGCCCGATACCGCACTTGCGACTGACGGTGTCGCTCCGCTTTCGATGAAGGAGGCCGCGGCGCTCGCCGGTGTGCAGCTTACTGAACCGGAGAGCGTGAAACCGGACGTGAAGAAGTCCGCCGGCAAATCCGTCACTGTTTCGGCTGAGATATCCGACCCGCCAAAAATAAAGAAGATAGACCGCGCGGAGGTAGATGCGGAGGCGCAGGCTGTCGCCGAGGCGATAAACGCGACCGAGGACAAGCCTGATTATGAGTTCCCGCCGCTGTCGCTGCTCAGGAGCGGCGGCGTGTCCACTGTGGATTCGCGCGAGGAGATAATCACGAATAAGGAGCGCCTTGAGGGCGCGATAAGAAGCTTCGGCATCAGCGCGACTATCGTCGGCGTGACGCGCGGCCCGACGGTCACGCGCTATGATATTGAGCTTGACCAGGGCGTGAAGCTCGCAAGGGTCACAAACCTTGCCGGCGACCTTGCCCTCGCTCTCGGCGTTGTGAATGTGCGCATTGCGCCCATACCTGATAAGATATCCACCGTCGGCATAGAGGTACCGAACAAGATCGTCAGTACCGTTTACCTGCGCGATATAATCGAATCGCCGAAGTTCACCTCTGCAAAGTCGAAGCTCAGCTTTGCTCTCGGCAAGGACATCGGCGGCGACTGCATCGTCGGCAACATCGCAAAGCTGCCGCATATGCTCATTGCCGGTACCACCGGCTCCGGTAAATCCGTCTGCATGAACTCGCTCATTCTGTCGCTGCTGTATAAGGCGCGGCCGGATGAGGTCAGGCTCATTATGATCGACCCGAAGATGGTCGAACTCGGTGTGTATAACGGCATCCCGCACCTCTATGTGCCTGTCGTCACCGACCCGAAGAAGGCGGCGGGTGCGCTGCAGTGGTCGGTCGTCGAAATGCTCAAGCGTTACCGGCTCTTCTCCGAGGTCGGCGTGCGTGACCTTGAGAGCTACAATAAGCACTGCGTTTCAGCCGGGGAGCAGACTCTGCCGCAGGTCATCATTGTCATTGACGAGCTGGCGGACCTCATGCTCGTCGCCTCCAAGGAGGTCGAGGAGAGCATCTGCCGCGTGGCGCAGATGGGACGCGCTGCCGGTATGCACCTTGTCATTGCTACGCAGCGTCCGTCCGCGGACGTCATTACCGGCCTTATGAAAGCCAACATCCCGTCGCGCATCGCGTTTGCGGTCTCGTCCGCGATGGAGAGCCGCATTATTCTCGACCAGGGCGGCGCTGAAAAGCTCGTCGGTATGGGCGATATGCTGTTTTCACCCGTCGGCTGCGGAAAGCCCGTCCGCATTCAGGGCGCGTTCGTTTCCGATGAGGAGCGCGAGGACGTCATACGCTTCATTAAGGAGGGTGCGGGCGGCACGGCACAGAACAACAGCGAGATCGAGGAATTTATGAACAAGGCCGCCGAGGATAAGAACTCCGGCAGTGACGGCGGAAAATCCTCTAAGGAGGAGAAGGGCGGTCTCGGCGGATATGATGAGATGCTTCCGCAGGCGGTCGAGGTCGTGTTGGAGACAAAGTCCTGCTCCGTCTCAATGCTCCAGCGTCGTGTCAAGCTCGGCTATTCCAGAGCCGCGCGCATCGTCGACCAGATGGAGGAGCTCGGCATCGTCGGCCCGTATGAGGGCGCAAAGCCCCGTCAGGTCGTCATTGACCGCGAGGGCTGGAACGAAATTCAGCGCGGTCTCGGTCTTGCACAGGACAGCGACCTCACCCTTGCTGCGGACATGAGCCAAGAGAACGACAGGATAGGCTATGACGAATAAACATAAAACGGGCGTTTTACCGACGCCCGTTTGCCTTAAAAGGAGAGCTATATGTACGGATTTTTTCCTGAAATGCCCGTTCAGGATGTGAACAAAATAAGCATGCTCGGCCTTGCACACGTCGGCGACGCGGTGTATGAGCTGCTTTACAGGAGCAAGCTCTGCTCGGACGGGCACACGGCTGTCGCGGAAATGCACAGGATGACGGTCGCCTTCGTCCGCGCCGAGGCGCAGGCGGAAGCGGCGGCAAAGCTGCTGCCCGTGCTTACCACGGAGGAAGCGAGCGTCTATAAGCGCGGCAGGAACGCCAAGGTAAACTCCGTGCCGCATAATGCGGATATCGGCCAGTATCATGCGGCGACGGGGCTTGAGGCGCTGTTCGGCTGGCTGTATCTTCTGGGCAGAACCGAGCGGATAAACGAACTGTTCAACATCATTATCGGAGGTACGGACGATGCCTCTTGATGCGATATGCCTTTCCGCGCTCACTTCTGAACTGAGCGAAAAACTCACCGGCGGGCGTATCGATAAGGTGCAGCAGCCGGAACGGGACATGCTGCTTATCTCCCTGCGCTCCAAGGGAGAAAACCTGCGCCTGCTCATATCTGCCGGAACGGGCAGCGCGAGGGTGCACCTGACAAAAGCTTCCTTTGAGAACCCTGCTGAGCCGCCGATGTTCTGTATGCTCATGCGCAAGCACCTTGTCGGCGCAAGGATCGCGTCAGTCAGCCAACCGGAGGGGGAGCGTATGCTCTGCATAGAGCTTGACAGCCGGGACGAGCTGGGCTTTGAAACGCGGAAGAAGCTTATTGCCGAGCTCATAGGCCGCAGCTCAAATCTGATACTGGTCGATGCCGAAGGGCGGATAACCGACTGCATGCGCAGGATGGATTTCGGCGGGGACGCGCTGCGCCGCATGCTCCCGGGGATGATATACCGTATGCCCCCGGCGCAGACAAAGTCGCTGATACTCAAGACGGACCCCGAGCAGCGCCGCGCGCTCATCGCGTCAGCAGACAGGGATAAGCCCGTTGACAAATGGCTGCTTGACAGCTTTGCCGGGCTCTCGCCGCTCGTGTGCCGCGAGCTTGCGTACCGCAGCGGCGGATATGAAATGCTGCCGGAGCTGCTCGACGCCTTCTGTGAGAGCGTAAACGCGGGCGAGATGCGCCCGTACCTGCTGCTCTCCGACGGAAAACCGGCGGACTTCAGCTTTATGAAGATAAGCCAGTACGGCGAGGCGATGGACTGCGAGGAGCAGGAGAGCTTTTCGGCGCTGCTCGACCGCTTCTATTCCGAGCGAGACAGGCTCGAACAGCAGCGCCGACGCAGCCATGACCTGACAAAGACCGTCCGTACCATGCGTGACCGCCAGCAGAGAAAGCTTGCTGCTCAGCTTGAGGAGCTGCGCCGTGCAGACGACAGGGAAACGCTCCGCCGCCGCGCGGAGCTTATAAAGGCGAACCTCTATCGCATAAATAGGGGAGACCGGAGCCTTGAGTGCGAGGACTATTACGAACCGGACTGCCCGACCGTGCGTATTGAGCTTGACCCATTAAAGACACCGCAGCAGAACGCGGCGGCACTCTTCAAAGAATACGGTAAAATGAAGGCCGCACAGGAGCACCTTACAAAGCTCACCGCGGAGGGCGAAAAACAGCTTGATTATCTCAACAGCGTGCTTGAGCTGCTGGAGAGCGCGGAGAGCGAGAAGGACGTTTCTGATATTCGCCGGGAGCTTATCGCGACCGGCTTTCTCAAGAACAGAAAGAACGCTAAGATGGACAAGGCAAAGGCTCAGGCTCCGCTGCGCTTCGTCACCGATGATGGGCTTGAGGTGCTTGTCGGCCGCAGCAATATTCAGAACGACGAGCTTACAACAAAGCTTGGCCGGCGCACGGATTACTGGCTGCACACACAGAAGATACACGGCAGCCATGTTATCCTCCGCTGCGAGGGCGTTGAGCCGCCTGAACGCAGCATAGAGCAGGCGGCGGTGATCGCGGCGCATTACTCACAGGGGCGCGGCGGGGCAAAGATCCCGGTGGATTATACGATGCTGCGCTTTGTAAAGAAGCCGTCCGGTGCGCTGCCTGGAAAGGTGATATATACGGACTATAAAACGATCAATGTCCAAGGCGACCCAGTGCTCGTAAGCAGGCTCCGGAAAGGGAAGTAAAGGCTCTAAACTAAAAGCTGGGTGTATCCGAAAAAACGGATACACCCAGCTTTTGAACTGAAATCATGTTTTATTGCGGCAGCTATTTACTTCAGCTCTTCCTGATATCTTGCGCGCTCGCCGCCGATGAAGCGCGGCCTTGTGCGCGCGCAGATGAGCACGGCCTCGCCGATCCTGTTAAGGCTCAGACGTACCGGCACGGCGACGTCCTTCAGATGCATCCCGATAAGTGTCGCGCCGATATCCATACCGGCCTTGGCCATGATGTGCTCGACCGCGGCGGGCTGCTCCAGATGCTCCCAAACTGTGGTCGCGAAGGATCCGCCGGCGTGCGCCCAAGGACGGACGTTCACGATATCGTAGCCAAACTTATCGGCGGCCTCAGCCTCAAGGATAATTGCGCGGTTGAGGTGTTCGCAGCACTGGGCGGCAAGATATATGCCGCGCTCATGGAGCACGGGGTATATACCGTCAAACACGGCTTGTGCGGCCTCCATGCTTGAGCCCTTGCCGATGCGCGCGCCAACGATTTCACTTGACGAGCAGCCGACGACAAACAGATCACCGGCCTTGAGCCCGGAAACTTCCAGCAGCTCCGTGACGGCCTGCTTTGCCTGAGCGGTTATTTCCTCGTACATCTCCATGCTCCCTTCAGACGGACAGACGGCGCACGTAGGGGATGGCGTAAAGCGCCTTGTATGCCGCAATGCCGACGATTATACCTGCTGCGCCCTGAATGGCGTTGCCGGGGATGCTTGCCGCGGCAGCCATGCCGTAGCCGAGGATGAGACTTTCATAAGCAAAGTACCCGAGCACCATGACGGCCTCGCCCGCGATGGCGGAGAGGATCATCGCACCGGTCTTGCCGTGCAGAGCCTTGAAGATGAGCGCGGCAGTGAGCGCCGTGAGACCCTTTATAACGAGCGTGCCGGGAGCGTAGAATGCGTAGCCGAGCAAGAGGTCAGCGAGCATAGAGCCGATGCCGCCCGCGGCCATGCCGTAGACCGGCCCGAGGAAGAAGGCGCTCAGCAGGACGACGCAGTCGCCGAGGTTTATATACCCGTTCGTTGCGGGCATGGGGATATGGATAAGCATCGTTGCGGCGCAGGTCAGCGCGGCAAAGAGTGCGGCGAGAATAAGTCTGGTGAGTTTATCGTGTTTCATGTTGCACCTCCGTGGTTTTATGGTGGTAATATAGTCCATAAACTGGATATATTCAAGTATCAATTTAATGCAAAAATACAAGACCAGATGTGCGGCAAAAATGCCGGAGCTGCATCTTGCTTCCACTGCCAACTGATGGTAAAATAAATCATAATTGAAAAGAGCGCTTTGGCGCATAACAGGTATGAGGTGAAGATAATGATAAAATTCGGTACCGGCGGCTGGCGAGCCATAATCGCCGATGAATTTACAAAGGAGAATATCCGTCTCCTGACGGCTGGTCTGTGCGGCCTGATGCTCGAAGAAGGGCACGCGGGCAAGGAGATATGCGTCGGCTATGACAGGCGCTTTCTGTCTAAGGAGTCTGCGCACTGGGCGGCTGAGGTGCTGGTCGGCTACGGCTTCAAGGTGTATATGATAAACCGCTCGTCGCCCACGCCGCTTATGATGTTCGTTGTCAAAACGCATGATATGCCATACGGCATGGCCATCACGGCGAGCCACAACCCTGCCATATATAACGGAATCAAAGTGTTCACCGCCGGCGGGCGCGACGCGGACAAGACCGTGACGAATAAAATAGAGGAGCACATCGCGCGCCTTACGCCTGAGGACGTCAAAAGCGTCGACTATGACACGGCGCTGGCCGAGGGGAAGATCACGGAGAAGAATCCATCGAACGATTATATTGACAGCATTCTTGCCGCGATAGACGTCGAGGCGATAAAGAAGGCGCAGCTGCGCATTGCGCTCGACCCGATGTACGGCGTGAGCCAGACTTGCCTGAGTATGATACTCATGACCTGCCGCTGCGATCTTGAAATTATCCATGAGCGTCATGACACGCTCTTCGGCGGCAAGCTACCCGCGCCGAATGAGGAGACGATGGGCCCGCTCTCGGCACTCGTGCTCGACCGCTACCGCTGTGACCTCGGCATTGCCACCGACGGCGATGCTGACCGCATCGGCGTTATCGACGACGAGGGACACTTCGTCCATCCGAACAAGCTCCTTGTGCTGCTGTACTACTATCTTGTAAAATACCGTGGCTGGACAGGCCCGTGCGTGCGCAATAACTCCACGACGCATCTGCTTGACCGTGTAGCCGAGGGGCAGGGGCAGAAGTGCTATGAGGTGCCTGTCGGCTTCAAGTGGGTCTCGGCAAAGATGACGGAGACGGACGCTATAATCGGCGGAGAGTCCTCCGGCGGCCTTGCCGTGCGCGGGCATATCTCCGGTAAGGACGGCATATACGCCGCGGCGCTGCTGGTCGAAATGCTTGCCGTCACAGGCAAAAAGCTCTCGGAGCTGTACCGCGAGATATGCGAACTTTACGGCGAGCTTGCCTATGCCGAGGCGTCCTATACCATGACGAACGAACGCAAGGCGGAACTGCAGCGCTTCCTGTTTGAAGAGCTGCAAAATCCGGACTTTGACAGCGTCGACCACATCAGCCGCGAGGATGGCTGCAAGGTTTACTTCACCGACGGCAGCTGGGTGATATGCCGCTTCTCCGGCACGGAGCCGCTGCTGCGTATGGCAGCCGAGGCCGAGACGAAGGAAAAGGCCGAGGGATATATAAGCACCTGGAAAAA
>CAKTPC010000093.1 GCA_934590505.1 uncultured Oscillospiraceae bacterium
CGCAGCTTTTCAACGCGCTGCGGAATATACGGGCACTGGAGATCATAATAAACCGTCAGCCCCTTGGCGTCAACGGTCATTTGCTTCGCCCCTGCCGCAAAGCGCGGGACGCTGCCGTCAAAGGACAGCGCCAAAAGCTCATAGCCGTTGTCCGTCCTGTCCACTGCCGTGAAGCCGAACTTCTTGGCAAAGCTCTGGTCGGACAGCCATGACTTCTGCTTCTGCGCGCCGAGCATGCACACGCCGGACCTGCCGTGTGCGCGGGCATCCTCGATGCAGTGCTCCATCAACGCGCGCCCATAGCCGTGTCCCTTGGGTTCGCCCTGTACCCAAAGACAGTATATATAGTAGAAATTGTCACCGACGACCGGCACCCATGCCGTCTCCAATGGTGCATACTCAATGAACACGCAGCCCTTGACGTTCAGCTTGCGGAACACGTGTCCCTCGCCGAGCCGTCCCTTGAGCCAGGCACGCTTGGCCTCAATGCCGGGGTGCCCCTTCTTTGTGCGGATGATGCAGCACAGGTGCTCGTCCTCGATATTTTCCGGAGTAAGGTCAATAAACTCAGTGTCCATATCTGTCCTGTTCCTTTCGTTATTTATAGTTGCAGGATGTCGCTGACCTCATATAGTGACGGCAGCACGGCCCATGCCATGCGCCGCACCGGCTCTGACGGGGCCTTTATATCCGGTATGCATATCACGTCTATCCCTGCGGCATACGCAGCTTGAACACCGGCCTCGCTGTCCTCAAGCACAAGGCAGTTCTCCGCACGCTCTCCCGCTTTCTCGCGTGCTTTAAGGAAAACATCCGGCGCGGGCTTGCCGTGCTCTACCTCGGGACCAAATACCATATCGTCAAAGTACATGTCCACGCCGTTTGCGTGCAGCACGCCCACGGCGCGCTCGCGGACGCTGGAGGTTGCAAGGATGATGCGCACGCCACGCGCTTTGAGCTTTTTCAGCAGCTCCTCGGCCCCGGGCTTGAGCGGTATGCCGCGGTCGAAATATGTCTTCTCGTTGGATGTGTAAAACTCCGCACCCTCCTCAAGCGGGATCGGCAGGTCGAAATCCTCTATAAACTGGTTCACGTTGTCAACAAGCGCCTTTCCGCTGTACCTTTCGGTGTACGCGGAAAGCGTCAGCTCGTGTCCGTACTTGCGGACAAGGTCGCCGTATATCTTGAAGCAGGTAGACTCGGTGTCGATAAGCAGCCCGTCGAGATCGAATATAACAGCCTTTTTCATGTGTCACTCCCACTGTTAAAATACGTTTCGCATGACATGCCCATTGAGATAGTCCCGGAAGCGGTCATACTCCTCAGGGCTCAGCTGCCCCGGGCGGGACATGACAACAAGCTCGTGCCCCTTATTCCCACGGTGATACGGCGGGTGGACATGCGCGTACGGATTTTCCGCGAAACCGCTGCGTTCATAAAAGCCACGGCGGCGGATGGATATATCGTCGACCGGCGGATCAATTTCAAGGACAACCTTTTTATTCTCTGCTGCCAGCAGCTCAAGCACTTTGCCGCCGTAGGCTTTATTCCGCATTTCCGGCAGGATGCAGAGGTGCTCAACGTAAATGTAACTGTCCCATTTCCAGTAGAGTGCCTCGCCCACGAAGGTCACGCCGTCATAGGCGAGCGCAAAATGGTACTCATCGTCGCCGAGTATTGCGGCCTGAGACTTCGCCTCGCGCTGCTCGTGCATCGGGAAGCTGTCCGCGTACAGCTCCATAGCTTTTTTATACATCTCGTGCCAAGTGTCCGTAACACGTTCAAATCTCATTTTGCAGATCCCTCCATGGCCTATACTGTGCCCCATATGATACCACAGCATTCTCCGCTGCGCCATTGGCAGTTATAAACAAAGCGCTTGACAAGCCGTATCGACGATGCTATAATTTTGGTAAACGGTCGTTTACCAAAATTATAGGGGAATGAGGAACAACAATGAATAAAGATAACTGCATTATAAGGCTCGAACGCCCCGAGGAGCGGCGCGAGGTCGAAAACCTCGTGCGTGAGGCGTTCTGGAACGTCTACCGCCCCGGCTGTCTCGAGCATTATGTTCTGCACAAACTCCGCAATGACCCGGCCTTCGTCCCGGAGCTGGACTTTGTAATGGAAAAGGACGGGCAGCTCATCGGCCAGAACATATTCATCCGCACTGTCATACACGCGGACGACGGCCGGGAGATACCCATTATGACGATGGGGCCGATAGGCATCGCGCCCGAATATAAGCGTCAGGGCTACGGCAAGATGCTGCTGGACTACTCGCTTGAAAAGGCGGCGGAGCTCGGTGCGGGCGCGCTGTGCTTCGAAGGAAACATAGACTTCTACGGCAAGAGCGGCTTTGACTATGCCAGCCGATTCGGCATCCGCTACCACGGCCTGCCTGAGGGCGAGGACGCCTCCTTCTTCCTCTGCCGCGAGCTGATCCACGGCTATTTCGACGGCATTACCGGTGAATACGCCACCCCGCAGGGATACTTTGTGGACGAAGCGGAGGCTGAGGAGTTTGACAGGCAATTCCCGCCGAAAGAAAAGCAGCGTCTCCCGGGGCAGATATTCTGACGGAGTATCACTCTATAAAGACGCCCGACACATCTCCCGCGTCCAAGGCTGCGTCCAGCCGTGGGAGCAGATTGTCGGCAAACATTGTTAGATACCATCGGCTTCTTTCGCCCGTGACATGCAGCGCGCCGCAAAGGTTGAGAACGGCGCCGCGGAAAAGCCGCCGGCGCTGTTCCGGCGTTTTGCTTTGCAGCAGAGCCGCGATCTCTTCCCGCTCTGCAGCCCTGATGTGCAGCTGCCGCGTGTCATGCCCGAGGAGTGTCAGCCCAATCGCGTTTATGAGCGGCTGCTCACACAGGTTGAGATAGGCCTCCTCAATGTCACCGTCGATTGCTGACAGAAGCTCCCGAACTTCACGGCTGTCAAAGCGGCGCAGGAGCAGGTTTTCCGTCAGCACGCGCTTTAGGTACTGCTCTGTGAAGTCCGGCCCCTGCAGGCTTTCATCCGCGGCAATGAGCAAGGGATAGTCAATGCAGGGCGGCTTCAGGTGTGCGAAGAAGTACAGGTCATAGCGCTTGAAGTAATCGCCGATACCGCGGAGCGTGTCGGCATAGTAACCGTTTTGAAGCTCAGGAGCGGTTTGGCAGACAGCAGCATAGAGCTGCTTTGTTTGTTCAAGCCGGGCTTGAAGTATCGCCTGCCCCTTCCGGATAAGCGGCGGCAGCTCGTCGGTCAGGAGCTGCTTATATGGCATGCCCATCTCCACCGTCACGAGGTAGATGGTATACCGGAGAGATGCAAGCAGCTCCTGCGCTGTCTCGATAGTGACGGAGCTGCTCTCACCCTTGGTGTATTTCCTTGCCTGCCACGCAAGCAGCTCAACAAGGCGGGGTGTCAGTGCCCGTGCATCCTCCCCGGAGAGGACCGGGCTTTGCATAAGTTCATTCAATATAAACCACCTGCGTTGTTCCCACGCTCGTCCACCGCGCAGCGCAAGAGAGCTTCCAATGATATTTCGGCCAGATATTCCGCCGAGCCTTGAGCGCGTCCGTCGAAGGCGTTGACCATGAGCCCTATCAATTCATCATCCGTGAGCCTGTCAGTGGCTTCGTTCTTGAAGCGGTAGAACGCCTCCTGAAGCTCCGCAAGCATGGCGGCATAGTCCTCCTGCATGATAAACGGTGAATCGCAAAAGGCACGGATGAGCTTCGGGAGTATCCCGCCGCCGAACTCTATCCTGCCCGCGGCGCGCAGTGCCTCCGCACGGCCGGCGACAAGCTCCGCAATATCATTTTCGCGCAGCGTCAGGCCGAAACGCACGCTGTAAGCATTGCAGTCTCGCAGCTCCTGCTGGGCGGCAAGCATCTGCTGCTGCATGGGTATAAGGTATATTTCATCCATTTCGCTGCCTGTCATATCCGCGCTTCAAGGATGGAATCTATTATCTGCCGGAAGCCGTAGTCAAGAAATTCTTCCTCAGTCACGTCGTTCTGCGCGCAGATGAATTGCCCTTTGGTCTCGGCGAGGTCAAGCAGAGAGTCAAGGCTTGCCGAGAGCACATAGACCGTCAGTGTGGGGACAAGGTCTTTCCTAACCTCGCCGCTTTTCTGCCCGCGCACAATGAGCGCTTCAAGCGTTTCGTTTATCTCCGTTCCGAGGCGGAGTATATTTTTCACCGTGTCGGATGCCGCCGCCTGCCCGATCTCTTCAGCGCATGAGCGCTTCAGGCTGTCAAGCGAGTGGGGGTACGCCTTCCTGTAGCGTCTCATCGCGCCGCACACCGCGCGTAAGGAATCGGCAAAACCAGCAGTGTCGCTCACGTCGTTTTCAATATCCGCCTTCAATGACCGCAGTCCCTTTTCAATGATGTGGTGAAGGATATCCTCCTTGCTGTCATAATAGGCGTAGATCGTGCGCCGGCTGTATTCGGACGCTTTTGAGATGTCCTCTATCGTTGTCAGTGCGTAGCCCTTTTCCGAAAAGAGCCTTTCGGCGGCCGTCATTATTCGCGCCCGGTGCAGCGCGGCGACCGCTTCTTTCCTGTTTGCCTCCATAGTAAACTCCAATTCTAAAAAGTATACTGCAAGTATACTATATATTTTTGACGCTGTCAACGACAATGACCCTCCGATGCAGCCATCGGAGGGTCATTTTTGGTCAAATGTGGTCAAGTGGTTTTTATTTATACGGCGAAATACTGCCCGTGCTTGGCCGTCTTGCTGCCGAACTGAATGGCAAATTTCGGGCAGCGGTGCAGACAGGCGGGGCACATCACGCACTCATCGCCGGTAACGGCGGCAGCACGGTCGGCGACATATTTGCAGTTGCCGGTCACAGAAAAGTAGAAGGTCATATCAAAACTCCATCGCAGTGATCGATCTCGTGCTGGATGATCTCCGCCGTCCAGCCGGTGAAGGTCTTGAGTCTGGTCTGGAGCTTTTCGTTCTGCCACTGTACCTTTATGCTCTTGAAGCGCCTGGCCTTGCGCGTACCGGTGAGGGACAGGCAGCCCTCCTCCGCTTCGTACGCGCCGGACCTTTTGACGATCACAGGGTTGAGCATGACCGTATATTCCCCATCGTTGTCGAAGGCGATGATGCATTTGTTGACGCCGATCATGTTCGCCGCCATGCCGACGCAGCCGTCCTTGTGGGTAATCAGCGTATCCAGCAGATCACGCGCTGTATCAAGGTCGTCTGCCCTGGCGGGCTCGGCCTTCTGCGCAAGAAAGGCTTCGTCTCTGCAAATCTCACGGATCATAGCATATCATCTCCTCGGTATCCGCCGCCTTTGGGCGGTGATTTCATCCAAGCGGAGCTCGGATTTCATTAGAATCGCACTCTGCGCGGTTCCCTTATTCCGCTGCGAGCAGACCGGGGAGACGGCTCAGCTCAGGTGCGTTTGACGCTTCGCTTGCACAGGTTATCGCACCGGCGAGCTGAGCTGCGCGCGCGGAGTCCTCAAGGCTCAGGCCGTGCATGTCCGCCCAGACTATGGCGGACATTGCAGCGTCGCCTGCGCCGGTCGCGTTCACGACGTTTGCCTCCGGTGACGGCATCCGCAGCACGCGCGAGCCCTCGGCGGCGATCATCCCGTTCGTACCGAGACTGATAAACACGCGCTGCACGCCTTCATCTATGAGTGCGCGGGCAGCAAGCTCGGGGTCAGCCTGCCCGGTGAGCGCGGCGGCCTCGAGCGCATTCGGCTTTATGGCGCGCAGGTGCTTCATCACGCTGCGCAGCTTCATCGCCTTGACAGAGGAAACGGGGTCGGCATAGATCGGTATGCAGGTGCTGCGGCAGATAAATTCGAGAGACTCCACCGGCAAGTTCGTATCGAGCACCAGCGCCCCGGCCTGAATGCCGGGCAGGACGCCCTCAAGGTACTCGGGGCTTATCTCATTGCAGACGGCCATGTCGTTCACGGCAAGCTGCATGTCGCCGCGCTCGTCGGTTATGTAGAGATAGCTAGAGCTACGCGCGCCGGGGACAACGCGTACAAGGCTGACGTCCATGCCGAGACCGCGGCAGCGGTCGAGCAGGAACTCACCGTTGGAGTCGTCGCCGACGGCGGAGACAAGTCTGACATCCAGCCCGAGCAGACAGAGATCGTGCGCAATATTGCGTCCGACGCCGCCGGGGGTAAGCGTCACTGAGCCGGGGTTTGAGTCGCGCAGGATGATGGGGCCGGAGGGGCGGCCCCATATATCCGCGTTGAGTCCGCCGATGACGGCGGCTTTGTTTTGAAGATCCATTTTATTCCTTTAATTTACGTTCCAGATCTCGTGTGCGTACTGGCTGATCGCACGGTCGGCAGCGAAGATGCCGCTCTCGGCGGTGTTCATGATGGCAAGGCGCGCAAGCTCACCCTTGTCGGAGATGCGCTCATAGAGACGCTTCTGGCAGTCGGCATAGGCGCGGTAGTCGGCGATGAGCATGTACGGATCGCCGCCATAGAGCAGCTGGCTGACAAGGTCGGAATAGCTCTTGCCGTCGGAGAAGCCCTCGCTGAAGCGGGCGAAGATGCGGCTTATCTCAGGATCGTTTCTCGCGATGGCACCCGGATCGTAGCCGTTCGCGCGAAGCTGGGCGATCTCATCGGTGTGCAGGCCGAAGAGGAACATGTTCTCGTCGCCGAGACGCTCATACATCTCGACATTTGCACCGTCGAGCGTGCCGATGGTGACAGCGCCGTTCATCATGAGCTTCATGCAGCCTGTGCCGGAGGCTTCCTTGCCGGCGGTGGATATCTGCTCGGATATCTGCGCTGCGGGTACTATGGCCTCGGCGGCGGAGACGCGGTAGTTCTCGACAAAGTAGACCTGGAGCTTATCCTTGCAGACGGGGTCGTTGTTGATGTCGTTTGCCATGCTCAGCAGCAGCTCGATTATACGCTTTGCTGTCCTGTAGCCCGCGGCGGCCTTTGCGCCGAACACGAAGGTACGCGGCAGGAATTCGCGGTTCGGGTCGTCATGCAGCTGGAGCTGGAGGCTCGCGATGCTCATCGCACACAGCAGCTGGCGCTTGTACTCGTGCAGGCGCTTGACCTGAACATCCATGATCGCCTCGGTGTTGAGGGCAAAGCTGTCGTTGCGGCGGGCAAACTCGGCAAAGCTCTCCTTGTTCGCGCGCTTTATTGCCAGCATGCGTTCGCGCACTGCGGCGTCATTTGCGTAGTCGGCAAGCTTAATGAGCACCTCGGGGTGGGTGAGGTACTCGTCACCGCCGGTGAGCTCCTTGACGAGAGCGTCAAGGCCGGGATTTATCTGAGACAGCCAGCGGCGGTGATCGATGCCGTTGGTGACGTAGGTGAAGCGTTCGGGAGTAATGGTGTAGAGGTCGTGGAAGAGGTCGTTCTTGAGAATGTCGCCATGCAGGCGGGACACGCCGTTGACCTTCTGGCAGGTCGCAAGGCAGAGATTCGCCATGTGTACCTGACCGTCGCGGATGATGAGGTTGCGGCCAAGCGCCTCGCCGCTGCCGAAGTGCGCGCTGAGATACTCGCACCAGCGGCGGTTGATCTCGCACATGATCTCCCATATACGGGGCAGAAGCTGCTGGATGAGGTCCTGCGGCCACTTTTCAAGAGCCTCGCTCATGACGGTGTGGTTGGTGTAGGCGACGCTGTTCTTGACAAGCTCCCATGCCTC
>CAKTPC010000094.1 GCA_934590505.1 uncultured Oscillospiraceae bacterium
CAAGCAGCTGGTTCTGCGTTTCAATATCCTTCTCGTTTATTATTTCCATTATAATGCTCTGTCTGCCAGGCTTCATAATGCTTCCTCCAATATTCAGCGAAGTTTGACGAATGCAATTTCGTAAAAATTTCTAAGTCCCACGTCAGCCATTACGGTGCAGCTGACAGAGCGGTGTATAATTATGCGGTCATGATTTGCAAGGTCCATGACGGAGTTGCCGTCAACAGAAAGATAGGCGCGGCGCCCGTGCAGCTTTTCGACGTGCACTTCGATCTCGTGTTCCGGGCCAAGCACATAGCAGCGCGAACTCATCATGTGCGCGCATATGGGGCTGATGATAATGTTCTCCGCTTCCGGTTCAACGATCGGCCCACCCGCCGACATAGAGTAGCCCGTCGACCCTGTGGGCGTGGAAAGTATGATCCCATCGCCGGAGAACGCAGTTATGTGCCCGCCGTCGCACAGCGCAGTAAGCTTGATGCAGTCCCCGTAGCCGTGGATGACGGTGTCATTGAGCGCACAGTCAGTGTAGATCGTCTCCCCGCCGCGCACAAGGCTCACGTCGATCTTCATCCTGCGGCTGAGACGGTATTCTCCCCGTGCTGCGTTTAGGACATAATCAAGCTCATTCGGTTCGAGCGTTGCCATAAAGCCCTTGGAGCCAAGGTTAATGCCGAGAATCGGGACGGAACATTCACGCAGCTGGCGCGCCGCACTTAGTATCGTTCCGTCTCCGCCCACGACAACGATAAGCGAGCAGTCAGCGGCAACATCGGTCAGCCTTTCGGTCTTTATCCCATCCGGGATAACGCTGCCTGATGGAGCATCGAATACCGGACATACGCAGCATTCATAGCCATGCTGCGTTAGAAGCTCCTCAGCCTTGAGACTGAGTCTGCATCCCGTATCACGGAATGGGTTCGGGCAAATTGCGATCATTGCATCACCTTATTTACAGTGCCTCATGCGAGGCGGTCACGACCGCTTCAACATCGATCGGGCCAGCTTCGCCGACGCGGTTTTTCATATGGCAGATATACTCAATGTTCCCCTCTGGGCCTTTGATTGGTGAAAAATCCAGCCCCATCACGGTAAGGCCTATTTCCGGGGCAAAATCAAGTATGCTTTGTATAACATGCTCGTGAACCGTGCGGTCACGCACAACGCCCTTCTTTCCGACCTCTTCCCTTCCAGCCTCAAACTGCGGCTTTATGAGACATATCAGGTCGGCGTCGGGCTCGAGCAGCGCCTTGACTGCCGGGAGCACAAGCTTAATTGAGATGAACGAAACATCCATCACAGCCAGATTCATAAGCTCCGGTATCTGTTCGCTTGTCACATAGCGGAGATTTGTCCTCTCAAGGTTTATCACTCTTTCGTCATTGCGCAGCTTCCACGCGAGCTGACCGTAACCGACGTCGACCGCGTATACCTTGGCCGCGCCGTGCTGGAGCAGAACGTCCGTGAAGCCGCCGGTCGACGCGCCGCAGTCAATGCAGACCTTTCCCGAGGGATCGACCGTAAAAACCTTCAGCGCCTTGTCAAGCTTAAATCCGCCGCGGCTCACAAACGGCAGTGCGTCCCCGTGTACCTCGATCTTGGCGTCGGGTGCTACCGGCATGCCGGGCTTATCCGCTCGCTGACCGTTGACGAAAACAAGTCCGCTCATGACCGTTGTTTTTGCGCGCTCCCGACTGTCCGTAAAGCCGAGCTCATATACAAGCTGATCCAGACGTACCTTTTTCATACTCGCTCCGTATCTGTCCTGCACATTTCGCACCCGGCCGCCGCTATCGCTGCGGCGTCGATGCCCGTTTCGCGGCGAAGCTCGTCGACCGTACCGTGCCTGACGATGCCGCTGCCGAGGTTCAAAAGTTCCGCGGCCTTCAACTCAACGCCTGCGACGGATATCGCCGCCAGCAAAGTAGAGCCGACGCAGCCCACGCTGCATACCTCCTCTGCCACAAGCAGCCGCCCCGTTTTGCGCACTGAGCCGATGCACTGTTCAAAGCTGTTTGGCGCGATCATCCCAAGCTTTATTATCTCTGCCGAAATGCCCCGGCTTTGAAGCTCATCGGCGGCGTTCAGCACCTCGTTTATCATCGTGCCGTAGCAGACGATCGTCACATCCGTGCCCTCGCGGATCACGTTTTCCGCCTGCATGAGAGAATCTGTATAACGTCCCTCACCGCCTCGCGGATAGCGCACCGCCGCAGGTCCCGTCACTTCATGTATCGCGTAGCCGAGCATGTCGTGCAGTTCCTGAAAGCTTGCCGGGCAAAGTATCGTCATCCCAGGCACTGCGGAAAGATAGCACACGTCAAATACACCCTGATGCGTTTCGCCGTCATTGCCGACAAGGCCCGCGCGGTCAACGCAGAACACCGTATGCAGCCTGAGCAGCGACACGTCATGGATAAGCATGTCAAAGCCCCTTTGCAGGAAGCTTGAATAAACGGCAAACACGGGGACAAGTCCCTGCTTTGCCATGCCCGCAGCCATCGTCACGCCGTGCCCTTCAGCAATGCCAACATCAAAAAAGCGCTCCGGGAACTTTGAGGCAAAGCACTCGGTGCCCGTGCCGCCAGCCATCGCCGCGGTTATTGCGACAATGCGTGGGTCGGTCTCCGCGTATTGGCAGAGATACTCCCCGACCTTATCGGAAAAGCTCACAGCGGCAGGCGCGAGTTCGCCGGTATCAGGATCGAAGCGGCCTATCCCGTGATACTTGTCCGGGTGACTCTCCGCGTATGCGCAGCCTTTCCCCTTCTTGGTCAGGACATGCAGCACCACGGTCTTTTTTACATCTCTTGCCAGGCGTATTGCCGTCTCAAGCTTGTCAAGATCGTGCCCGTCCACCGGTCCGAGATAGTATAACCCCATCTCGCTGAACACATTTCCGGGTAGGAGCCGGGATTTCAGCCATTCCTTGATAACGTGGAAAGCCTTGTACAGTCCGGGGATGTTTTCCGAAAACCCTTTCAGCCATTGCTTGAAGCTTATGTAGGCGGGCTTTATGCGCATGTTCTGAAGTACCTGCGCCATGCCGCCGACATTTTCGCTTATCGACATATTGTTGTCGTTTAGGATTATTACCATCGGTTCGCCGCTCGCTGCGGCGTCCGCAAGCCCCTCGTGCGACAGTCCGCCCGTAAGCGCGCCGTCGCCGATAACGCAGACGATATCGTAATCCCCTCCTGTGAGCGTTCTGGCCCTTGCCATGCCCAAGGCGACGGAAACGGAGTTTGAAGCGTGTCCGGCAATAAACGCGTCGTCATTGCTCTCGGAAGGCTTTGGGAAGCCTGACAGCCCACCGTACTGCCGCAGGGTATCGAACTGATCCCTGCGCCCGGTGATGATCTTATGCGTATAGCTCTGGTGGCCTACGTCAAAAACGAGCCTGTCCTTTTCCGTGTCGTATACTCTGTGGATCGCGACGGTAAGCTCCACCGTCCCGAGGTTCGGCGAGAGATGCCCGCCGGTCTTTGCGATATTCTCTATTTCAAATTTTCTCAGCTCATCGCACAGCTGCGGAAGCTGTTCCCTGTCAAGCTTCTTTATATCTGCGGATGAATTTATTTTCTCCAAAATACTCAAGCTTTACCCCTGAATAATTGCGCACGGCTGTGCGTTTTATTTCTCTCTTGTGGAAAGCGCGTCGGCAAGCTCCTTAAGGAAAGCTGTATCTTCAAAGGCTTCGTCAAGCACGTTCTTTGCAAAATCCGTCAGCTTTGCGATGGTTTTCTCGCAGCCTTCCCTGCCCATGAGGACCATATATGTGTTCTTGTTCTCCTCAAGGTCGGAGCCGATAGGCTTGCCGAGTTCCTCAGCAGTGCTGAGCACGTCGAGCATATCGTCTCTTATCTGGAAAGCCATGCCGATAGCCGAGCCATAGTGCCCCGCGGCGGCAAGCATAAGCTCGCTCCCGCCTGCGGCGGCAACACCCATCTGGCACGCGGCGACGAGCAGCGCGCCCGTCTTACGGATGTTTATCTCGCTGAGCTCCTGCTCCGTAAGTGCTCTGCCTTCCCAGCTCATGTCAAGGAACTGTCCTCCGCACATGCCGTCGAGTCCTACTGCACCGGCAAGTATCTCCGCGCAATTGGCCTTCACGTCCGGCGGCAGATCACAACGCAGTATAGTGCCGAAAGCCTCAGCCTGGAGCGCGTCGCCTGCAAGCGTCGCCGTGCATTCGCCGTAAACCATGTGGTTCGTGGGCTTGCCGCGGCGCAGCTCGTCGTTATCCATGCACGGCAGATCGTCATGAATAAGGCTGTAGGTATGGAGCATCTCGACCGCACACGCGACCGGAAGAGCTTTTTCAACGTCTCCACCCGCGATGCGGCAGAACTCCAGCACGAGCAGCGGGCGTATGCGTTTGCCGCCCGCAAGAAGGCTGTAGCGCATGGCCTCCGCGAGTCCCGCGTTCAGCGCGCCATCGCGCACTTTAAAATATCCCGCAAGAGCTTCATCTATCTTAAGTCTGTACTCTTCGGCTGTCATATCACTGTTCGTCCTCAAAATCCAATTCCATCGGGGCTCTGTCTGGCCCCTTCTTGAGCTTGACGACCTTCTGCTCGGCCTCGTCAAGCATTTTGCTGCAAGCGTTTATGAGAGCCGTGCCCTCCTCGTATAGATTCAGCGACTCGCTCAGCGGCATGTCGCCTTTTTCAAGGTGCTTTACTATTTCGTCAAGTCTGGCAAGAGACTCTTCAAAGCTCGCGCTCTGCTTTTTTGCTGCCATCTGCACCGCTCCTTTTACCTGTTTTCTTTGCCTTTTCCGTTTTCTCGACAAGGCACTCCGCCCTGCCGTCGGAAAGGGAAAGGCTTATCCTGCCCCCGACGTATATATCGTTCACGCTTTTAACGCAGCTGCCGCCGTCTGTGCTTGCGATAGCGTATCCGCGCGTCAGCACACGCAGCGGGCTCATCGCATCAAGCGAGGCAGCAAGGCTTATAAAGCTCTGCCTGCATCCGTGCAGCTTATGCTCTTCGGCGGATATCATGCGCTCCCTCACCCGGTCAAGCTCAAGGCGCCTGTTGTCAAACTGCGCTGTGGGGTTAACAATTACCTGTCTCGTCCGGAAGCTCTCAAGCCTGTCGGAGAGCTGCACGAGCTTTTTATGCATCGCCTGATCCCCACGGATACTGTATCCGGAGATAAGCTCCGATATCTCACGCTGATCCGGTACTGCGATCTCCGCTGCGTTTGACGGAGTTGACGCGCGCCTGTCCGCGACATAGTCAGATATCGTAACGTCCGGTTCATGCCCGACCGCGGATATCACCGGTATGCGTGATTCGTATATCGCGCGTGCAACACGCTCGTCATTGAACGCCCACAGATCCTCGATAGACCCTCCGCCGCGCCCTGTGATTATCAGGTCGGCAACGTCAAACTCATTTGCGTACCGTATCGCCCCGACGATTTCAGGCGGAGCCTCCACGCCCTGCACACGCACCGGAAGCAGCAGCACCTTCGTCATCGGCCAGCGGCGGCCGAGAATGCGGATCATGTCATGTACCGCCGCGCCCGCAGAGGAGGTTATGATCGCTATGCGCTCCGGAAACTCTGGCAGCGGCTTTTTATGCGCGCGGTCAAACAGTCCTTCCTCCGAGAGCTTTGCCTTGAGCTGCTCGAAAGCGACCTGCAGATCACCTGTGCCCTCCGGCATGAGTGCTGTGCAGTAGAGCTGATACGCACCGTCTCTCGGGTAAACAGCGACACGCCCCCAGGCAGTGACGCCCATTCCGCTCTCCGGGCGAAAACGAAGCTTTGAAGCGCTGCTTTTGAACATGACGCAGCGCAGACTGCTTTCGCTGTCCTTCAGTGTGAAATAGTGGTGACCTGAGGGGTATATCTTATAGTTTGAAAGCTCACCGCGGACGCATACATTTGCCAGCATTGCGTCCTGCTCGACTAGACCCTTTATGTAGTTGTTGAGCTCGGTTACGCTTATTGCCTGTCCGCTCATTGCTCTGACGTGACTTCGGAGGTCTCGGCCTCCGCCGCGCCGGTATCGGCGGTGTCGACTATTGTTTCGCCGAATTCGCCGCGCATGAAGCCGCCAAGAACACCGTTGACGAACGAAACGACGTCCGGTTCGTCATAGCCCTTGTCCAGCTCGACTGCCTCGTTTATCGCCGCCGCGTTCGGTACATCGTCCATGTACAGTATCTCGCAGATAGCGCAGCGCAGCACTGCAAGCGCGGTGCGGGAGATGCGCTCCAGCTTCCATCCCTTGGCGTAGCGCGTTATATGTGCGTCGATCTCGTCCCTGTGCTCGTCGGTCAGCGCCGCGAGCGTGCGGATATACTCTAACTGCTTTGTGTTCGGGTACTCGCTGTACAGCTCGTCCTCCGCGGCAAGCGTGTCGTAATGCCCGCGCTCGAAGAAGCTTTCAAACAGCTCCTGCGGCGCTTCCCCCGAGGATGCCGCCGCAAAGCCGAGCTGTATCGCGATCTCGCGGGCAGTTGATCTGGTCATTGCCGTACCTCCGTTCTTATTTGTCGAAAGCTATGCCGGAAACGTGAACGTTTACCTCGGCGTTCTCAATGCCGGTCGTCGCCTGAACAACGGAGAGTATCTTGTCCTGGACGGCCTTTGCCACGTTTACGATATTGCAGCCGTACACGACCGTAATGATAATGTCGACAACGACGCGCCCATCCTCAAACTGCACCTTGACGCCCTTGGAGACAGACTTGAGTCCGATAAGCTCCGCAAGCTCTGCACCCGCGGTGTTCGACAGACCAGCCACGCCCTCGACCTCGCTCAGCACGGATTTGACCATGCTCATAATGACATCTTCGGAAATATTGATGCTGCCCTTTTCTTCACGGCAGGTAATATAATTCTCGCCCATGATAAACCTCCTAAATGAAATCACAGTATTCTACCACGGACAAAGTAAAAAATAAAGTGCAATAATCGAAATTCTGAATTAAAAATGAAAAAACATACAGGAGCGCCGCAAAAGCGCTCCTGTATTGTTCCCCGCAAGGCTTGAGTTTGCCGTGCTCATGCCTTGACTTCTATTATATTCAGCTGGCTTGCGTCGTAGTCGGTCGAGGTGCATATCACATCCGTTATCCTCGCCACGGCCTCCTCGCTCAGTCCCTCCGCCGGAGCTGGGACCGCGACTGTGACGCAGTCGTTGCCTATGTACACGACACAGTCTTCAAAGTCCTTGGCAATCAAAAGGTTTTCTATCTGCGATTCCTGCATCGAGCATGCTGCCATAGCGGATATGGCGTTCATCGCACTGTCTATCGTCTCCTGTGACGCCGCCTCCGAGGACGCCGCGGTCTGCAGCAGCTCAAGTGCCTCATCTCTTGAGACCTGCCTCGTCAGCCTTGCTTCGGCAAAGTATTCCGTACCAGAGACGAGCAGACTGTCCGCAAAATCCGTGTCGGCCTCAAGCATGGCCTGATCCTCTGCGTAAACCATCTCCGCATCGGGCTTTCCCCATCTGTTGTTATAGGTCCAGTTAAGTACCACGGCAGCGCAAACAAACATCAGCACCGCCAGCATCGTGAGATTTCTTTTCCTGTTCTTCATGACTGTCCGTTCTCCTCCTTATGCTTTGTCCGTCATTCTGAGAATTGTGATCTTATCCGAGCTGTAGCCAGTATATGATTCAACCGCGCGGATAATATCCAGT
>CAKTPC010000095.1 GCA_934590505.1 uncultured Oscillospiraceae bacterium
GTCCTTGCCCGGCTCGCGCTCGGCCTTGAAGCCGACCCACGGATAGCGCCGGTTCGACGCGGGCAGCTCTTCGACGGTGATCTTGTCGAGGAGCTTGCGCCTCGATGTGGCCTGGCGCGACTTGGACTTGTTCGCGGAGAAGCGCGCGATGAAGGTCTGCAGCTCCTGTATCTTCTGCTCGGCCTTCTTGTTCTGATCGCGGATGAGCTTCTGGATGAGCTGGCTGGATTCGTACCAGAAGTCATAGTTGCCGACGTACATTTTGATCTTGCCATAGTCGATATCCACAATGTGGGTGCAGACGTTATTGAGGAAGTACCGGTCATGGCTCACAACAAGCACTGTGCCCTCATAGTCCATGAGAAAGTCCTCGAGCCAGACGACACTTGCAAGGTCAAGGTTATTGGTAGGCTCGTCGAGCAGGATAACGTCCGGGTGGCCGAAGAGCGCCTGCGCGAGCAGCACCTTGACCTTGAGGCGCGGGTCTATCTCGCACATGAGGCTCTGGTGCAGCGCGGCGTCGACACCCAAGCCCTGAAGGATGCGTCCGGCGTCGCTCTCGGCTTCCCAGCCGCCGAGCTCGGCGAACTCCTCCTCAAGCTCCGCGGCGCGAATGCCGTCCTCATCCGAGAAATCCGGCTTATCGTATATCGCGTCCTTCTCCTTGCCGCAGTCATAGAGCCGCTGGTTGCCCATGATGACGGTGTCGAGCACGGGGTAATCGTCGTAAAGGCTCTGGTTCTGCTTGAGCACGGACATGCGCTGCTTTGCGTCGAGCGTGACGCTGCCGCTCGTCGGCTCAAGCTCACCGGAGAGTATCTTTATAAAGGTAGACTTGCCGGCACCGTTTGCGCCGATGATGCCGTAGCAGTTGCCTGGAGTGAACTGCAGGTCTACGCGCGAAAACAGCACGGACGAGCCGAACTGCATGGAAAGGTCGTTTACAGAAAGCATATGAAAACTCCGTTCAAAGTAGTGCTCCCAGTATAAACGCTCCCGGCGGGGCTGTCAATGCCGCGCGGCGTCTATTGACTTTTGAGCTGATTTATTATAACATCATACAGTTAAACCGTATATTTCGGGAGTTTCCCTATGACTGATAACTTGAATGAAAAGCAGGAGAGAGCCCTCTCACTTATTATAATACTCGTCCTGCTGGCATATTTCGCGGTGTTTGCGATCGTGAACTTCGCGGGCTTTGCGTACTTCTGCAATGCCGACATGTATGAGGACACGCTCATCGCGCGCCTGATGTGGGAACAGAAAACGCTGTTCCCGGCAAACTACATCTTCGGAAACCAGTATTATGTTATCGCGACGCCGGTATTCGCGGCGCTCTTCTACGGTCTCACCGGAAGCATGAACACCGCGATGGCGCTTGCGACGACGCTGATGTCGCTGCTGATAGTGCTTTCGCTCGGCTGGATGATAAAGCCGTACATAAAGAGCCGCTCCACACGGCTCGCGATGCTGCTCGCGCTTGCCGCCGCGGTATATGTGCCGAGAATTCTTGAAGCGGATGAGGGGCAGCTGTTCTTCGTGATGGCGAGCTATTATGCCTGCTATCTTATAACATTTTTCTTCCTGGCGGGAGACTATCTCCGCGCACGCACGGACGCCTCGCTGCGCCCGGCGGCGTTGGCAGTTTCGCTGGTGCTGGCCTTCTGCACGGGGATGCAGAGCCTGCGGCAGACCTGCGTGAGTATCCTGCCGATACTGGCCGTTGAGTTTATCTCCGCCCTGCGCTGCCTTATCGCACGCGAAAAGCTCTGGCCAAAAGGGCAGCGTATGCCGCTTTACCGCGCGCTCGGCTATACCGCAGCCAACATCGGCGGCGTGCTGCTGATGAAGCTGCTGAATGTGCCGAATATGTCCATATACTCCGACACATCCATGCTGGATGGGACGGGGATTACCGGGAAGCTCCGGCACTTTATCACGGCTCTGCGCACCGTGAGCGGGCTTGAGTGCGTCAGAAACAACGGCGGCTTTTTCGTGCTGATGTTCGTGTTCTTCACGGCACTGCTGATCGCTGCGGCGGTGATCCTGATACGCCGCGCAAAAACTGCGCCCGAGGGTATCGGGGAGTACTGGTGGCTTTCGGTCGTGAGCCTGCTCGCGGTGATCGCGGCCTCGTTCTGCACGACGGTGAAGCTGCGGGCGATATACCTTTTTATCTATTATCCGCTGCTTGCGCTCTCCGCGGCGATCGTCCTTGAGCGCGTCGCACCGAAGCTGCGCCGTGCCCTGCTTATCGCGCTGTGTGTGCTCTCTGCTGCGAATATATATTTCAGCTATGGGGATGATCTGCGCGGAGCTTTGAGCGGCGAAAAACCGACTGCGGAGCAGATATGCGACTACGCCGTTGAGAACGGCTATGAGCTGCTGTACGGCAACATCGCATACCTCACGCCCAGCGCCGCAGCCTATTCCGACGGTAAGCTTACCGCAGGCTGCTGGGAGGACAATGTGATTTTCCACGCGATCCCGTACCTCAACACAAGAGATGTCTACCGCAGGACGGACTATTCACGCGCGCTCTTTGTTTTCTGCTATGGGGAGCTTGACGCGGCGTACACCGAAGCTGCCGGAAGCGGCGCGGTGCTTACCGAGGTGGAAAGGGTCGGAGACTATGTGCTGTGCACCTCGTCTCAGCAGCTCATGTATCCGACGACAGATATAATAGAGCTCTACGTCTCCATGGGCGTGGAACCGCCGCGGTGACACGGCAAAAAGCCAAGGCCGCCCGGGAAAAGACCGGGCGGCCTTGGCTTAAAAACAATTGTTCTTATCAGATACCCAGCAGCGTATACGCTGCCGCAATGAGCATGCCTACGACGAGCAGTGCCGACGGATTATAAGCAACATCTTTCATTGTATACCCTCCTGTGATATTTTGTGATTTATCCTTTAGCTTTTTGCTTTATGGCTATAAGACGGCGGCCGGTGCATTTTGTTCCCGGGATTTGAAAAAATTTCCTGAGCCTATCAAGCCTATGGAGAATAACCATGACTAAGACAAAGAAAATACTGCTTATATGCGCGGGCACGCTTTTGGCGGCGGTGCTGCTCTTTTTCGGGTACAAAAAGGGCGTGGAGCTATACAACACCAAAAACGCCGAGGAGCTGTTTGCCGCCGGGGATTACGCCGGGGCGCGCGAATGGTACGAAAAGAACGGCAGCACCGAGAACATGGCGCGCTGCGACTATGAGCTGAACCGCGAGGCATACGAAGCGGCGGAGGAGAAACTCGCAAGCGGAGAGTACGACGAGGCGCGGCTTGCCTTTGACGCGCTGGGTGATTTTGAGGACGCGGCGGACAGGGCGCTGGAATGCGGCTTCCTCAAGGCACGCGCCTTGACAGACAAGGGAAGCTACACTGACGCGCTCGATGCGCTCTCCGCGCTCCCGGAAAATTACGCGGGAGCGAAGGAGCTTACCGAAGAGACACGGGAGGGGCTGTATCAGCAGGCTCTCGCGGCGACCTATGAGTGCCGCATGGACGAGGCGGTCATGCTCTGGAACCGTCTCGGCAGCTATAAGGACAGCGACGCGCTCCTCAAGCGCTGTATGGACCGTATAGTCAGCATGGCCGGGGACGCGCTCGCAGATTACGCCCCCTACTCAGGTATGGAGATCAGCGATGGCAAACTGTATTGGCACCGGATCGGGCTTATATATGTGCCGAAGGAATGCAATGCCGACACGCGCTGCATGATCTTCTACCCCGGCGGCTATGACAGCGTGCTTGCCAACGCCTACTATCAGGATTATATTTACGCCGGCACGTCTCCGAATGCTATAATCCTCTACATGTACAGAAACGGCTTCTACGATATGGAAAACCGCATGGAGGAGGCGTACCGCACGCTTGAGGCGGCGGCAATCGAGAACAACGTCTTTCTGCATGACATGGTCGTCTGCGGGGCGAGCAACGGCGCCTACACCGCGGTGAACACCGCGGCATATCTCTATGAGCAATACGGCATCGCCGTGCGGTACGTGCTCACCTTCGACGCGGGGGCGCACTGGGCGCATACAGATAAGGTGCTCACGCCCGATCAGTGCGACCTGACCGCCAAAGCGGGGACTGAGTTCCTGCTGTTCGAGGGGGCGGGCGTCGGCATGAACAAGAGCGCGATACACACGATGGTGCGCCACGGAAACAATGTCACTGTTGTGCGGTGCCAGAACGCCGGGCATTACGGCATCATCTATGACGCGATATACACGGGCATGATCGACTGGGTGCTCGGAAACGGCGAGCAGCCGGATGATCCAAACTATACCTACATCCCGCTTGACATTACCTCAACCTATCCGGAGTGAGGATGGGCGTATAACAATGCCGCTCTGCTGAAACAGCAGAGCGGCATTTCATATCTGCAATTAGGTGTACATCTCGTCCTCGAGCATTGCTGCGGGATCGGAGAAGTGCTCCTTCGTGAGCTTTGCTACGACGCCGGAGAGCGCGAACAAACCTACAAAGTTTGGGATAGCCATGAGACCGTTGAAGGTATCGGCGATATTCCAGACGATGTCTATCGGGGAGACGCAGCCGATGACGATGACGACGGCAAAGGCTGCCTGGTAATACCTGATGGATTTGATGCCGAAGAGGTACTGTGCGCAGCGGCTACCGTAGAGCGCCCAGCCGAGGACAGTCGAGAAAGCGAAGAGGATCAGTGCGACGGCCACGAAGAGTGCGGCGAGTTTGTCGCCGAATATCGTTGCGACGGCGGCGGTGATGAGCTCGGAGCCGGGCTTCACGCCGAAGTTGATATCGACGCCGCTGCATATTATCGTGAGCGCTGTCATGCTGCAAATGACGATGGTGTCAACAAAGACCTCGAAGATACCGTAGAGCCCCTGATGCACTGCCGAGGGAGTTTCCGCCGCGGCGTGTGCGATAGCCGCCGAGCCGAGACCGGCCTCGTTCGAGAACGCGCTGCGCCTGAGACCCCAGACAAGCGCTTCCTTTAGCGCGATGCCGGAGGCCGCGCCGAGGACGGCGCGCGGGCTGAACGCGGCGGTGAATATCTTCGCGAAAGCGCCGCCGATGTTCCCGGCGTGGGAGAAAATGACGCCGAGGCAGACGAGCACGTAGAACACGCTCATGATCGGGACGAGCTTTTCAGCGACCTTGCCGATGCGTTTGATGCCGCCGAGCAGGATCAGTGCGACGAGAGCCGCGAGGGACAGACCGATGACCCAATGGATAACGGTGATGCCGCTGTCATTTATCGTGAAGAAGGCGGTGATGGCGTTCGTGATGGAACCGGTGATGGCGTTCACCTGGCTCATGTTGCCGATGCCGAAGCACGCGATGCCTGCAAGGGCGGCGTACACCATGGCCAGCCACTTCCACTTCGGGCCGATACCGGCGATGTAATACATCGGGCCGCCGACCCAGTCGCCATTTTCATCGCGCTGGCGATACTGAATGGAGAGCACGACCTCCGAGTACTTTATGACCATGCCAAGCAGCGCGGCGACCCACAGCCAGAACACAGCACCGTAGCCGCCGAGGGCGATGGCCTGCGAGGTACCGACTATATTGCCGGTGCCGACGGTGGCAGCAAGAGCGGTAGTCACGGCCTGAAGCGGCGTGACGGCGCCTTTGCCGGCTTCCGTCTTTTTGAACATCTTGCCGACGGTGTTTTTCATGGCGTATCCGAAGTGGCTGAACTGCACTGCCTTGGCACGGACGGTCAGCAGTATGCCGCCGACCATGACGCAGGGCAGGAACATATACAACCACGCGAAGTCGTTAAGAGCTCCGGTGAAGAAATCGATAAATGCCTGCATGCTTGTATCCTCCTTATTTGATAGATACCGGACGGAGAGAATGACACATATGTGTAAATCTAATATATGCTAAACTTTTACCCATTACAAAATAACATCGATAACGACGCTTTTGTAATGAATCACGGACGACGGTTCCGCGGGAAAGACGGCTGAAACCCGGCCGGTATTTAATTGATGTGAGAAATATAGCATCGGAAAAGCGCGATTGCAAGAGAAAATTTGCATTTCGGCATAGTGTAGAATAATCCGCTGCTGTGATATTCACTCAATGTGAAATATAACGGCTATTAATGAAATGATATGCACATATCTATGAGAAATGCTAATTGATAAAACGCGGCCTTGCATTACAATGACTGCTGTGTTAAGCTGAGATCAAAGAGACGCGGCAAAGGAGAGTGAGGGAAATGCACAGTCTTGAGGAGGTGCGCGCGGAATATGACAGGCTCGACAAACTCTGCGGAGTCGACACCTCAGGGATCGAACTGAGGATATCAAAGCGCGCAGTGAAGCAGCTCGGCAGCTTCCGCAGCCCGCGCGGAGGAGGAAACAGCGGCCTGTGCATCGCGCTCTCATATCTGATATTGGAGGACGATGAGCAGTTCTGGGACACCGTGCGCCACGAGTACGCGCACGCCGCGGTGTATCTCCTTCACCCCGGGGAGCGCCACGGGCACGACAGGGTGTGGAAGGACATGTGCCGCCGCATCGGGTGCTCACCGGAGCGGCTCGCGCCGGAAAAGGGACAGGCGGCGGAGAGCCGCCGCGCGGAGGCGAAGTATATCATCCGCTGCGAAAACTGCGGCCGAGAGAGCCGGTACATGCGCCGGGGCAAAGCGGTCGATCTGCTGCTGCGCGGACGCGGCCGGGCGCTGCGCTGCACGGGCTGCGGAGGGAGCAGCTTTAAGCTATTTGTCAGAAAATAATTGGTTTGACGGCGGCACGGATAGGTGATATTCTATAAACAGCTATACATTGAAAAGTATATTGAAATAAGGCGTAAATGAATGGAGGTTTTCAGCATGATAATCAACAATGCAAAAGTATACCGCAACGGACACTTTGAAAGCGCATCCATCGAATTTGACAGTCATATACGTTCATTTTCTCCCGGCGAGGGAATGGACGCCTGCGGGGCATATATCATCCCCGGGCTTATCGACGTACATACCCACGGCGCGATGGGGATAGACGCGAGCGACTGCACCGCCGAGCAGATACACCACTTGGCGCGGTTTTATTCGGACAACGGCGTCACGTCCTTCTGCTTCACAACACTGACCGTCCCGGCGGACGAGCTGAGAGGTGCAATGAAAAACATAAGCGCCTATGAGCGCTTCGGCGGCGAGGCAAAATGCGCGGGCGTGCACCTGGAGGGCCCGTTCGTCTCGCGCGGGAAGTGCGGTGCGCAGAACCCCGATAACATCCGGAAGCCTAACATTACGCTGTTTAACGAGCTCAACGAGCTGAGCGGCGGGATAGTGCGCCTTATAACCGTCGCCCCGGAGGTAGAGGGAGCGCTGGACTTTATCCGCGAGGCGTCAAAGGTCTGCACCGTGTCACTCGGCCACAGCACTGCGGATTACGACCAGGCCATGGCCGGCTTTGAGGCGGGCGCGACGCACGTGACGCATCTCTTCAACGGCATGGAGCCCTTCCACCACAGAAAGCCCGGCCTTGTCGGCGCGGCGCTCACGGCGGGGGC
>CAKTPC010000096.1 GCA_934590505.1 uncultured Oscillospiraceae bacterium
GACTTCGACATCTTGACTGCCGTGCGCTGTGCCTGCGCGCCGTACTTCTCGATGAGCGCCTGCTTCTCCTCCTCGGTCGCGGCGTTGCCGACATAGTGCGGGTTCTTGCCGAGGATCATGCCGTGGGAGGTGCGCTTGGCGTAAGGCTCCTTGGTGTGCACGACGCCGATGTCGTACAGGAACTTATGCCAGAAGCGGCTGTAGAGCAGGTGGAGCGTGGTGTGCTCCATGCCGCCGTTGTACCAGTCTACCGGGCCCCAGTATTCCTCCGCGTCCTTGCTGACAAGCTCGTTGTCATTGTGCGGGTCCATATAGCGCAGGAAGTACCAGCTCGACCCTGCCCACTGAGGCATGGTATCGGTCTCGCGCTTTGCGGGGCCGCCGCAGCATGGGCAGGTGGTGTTGACCCAGTCGGTCATCTTGCTCAGCGGGGACTCGCCGTCGTCGGTCGGCTCGTAGGATTCGACCTGCGGCAGCACCAGCGGCAGCTCGCTCTCGGGCAGCGGCACCCAGCCGCACTTCGGGCAGTTGACAAGGGGTATCGGCTCGCCCCAGTAGCGCTGACGGGAGAATACCCAGTCGCGCAGCTTGTAGTTGACCTTCTCCTTGCCCCAGCCGTGCTCGATGGCGTACTCACGCATCGCGGGGATAGCCTCCTTGACGGTCATCCCATTGAGAAATCCGGAGTTTACCATTATCGCGCTGTCGTCCTTTGCGACGAACGCTTCCTTTGTGACGTCGCCGCCGGAGACGACCTCGATGATCGGCAGGCCGAACTTCGTTGCAAAGTCCCAGTCGCGCTGGTCGTGGCCCGGAACGCCCATGACGATACCGGTGCCGTAGCCCATGAGGACGTAGTCGGAGACGAACATCGGAACGGATGCGCCGTTCACGGGGTTGATAGCGTCGATGCCGTCAAGGCGCACGCCGGTCTTGTCCTTGTTGAGCTCTCCGCGCTCGAAGTCGGACTTGCGGGAAGCGGCCTCCTTATAGGCCTCGACCTCGCCCCAGTTTGCTATGCTGTCCTTCCACTTGTCGAGCAGCGGGTGTTCGGGTGAAATGACCATGTAGCTCACGCCGAAGAGCGTGTCGGCGCGGGTCGTGAAAACGGTGACGTCGTCGCCGACATTGGTCTTGAAAGTGACCTCGGTGCCGGTGGAGCGGCCTATCCAGTTCTTCTGCTGGATCTTGACGCGCTCGATGTAGTCCAGATCGTCCAGATCATTTATGAGCCTGTCGGCGTACTTGGTGATGCCGAGCATCCACTGGCTCTTTTCCTTGCGCACGACGGGCGAGCCGCAGCGCTCGCACACGCCCTCGACGACCTCTTCGTTTGCCAGCACGCACTTGCAGCTCGTGCACCAGTTGACGGGCATCGTGGTCTTGTATGCAAGGCCTTTCTTGAACATCTGCAGGAATATCCACTGCGTCCACTTGTAGTACTTCGGGTCGGTCGTGTCGACGCAGCGGTCCCAGTCAAAGCCGTAGCCGAGCATCTTGAGCTGACGGGTGAAGTTCTTGATGTTCTGCTGAGTGATGATCGCCGGGTGGATGTGGTTCTTTATCGCGAAGTTCTCGGTCGGCAGACCGAAAGCGTCAAAGCCTATCGGGAAAAGGACATTGTAGCCCTCCATTCTCTTTTTTCGCGTGATGATGTCCATCGCCGTAAAGGGGCGCGGATGGCCGACGTGCAGACCGGCGGCGGAGGGGTACGGGAACTCGATAAGGCCGTAGAACTTAGGCTTGTCGCCGTCGGTCACCGCGGCGTAGGGCTTGCTCTCTTCCCAGCGGTCCTGCCATTTTTTCTCTATTGCAGCAAAATCATATCTCATGGTGAATCAACTCTCCCAATTAAAATTTTATCTGAAAACCAATATGTCTGTGCCCGTCTTTTTAACGCTCCCCTCGTTCTCCGAGCAGAGCCCAATGAAATGGGTCTGCGAGGAAAAGGAAGAATGAAAGAGCATATACGCCGGGTTTGCAGCAATTTCCGAATGCCCCTGTAGTCAGGGGCGCGGAAGGCTTGAGGGATCCACCACCTCTGCGTCGCTCCAAAGCCTCTCAAGGTTATAGAACTTGCGCGCCTCGTCCGTGAACACATGGACGATAACGCAGCCGAAGTCCATCAGCACCCAAATGTCCGAGCGCAGACCCTCGCGGCGCACCGGCGGCTCGCCTGCCTCCGAAAGCTGCTTGTCCACCTCGTCCACCAGCGCCTTTATGTGCGTGGAGGAAGTACCGTTGCAGATCACGAAGTAATCCGCAAGCACCGTCTGCTCCGTAGTCCTGAGCACCTTTATGTCTCTTGCTTTCTTGTCCTCCAAAGCTTTTGCGGCTATGGCGGCTATCTGTTCGGCTGTCAGCATATTGCGCTTCCTCCTTGTTCTTTTTTATACCATCGGTACGCATCAACTGTATCTTTATAGGCGTCCTCGCCTCTTGAGCGTATCTCCTCAAGGCTCATCCGAAGCCCAAGCTCCATCGCCCTGTCAAGGTCCTCGAAGCAGAGCTTCCGCAGCGGCTCCACGCCCTCAAAGTCCCTCGTCGGCTCGGTGAAGTCGGCAAGGTAGATTATCTTTTCCATCAGGCTCATGTCCGGTTTTCCGGTCGTGTGCCAGCGTATCGCGGAATATATCCCGTCGGGTATCCCGAACTTTTCCCGCGCGAGCGCCGCGCCCGTGCGCGCATGGAGTATCCTCGGGCTGCGCCTTTCGGCGGCGTCGAGAATAATACCATATTTATCGCACATTATCAACTGTTCTTCGTCACTGAGTTTTTTCGTTATATCGTGCAGTATGCCCGCCTCGGCTGCTTCGTAGACGTCCGCACCCCAGCGCCGTGCAAGCTTCACCGCCTGCTCCTCGCAGCCTGCGACATGCCTTGCGCGCTTTTCCGTGAGGTATGGCCGCACCTTTTCCCGCAGCCAGCGCAGCTCGGGCTTTGAGGCGTACCAGCGGTTTTTGATTATGAGCGAGTATACCCCATCGTCCAGAAACTCCGCGCCCTCGGCCCTCGGCAGCATCGCGCGTATCTCCGCCGAGCTCATCGGCAGCGGCTCATGCTCTATGAGCCTGACTCTCGCTCCGTCCTCGTCCTCAAGGCTGCGCTTAAACGAAAGTATCTCTCCCCTGTCGTCCGTCTCGCGGGACAAAACCGCCAGCATGCAGTTATCCAGCAGGTATTTATACTCATGCCATTCGCGGAAGCTCAAAAACATGTCCGTCCCGACGACGAGATAAAGCTCATCCTCCGGGTATTTCTCCCGCAGTATGCCGATCGTATCGGCGGTGTAGCTCTTGCCCTCGCGCTCCATCTCCATCGGGGAGACCTCCGCGCCGGGTATTCCGGAAAATGCCAGCCTGCACATCTGCAGCCTTGCCGCGGCGTCCGGGCTTCCGGCTGCCGCCGCCTTGTGCGGGGCGATATTTGTCGGTATTATCATGAACCTGTCCGGTTTCAGCACCTCGTATACCGACTGCGCCGCCGAGACATGCCCCAGATGCGGCGGGTTGAAGCTCCCGCCGTAAATGACCGTCGTCATTTTTTCTTATCCTTTACCAGCACTATCTTCGGCTCTTTCTCGTTGCGCTTGTAGAGCACAAACTTTGTGCCGATGACCTGCACGCCCTCGGCCCTGCACTTCTCGCAGAGCTCGTCGCAGGCCTCGCGCGCCGTGAGCATCGAGTTTTCAAGTACCTTGCCCTTTACGAGCTCGCGCGCCTTGAGCGCCGCGGACACGGAGTCGACAACGCTCTCCGTTATCCCTCCCTTGCCTATCTGGATTATCGTGTCTATGCTCATCGCCATGCCCCTGAGCTGGGCTCTCTGCTTACTTGTTATCGCCATTGTAATACCTCTTCAGTTCCCCGGCAAAGGCTCTCAGCGCCTTGCCTCTGTGGGATATCGCATTCTTTTCATCCGCCGTCAGCTCCGCCATGCCGCAATTTACCGCGTCGGGCTTGAATACCGGGTCGTAGCCGAAGCCGCCGCTGCCTTTCGGGCCGTGCATGATCTCGCCCTCGCACTCGCCGCGCGCCCTCAGCACCGTGCCGTCGGGCATCGTGCAGCATATGCAGCACACGAAGCGCGCGCTGCGGTCTTTCTCATCGCCGAGCTTATTCAGCAGGTAGTTGTACCTGTCCGCGTCGGAGGCGTCGTGTCCGGGGCCGTATCTCGCCGAGTATATCCCCGGTTCGCCGTTCAGCGCGTCTACCACAAGGCCCGAATCGTCCGCGACCGCCGCGCAGCCGAGCGCATCGGTGACGGCCTTGGCCTTGAGATAGGCGTTCTCCTCAAAGGTCGTGCCCGTCTCCTCAACGTCGAGATGCAGCCCCGCCTCGCTCTGGCTGAAAAGCTCTATGTCCATGCCCTCGACAAGCTGCTTGAATTCACGCAGCTTGTTCTTGTTGTTGCTTGCAAGTATAAGTCTCATTTGAACAGTGCCTCCACAAAGTTTTTCCCGTCGAAGGGTATGAGGTCGTCCACCTTTTCGCCGACGCCGACGTACTTGACCGGCAGCTTCAGCTCCTGCGCTATCGCAAAAACTATGCCGCCCTTGGCCGTGCCGTCGAGCTTTGTGAGCACGATGCCCGTGAGCCCCGCCGTGTCAAGAAACTGCTTTGCCTGTATAAGTCCGTTCTGCCCCGTTGTTGCATCGAGCACCATCAGCGTCTCAACGTCCGCGCCGGGAAGCTCGCGGTCGATGATGCGGCGCATCTTCGAAAGCTCGTTCATGAGGTTCTGCTTGTTGTGCAGTCTCCCCGCCGTGTCGATTATTATAACGTCCGCGTCTCTTGCCTTGCCCGCGCATATGCCGTCGTATACTACCGCCGCAGGGTCACTGCCCTCTTCGTGGCGCACTATGTCCGCGCCCGTGCGCTCTGCCCATATGCCTAGCTGCTCAGCCGCGGCAGCGCGGAAGGTATCGCCCGCGCACAGCAGCACCTTCTTGCCCTCGGCCATCAGCATGGCGGCAAGCTTTCCTATCGTCGTCGTCTTTCCGACGCCGTTTACACCCACCATCAGTATGACCGACGGCGTGGTCGAGAGCTTCAGGCTGTTGTCGCCCGTTTCGAGGTACTGCATCAGTATCTCCATCAGGCATTCCTTTGCCTTGTAGCCCTTGGTTATGTTGCGGTCAAAGCACAGCAGGCGCATCTTTTCAATGACCTTGTCGGTCGTCTCCGCGCCGATGTCGGACATGACGAGCAGATCCTCCAGCTCCTCATAAAAATCGTCGCTCTCGAATTTGTAGTTTTTGAAGAGCTCTTCAAGCTCCTCCATATTCGTGCGGGTCTTTGTGAGTCCCGAAAAAATCTTGTCAAAAAATCCCATGCCTTGACCTCCTTTATAGTCTTTACTGCGTTATCGTTTTCTGCGCATCCTCAAGGTCGAGCTCTATGACCGTCGATACGCCCTTTTCCTGCATCGTCACGCCGTAGAGCATGTCGGCCTCCTCCATCGTGCCTCGGCGGTGCGTGATGACAAGGAACTGCGTCTTATCTGACATGCGGCGCATGTACTCGGCATAGCGCGTGACGTTCGCCTCGTCGAGTGCGGCCTCTATCTCGTCCATTACGCAGAACGGCGTGGGGCGCACCTTGAGTATCGCAAAGTACAGCGCTATCGCAACGAACGCCATCTCTCCGCCGGAGAGCAGACTCAGGTTTGTCAGTGCCTTGCCCGGCGGCTGCACCTTTATCTCTATCCCGCAGTTGAGCACGTCGTTCTCGTCCTCAAGCCTGAGCGCGGCCTTGCCGCCGCCGAAGAGTTCAAGGAAGGTCTGGCGGAAGCACTCGTCTATCTCCTTGAAGCGCCCGACAAAGACCTCCTCCATCTGGCTCGTGATCTCCTTGATTATGCCGGTAAGCTCGCTCTTCGCCTTTGTCACGTCGTCGCGCTGCCCGCTGAGGAAGCCGTATCGCTCGCTGACTCTGTCGTATTCCTCTATCGCGCCGAGGTTCGGCGTGCCGAGGGCGTTCATCTGGCGGCGCAGCTCGCCGATGAGCTTGTTCGCCTTCGGCAGGCTCTCCACAGGCTGGCGCATCGCCTGCGCCGCAGTATGGCTCAGCTCATAGTTTTCCCAGAGCTTGTCCATTATCTGCTTTTCTTCCATGTCGGCGGCAAGCTTCTTCTGCTCTATCTTCGCTGCCTTGCGTTCGAGGTCAAGAATGTCGCCGTTGCGCTCCTGCGCCTCCTTGTCGGCGCGGGTACGCTTGCCCTCAAGCTCCATCTTGCTGCGGCTTATCTCGGCGATCTCGTCCTTGATGGCCTTGGCCTTCTCGTTTATCGCGGCGATCTCCGCTTCCTTCTCCTTCAGGCGCTCGTTGAAGCTGTCTATCTTTCTCTGGTAGGCATCCACCGCCTCGCGCCGCGCCTGGCTGTCCCCGGTGAGGCTTTCGAGCAGGAGCTTTAATTGTGCCGCGGAGCTTTCCACCGCGCGCTTTTCCGCCTCGAGGGATGAGAGTCGGCTCTTTATTTCTGCCTGCTCCTCCAGCTTCATATCGAGCTGGTAGCGCACAGCGGCAAGGTCGGTCTTTGCCCGCTCAAGCTGCTGGGTGTAGTTCTTCTCGTTTTCGGCGAGCTTTTCACGCTGCTTTCTGAGTTTCTCCAGCTCGTTTGCGCGGGAGATTATGCCCGTGCCCTTTGCACTGCTGCCGCCGGTCATTGAGCCGCCGGCGTTTATCAGCTGCCCGTCCAGCGTCACGATGCGCAGGCGGTTGCCGTTATTCTTCGATATCCTTATCGCATCGGTCATCGCTTCGGCAATGACTGTGCGCCCGAGGAGATTTTCAAAAATGTCCTTGTATTTTGCGTCATACTGCGCAAGCTCCGAGGCGATCCCGACAAAGCCGGGGTCGTTCACCGGCGCGTCGCGCATCACGCTTCCGCGGATCGTGTCCACCGGAAGAAATGTCGCGCGGCCTGAGTCGTACTTTTTCAGCAGCTCTATTGCGCGGCGGCCGTCGTTCTGCGTGTCGACGACGATGTTCTGCCCCGCCGCTCCGAGCGCCGTCTCTATCGCTAGGGCAAATTCGTCCTCCGCGCGGATGAGGTTTGCCACCGGCGCATGTATACCCTTGAGGTTCCCGCGCCCCGCTTCGCGCATGACGGTCTTGACGGCCTTGGAGTAGCCCTCATAGTCCTTCTCCATTTCGGAGAGCATCGCGATGCGCGAATCCATCGAACGCGCTTCGACTGATATTTTGTTAACTCTGTCACTCAGCTGGGCAACGCTGCTCTCTCTTCCGCCGAGCTTCATGCGGCAGCCCTCGACCATGTTCGAGTTCGCGGTGAGCTCTTCGCGCACCGTGGTCAGTTCATGGTCGATTTCGGCCATGCGGCCAAGGCTCTCGTCAATGCTCTGCTGTACACCGCGCACGCGGTTTTCCTGCTCGGCAATGTCGCCGAGCATACGGTCCATGCTCTCCTTGCTGCTCTTCACGTCCGCGCGCAGCACGGCCGCCATGCTCTCGCACTG
>CAKTPC010000097.1 GCA_934590505.1 uncultured Oscillospiraceae bacterium
GGGCTTATCTTCCTCGGCGGTATCCAGCGCATCGCGTTCGTCACGGAGAAGCTCGTCCCCGTCATGGCGGTGCTCTATATCCTCGGCGGACTTGCTGTCCTCATTATGCGCATCAGGTTCATTCCCGAGACCTTCGGTATGATCTTCAAGTACGCTTTCGAGCCCAACGCCATCATCGGCGGCAGCCTCGGCTACGCACTCAAGACCGCTATCAGCCAGGGCGTCAAGCGCGGTCTGTTTTCCAACGAAGCAGGTATGGGCTCGACCCCTCACGCACACGCCATGGCTAACGTCAAGAAGCCGCACGATCAGGGCGTCGTTGCTATGATCGGGCTGTTTATTGACACTTTCATAGTCCTCACCATGACGGCTCTAGTCGTTATAACCTGCCTCTATGCTGATAACGGCGTTCTCGTGTCCGGTGCGGCTGACGGCGTGAGCAAATCGAACATGGCACAGCTTGCGTTCTCAAATTGCTTCGGTGATGGCGTCGGTTCGCTCTTTGTCGCGGTCTGCCTGCTGTTCTTCGCGTTCTCCACGATACTCAGCTGGAACTTCTTCGGCAAGGTCAATGTGGAATACCTCTTCGGCAAAAAGGCAGTCAAGGTCTATTCCGTGCTCGCGCTGGTGTTTATCTTCCTCGGCTCCTGCCTGTCAAACGACCTCGTCTGGGAACTGGCGGATATGTTCAACCAGCTCATGGTAATCCCGAACGTTATTGCTCTGTTTGCGCTCTCTTCAATCGTAAAGGCGGCGGCCTGCGGCAGCGACAAAAACGAGCGTCTGTAAAAACGGAACATAAACAGCTGTTCAAAAAGCAAGAAAACATATTGTATATGCACAAAAGTTATATCTAACTTTTGTGCATATTTTATCCCCCATGGGGGCTTAAAAAGGAACGGAACTGATAGTAAAATAACAATTGCAATCGGGAGTCCCCGAAAACACTGCTTTGAGAAAGAGAGACTATCACTATGCATATGGCAGACGCTTTGCTTGCCCCGGCAGTCGCGGCGACTATGTACGCGGCTTCAACCGTCACCGCCGGAGCCTCCATCGTTAAGCTGAACAGAGAAGAAAAGCTTGACCATGAGCTTTCTGCGAAGAAATTACCCACGATGGCAGTTATGTCAGCGCTTGTTTTCGCGGGTCAGATGATCAACTACACTATCCCCGGCACCGGCTCTTCAGGTCATATATGCGGCGGTATGCTCCTTACCTCGGTATTGGGACCATGGGCAGGGTTCCTGTCGATGATCGCGGTACTGGCGATACAATGCCTGTTCTTTGCCGACGGCGGACTCATGGCTCTCGGCGCGAATATATGGAACATGGCTTTCTACGGCTGCTTTGTAGGATACTTCCTTATTTACAGGCCTATAATGCACAGCAATTGGTTTTCCGGTAAAGGTGAAAAGGCTGCCGGCAGGCTCAGGATCATCGCAGCTTCCGTCATCGGCTGCATCGTCACGCTCCAGCTCGGTGCATTCTCCGTCGTCGTAGAGACGAGCCTTTCCGGAATTGCCGATATTCCTTTTGGCGTGTTCTGCGCAATCATGCAGCCGATACATCTTGCAATCGGCCTTGTTGAGGGGCTTATCACTGCCGCCGTGCTTGTATTCATATACAATAGCCGCCCCGAGATCCTGATGGATTGTACCCCCGCAGAGGGCAGCACCGATAAGCGCAGCTATAAAACGGTCATTGCCGTGCTTGCGGTAGCGGCAGTTCTTGTCGGCGGAGTGTTCTCTCTGTTTGCAAGCTCCAACCCCGACGGACTTGAGTGGTCGCTGTTCGGAAACGAAGAGGCGGGCTACTCCGCGAACCTCGGCCTTGACGAAGAGGATTACGGTTACGCGAGCGACGCCGCGGCGAAGGCCGAGGCGGTGCAGGAAAAGACATCGTTCCTTCCTGACTACGCTTTCTCCAATGACGCGGAGAACCCCGCGGGAACGTCAGTTTCCGGCCTTGTCGGCTCGGCAATGGTCGCTGCAGCGGCAGTTCTGATATGCCTCGTAGGCGGCTATTTCAGAAAGCACAGGAATAAAAAGACCGCATAATTCAACTTGCAAAATCAACAAGCGGCAAGCCTGTATGACGGGCTTGCCGCGCACGCACGTATTTACACAGGAGGTGGGGAACATGAATAAGGCTGAACGCGCTGGCGCGGAGCTGCGCGCGATAGATGAGCTTGCCGCGCAGGACTCTGCCGTCCACCGAATGCCGCCGCTCTCCAAGCTGTTTCTCACTGTTTTATACATTGCAGTTACGGTGTCATTTAATAAATACGACTTCACAGGACTCATCGCGATGCTGCTTTTCCCGGTCGCGGCTTATCAGATAAGCGAGATCCCGATCAGCACATGCTTTTATAAGCTGCGCATAGTCATGCCGCTTGTCTGCGCCGTAGGGCTTTTCAATCCGTTTTTTGATAAAGCGATAATTGCGCAGATCGGCAGCGTCGGAATAAGCGGCGGCGTTATCTCAATGCTGACGCTTATGATGAAGGGCGTATTCTGCCTGATGGCGTCGTTCCTGCTGATCGCGACGACCTCCATTGAGGAGGTCTGCTTTGCGCTGCGCAGGCTGCATTTCCCGAGGCTGCTGACATCGCTGCTGCTTCTGACTTTCCGCTATATATCCGTGCTGCTCGAAGAGGTTGCGATAATGACCGAGGCATATGAGCTGCGTGCGCCCGGTCAGCACGGGCTGCACATTTCAGCCTGGGGTTCGTTTCTCGGACAGCTTATCCTGCGCAGCATGGACAGGGCAGAAATGCTCTATGAGAGCATGGAGCTGCGCGGCTTCCACGGTGAATTTTATTATGCCGACGACGGGGGATATAATTCCCGCGCGTGGCTTGCCGCGATAGTGTGCGCGGCACTTATCGTTCTGGCACGTATGTATGATCTTCCGGTACTGATCGGCTCCGCGTTTGTATGAGGGAAAGAAATGATCTGCTTTGAAAATGTAACTTACGCATATCCCGGCGAAAAGCCGGTGCTGAAAGACCTCTCGTTCACCATATCAAAGGGAGAACGCGTCGGGCTCATCGGCGCGAACGGCGCAGGCAAATCGACAGTAATGAAAGCCGCGCTCGGCTTAGTCAGCTGCGATGGAAAGATAAGCATTGACGGTATGGAAATGTGCCGCAAAAACCTCAGCGCGATAAGAAAATGCGTCGGCTATGTCCTGCAGGACTCCGACAACCAGATGTTCATGCCGACTGTGTTTGAAGACATGATCTTCGGGCCGATGAACTACGGTATGAGCAGGGGAGAGGCGGAGCGCTGCGTCGACGAGATCCTTGACGAGTTGGAACTCGGGTACCTCAAGCACCGGCAGAACCACAAGATATCCGGCGGTGAAAAGCGCATGGCCGCAATCGCGACGATACTTGCGATGAAGCCGGAGTACATGCTGATGGACGAGCCGTCTACCGCGCTTGACCCGCAGAACAGGCGCAAGCTTATCAATACGCTTAATAAACTCCCCGTCACAAAGATCATCGCAACGCACGATCTTGACATGGTGCTGGAAACCTGCGACCGCGTTATCCTGCTGCACCACGGCAGGCTCGCCGCCGACGGCCCGGCGGATGTGCTCCTGCGAGATAAGGCGCTTATGGAGGGCAACCACCTCGAACTCCCGTTCTGCCTCGCGGGGCCACCAGTGAAATAAAAGTACTTACGCCCTGAAGCTAGCAGGCTTTGCCGCTTCAGGGCGTTTTATCCGGTATAAACTCAGCAATGTCAGTCAGGCTGCATTGAAGTATCCCGCACAGCTGATTGAGCGTGTATGTGCTTACGTTCCCATTCTTTCTGAGTCTGTCCAACTGACCTGTACTTATATGATACTCTTTTATCAGCTTGTATTGAGAAATATTCTTTTCTTTTAATGTTTCCCATAATCTGTCAAAGCAAATCAAGACAATCACCACCGAGAATATGTATAATTGATCGTAAGGTGTTGCCTCAATATTGACAATTGCCCGTATATGGGCAATTAAAATAAAGGGGTGCAGAGATGGGAAACAAGATGATAAAATGCAAAACATGCGGTGCAGACATAGCTGCCAGCGCAAGGGTTTGTCCAGCGTGCGGCGCAAAAAACAGCAAGCCAATATATAAACGTTGGTGGTTTTGGGTAATAGCAGTTATATTTTTATTTTCTATTGTTCCCGGAAAGAGCAAAGAAGAAGCACAGTATGCCATAGATAATCTTGAATAAAAACAGCCCCCCTCGGCGACAACGCCGAGGGGGTGTTCTATGCAAGCGGGTCTGTAAGCCGGGTTCTGTCGTGGACGACCATCTATCTAGCCCTGCCGTTGCCGGCAGGATCAAGCCACCTCCTGAGGACGACCGGGCCGGTCATATGTCCTACCACGGTGTTGCTCCGGATAGAGTTTACAGCATCAACATGTCTCCATGCGATGAGTGAGCTCTTACCTCACTTTTCCACCCTTACCGATGCCGAAAGCACCGGCGGTATATCTCTGTTGCACTTGTCCGAGGGTTACCCCTGGCGGGCGTTACCCGTTATCCTTGCCCTATGGAGCCCGGACTTTCCTCACGCACAGGCTTTCGCCTTATGCCCGCGGTCGTCCGACCCGCTTGCAGGGCTTATTTTACCATGTTCGCGGCACAAGTCAACAATAATTCTTGTATTACCGGACAAAAAGTCTTATAATATATATTTAGTCAAGCGAATGTGAGGCGATTGATTTGACTCTTCAAGAATATGTAAATACGCTAAAAGATAAAAAGATCGCGGTCATAGGCATAGGCGTCAGCAATGAGCCGCTTATCGAGCTGCTGCTGAAGAACGGCTGCCATGTGACTGCCTGCGATAAACGTACCATGCAGGAAATGGGCGCAGAGGGCAAGAAGCTCAAGGCCATGGGCGCGGAGCTTTGTCTCGGTGAGGATTATCTTGAGCATCTCAATCAGGACGTTATATTCAGAACGCCCGGGCTTATGCCCTTTGACGAGCACCTTGAAAAGGCAAAGGCGCGCGGCGCGGTCGTGACCTCCGAGATGGAGGTGTTCATGTCTCTCTGCCCCTGCAAAACGATAGCCATAACCGGAAGCGATGGCAAGACGACGACCTCGACGATCATATCAGAGTTGCTCAAGGCCGCCGGGTACAGAGTCCACCTCGGCGGGAACATCGGCCACCCGCTCCTCTGCGAAACACCGGATATTCGCCCGGACGATGTCACCGTGCTTGAGCTCAGTTCTTTCCAGCTGCACAGCATGAAATGCGCCCCGGATGTTGCGGTGATAACGAACCTGTCCCCGAACCACCTTGATAAGCACAGGGACTTTCAGGACTACATCGACGCAAAGCGTGCCATATTTGAAAACCAGCGTCCTGACGCACGGCTTATACTCAACCAGGATGACGGACATACGGAGTATTACGCGGGCTTTTCCAAAGCACGTATATCCTATTTCTCGGATAAGCACCCGGTCGAGGACGGCGCCGCCGCGCTTGACGGCGTTATCTACCGCATACATGACGGAGTGTCGAGAGCGGTGATGAAAGTCTCGGATATCCGCCTGCCGGGCGAACATAATGTGCTCAACTATCTTGCCGCGTTTTCGGCGGTCGAAGGGCTGGTGAACGACGAGGTCTGCGCCGCGGCCGCCCGCAGCTTCGGCGGGGTCGAGCACAGGCTCGAGCACGTGCGTGTGCTGCGCGGGATAACCTTTATAAATGACTCGATAGGCACGAGCCCGACAAGAACCTCCGCCGGGCTCCACGCGATGAAGCGCAAGCCGATAGTCATTGCCGGTGGCTATGATAAGCACATCCCGTTTGACGGGTTGGGCGATGAGCTGTGCCTGCTGTCAAAGAAGGTGTTCCTCACCGGGGACACGGCGGGGAAGATTTACTCCGCCATCCGTGCCTCACGCTACTATGAGGGCAGCGGACTCGAGGTCAGGATAATCGACGACTTCAAGCAGGCTGTCAAAGCGGCGGCGGAAGCGGCAAGGGCAGGGGATATTGTGCTGTTTTCCCCGGCCTGCGCGGCCTTTGACCGCTTCAAGAATTTTGCCGAGCGCGGCAGATATTTCAAATCCATAGTCATGGAACTCAAATAAAACACAACGGAGATACAGATGAAAATTTCAGACATCCGGCCTGAGGTATACGATATGGCCGCGAAGGCGCAGGAGCGCCTTGCAGGAAGATTTGCGGAGATAGACCGTGCTGCCGAAATAAACACGCGCCGCGTGATGGAGGCGTTTCAGAACAACCGCGTTGCCGAGGCGTGCTTTGCCGGGACAACCGGCTACGGCTACGATGATCTCGGCCGGGAGACGCTCGACAAGATATATGCCGAGATATTCGGCACAGAGGCCGCGCTTGTCCGCATCGGCTTTGTAAACGGTACGCACGCCCTCACCGCCGCGATGTTTGCCCTTGTAAAGCCGGGGGATACAATCCTCGCCGTGACCGGGATGCCCTACGATACATTGCGCAGCGCAATCGGCATATCCGGTGATTGCCACGGCTCGCTGAAGTTCTATGGGATAAACTACGCGCAGGTCGATCTCGCCGCGGACGGCGGGCCTGATTATGCAGCCATCGCTGAGGCCGCGGCAAAGCCGAATGTCACCGCGGTGATGATCCAGCGCTCAAGGGGCTATGATAACCGCAAGGCGCTCTCAATAGATGAAATAGGCCGCATATGCGATATGGTCAAAGCCGTGAACCCTGAGATCAACATCATGGTGGATAACTGCTACGGTGAGTTTACGGACATCAAGGAGCCGACACATGTCGGCGCGGATTTGATTGCAGGCTCACTTATAAAGAATCCGGGCGGCGGCCTTGCTCCGACCGGCGGCTACGTCGCGGGGAAGAAGGAGCTTGTCGAGCGCGCGGCGATGCGCCTTACGACCCCCGGTATCGGAGGGGAGTGCGGCTCCACGCTCGGCAGCAACCGCCTGCTGTTTCAAGGGCTGTTCATGGCTCCGCACATTGTCGCTCAGGCGCTTAAGACCGCATGCTTCTGCGCAGCCATGATGGAGGCGCTCGACATTCCAACAAGTCCCGCGCCAGAAGAATCCCGCTCCGACATCATCCAGATGGTGAAGCTCGGCTCAGTTGAAAACATGAAGCGCTTCTGCCTCGGTATTCAGGCCGGTGCACCCGTGGATTCATTTGTGACGCCGGAGCCGTGGGAGATGCCTGGGTACGATTGTCCCGTCATCATGGCGGCGGGTGCCTTTATCCAAGGCTCATCCATTGAGCTGTCGGCAGATGGCCCGGCAAGAGAGCCGTACACGGTATATATGCAGGGCGGACTGACATATGAGTCGGGCAAGCTCGGAATTATGATGGCCGTCAGTGCCATGTTGGACAGGCAGTAAGGCATATAATGCATGGG
>CAKTPC010000098.1 GCA_934590505.1 uncultured Oscillospiraceae bacterium
TATGATAATCCCGTCCGGTGCGATGGCCATCGGCATAGCGTACCTGCTCTATAAGAAGGGGGCGAAGGCATGAAATATCTTCTGCTGATACCGGCGCTGCTGGTGCTGCTTCTGCTCATCGCCATTGTGCGCACGCTGCTCACGCCGAACAAGCGCTCTGACTATGCCGCACCGGAGGCGGACGATAAAGCGATGCTCCTTGCGCAGAAGCTCTCGAAAATGATCCAGTGCGACACGACCTCGCACGCGAACGTGTACAAGGAAGAGAAGTTCCTCGGCTTTCATAAGGTGCTCGAAGAGCTGTTCCCGCTGGTGCATGAAAAGCTTGAGCGCACCGTTATAGACGGCAACCTCCTGTATTACTGGAAGGGCAAGAGCAGCGAAAAGCCCATCCTTCTCATGAGCCATCAGGACGTTGTCCCCGCCGAGGGCGAGTGGCTGCACGAGCCGTTCTCCGGTGATATTGCCGACGGCAAGGTCTGGGGGCGCGGTGCATCCGATACCAAGTGCTCGGTCATGGCCTTCTTTGAGGCGGTCGAGGAGCTGCTGCGCGAGGGCTACACCCCCGAGTGCGACGTGTACCTTGCCTCCTCATGCACCGAGGAGTGGGCGGGCGACGGCGCACCGAAAATCGTCGAGGAGCTCAAGCGCCGCGGCGTTGAGTTCTTCATTGTCTGCGACGAGGGCGGCGGCATAATCTCCGAGCCCATCGGCGGAATAAAGGGGAACTTCGCCATGGTCGGCGTGTTCGAGAAGGGCAAGGCCGACGTGAAGTTCACCGCACGCTCCGCCGGCGGACATGCCAGCGCCCCGGCAAAGAACACGCCTATCGCGCGCCTTGCGGCGTTTGTGAATGAGGTCGAGACGCACACGCCGTTTAAGAAAAAGTTTCTGCCCGAAGTGAGCGCAATGTTTGCGCGCCTTGCGCCCTACGCTCCGTTCGGGCTCAAGCTCGTCATGGGCAATCTTTGGCTGTTTGCCCCGGTAATGAAGCCCGTCCTCGGCAAGATAAGCGCGCAGGCCGGCGCGATGCTCCAGACGACGATTGCCTTCACCATGCAGTCCGGTTCCGATGCGTATAACGTCCTCCCGCAGGAGGCGACGCTCGGCGCGAACATGCGCTTCATTCCGCATCAGGGCGAAAAGGAGAGCCTTGAGATCATCAAGACTCTCGCCGCAAAGCACGGCCTTGAAACGGAGATCATCCACTCCAACGACTATACCGAGCCTGTCGACATAAACGGCGAGGCGTTCAGGCTCGTCGAAAAGGTCATCGGCGAGACCTTCCCCGGTCTGCCCGTCAGCCCCTATGTCATGACCGGCGCGACCGACGCGCAGTTCTATCAGCCGATATGCCCGAGCTGCATCCGCTTTGCTCCGGTTATCTACGGCCCCGAGCAGATGAGGGGCATGCACGGCCTGAACGAGAACATCGAATACAACTGCCTGCCCGGCGCGGTGAGATTTTATCGGAACCTCATCAAAGCACAGAAGAGGTAAAACATTTGACAATGAAAACGGACGTACCTTGACCGGTACGTCCGTTTTCGTTCCTGTATAATTATCAGCCGTTGAGGATGTTCATGAACTCCTCGCCGGTGATAGTCTCTTTCTCGTAGAGGTACTTTGCAAGCTCGTCGAGCTTCTCGCGGTTGTCGGTGAGGATCTTCAGCGCCTTTTCGTGCTGGCTCTTTACCAGCTCCACGACCTTGCGGTCGATCTCGCGCTGGGTGTCCGCGGAGCAGGCAAGCGAGGTGTCCCCGCCGAGGTACTGGTTCGTCACCGTTTCGAGCGCGACCATGTCAAACTCCTCGCTCATGCCGTAGCGGGTTATCATCGCGCGGGCAAGCTTCGTGGCCTGCTCAATGTCGTTCGATGCGCCGGTCGTGATGGAGCCGAAGATGAGCTCCTCAGCAGCGCGGCCGCCGGTGAGCGTCGCGATCTTGTTTATAAGCTCGTCCTTCGTCATAAGATAGTGGTTGCCCTCGTCGACCTGCATCGTATAGCCGAGTGCACCGGAGGTCCTGGGCACAATGGTTATCTTCTGCACAGGGGCGGAGTTTGTCTGCTTTGCCGCGACGAGTGCATGGCCTATCTCGTGGTAGGCGACGATGTGCTTCTCATGGTCGGTGAGTATCGCATTCTTCTTCTGGTAGCCCGCGATGACGACCTCAATGCTCTCCTCAAGGTCAGCCTCCTCGACGATCTTGCGCCCGTTCCTGACAGCGCGCAGCGCCGCTTCATTCACGATGTTCGCAAGCTCCGCACCGGAAGCACCGGAGGCCATGCGCGCGATCTTGTTGAAGTCGACATTGTCGGCGAGTTTGATCTTCTTCGCGTGGACCTTGAGTATTTCCTCTCTGCCCTTGAGGTCGGGCAGCTCGACCGGTACGCGGCGGTCGAAACGGCCGGGGCGCGTCAGCGCCGGGTCGAGGGCGTCGGGCTGGTTCGTCGCGGCAAGGATGATAACGCCGTTGTTGCCCTCAAAGCCGTCCATTTCGGTCAGCAGCTGGTTGAGGGTCTGCTCGCGCTCATCATTGCCCATGACGTTGCCCTGACGCTTTTTGCCTATCGCGTCTATCTCGTCGATGAACACGATGCAGGGCGCCTTTTCCTTGGCCTGCTTGAACAGGTCGCGCACCTTGCTCGCGCCCATGCCGACGAACATCTCCACAAACTCAGAGCCGGACATGGAGAAGAACGGCACGTTCGCTTCGCCCGCGACGGCCTTTGCCAGCATGGTCTTACCGGTTCCCGGAGGGCCCACGAGCAGCACGCCCTTGGGCATGTTCGCGCCGACCTCGCGGTACTTTTCGGGGTTATGCAGATATTCTACGATCTCGGTTAGGTTTTCCTTGGCTTCCTCCTCACCGGCGACGTCGTCAAACCTTATCCCGTCGGCAGACTTGACATAGACCTTAGCGCTCGAACCGCCCATGTTGAACATCAGGGAGTTCGGCCCGCCGTTCATCATCTTCTTGCTCATCACATCGCCTATCCAGACGAAGATAAGTATCGGCAGTACCCATGTCAGCACAAAGCTCAGGAGCGGGGAGGCCTGCTCAACGATCTCGCTGGAGAACTCCGCCCCGGCTTTATACAGGCGCTCGGTGCGGTCGGGGTCGTCCATGAGGCCGGTCTTGTAGAAGCTCTGACCGGACTTGTCGGTGAAGATGATCTGGTTAGTTTCGATCTCGACCTTGCCTATATCGCCTTTCTCGGTCATGTCCATGAAGGTGCCGTAGTCGACCTCCTTGACGGCAGCGTTCGCCATTGCGGGCACGGCGAGGAGGTTAAACAGCAGCACCGCCAGCATGGCGATAACGGCATAGTATACAAGCGGTCTTTTGGGGTTTTTGATTTCTTTCGTGTTGATCGCCTCATTTTATGTTTAATTTACAGGAAGAACTTCTTATGCAGCGATTCTCTGAGCGGGCGGCAGATGCCGATGACTATCAGCATCACGCCGAGGATGAAGCTCACCGAGAACGGATAGAACGACCAGATAAACTCGTCGTGTACATGGAAGTTCAGGTTCAGCAGGAACTCCACCAGCACCGTATATGCGCCTGAGAGGATTATCGTCCCGCCGAAGATGAACAGGTAGCCCTTGTGCAGGTACTTGAGCAGCGTGACCGCCGCGGTGAGAATGAGCCCGGCCGCCGCCGTCACGGGCAGCGCGAAGCTCAAGAACCAGTGTCCGCCGGTCGCACAGTTTATATACAGCAGGTAGAGCGCCGTCATCGCGAAATCTACCGGGATGAAGATAACCGGGTTCGGGTGCCGGAACCAGAGCGGCAGAACTACCAGCGTATAGAGCAGGATCACAGCGCCCACGGCGTAGCCCGACCAGATTATCTCTCCGTTTATCTGCCAGTCGCACAGGAGAGTGGTGACTATCGGCAGTAAAAACAGCATCGTCACGACGAACATTATGCCAGAATGGTTCACCTTTTCAGGCTGTGTCGCGGGCATGCGCGGGTACTGGGGCTCGCCGTCCGGGCGGCTCAGCTCCGGGTTAAAAACGACAGTCCCGCACAGGGGGCATTTCTTCTCGCTGTCAGCCAGCTCGACTCCGCATTTTATACAGTACATCTATATCTCATTCCTTTCCCCGCGTCAGCGTTCGTTGCTCTCGACCTTGACGTGAACGCCAAGCTCGCGCAGCACCTTGTAGAAGTGCATCTCAAGCTCCGACTCGGTGATCGAGCGCACGAGGTTGAGATATATCGTCCCGCCGTAGGACAGCAGCGCGCAGTTATACGCCGTCTTTGACGGTACGCCTATGATGAAGTCCATGCGAGTCACGTACTGCTGCATGATCTCCGGCAGCTTTACAAGGCCGAGGTTAGACATGCACAGGCAGGATTTGCATTCGCCTACCGCGTCGAACACCGCCTTCATCGCCGCGTTCTTTACCACCAGCGGCATCACCTTGAGTATCGGCGACTTTTCGCTGTTGACATTTGTTGCGATCTTGGTGCTCATCTGCTTTGCCGTGACCTCCATGCCCATGCGGTGATGGACATTGTTGCAGATCTCAGCAAAGCTGTATTCGCCGAGCTTGGGGTCTATCTCCGGAGTTACATAGAGCGCGAAGTTGCGCATTGTCTTGCTCGGAAACAGACTGCGCAGATTGACCGGCACAAGTACCTTGACTGGCCTGCGCAGCCGGCGGAATGGCACGCGCTCGGCCTGCAGGCGGAGTATCGCCTGCATCATCGCCGCCGTCAGAAACTCCGTGACCGTCGCGTTATACTCGTGCGCTTTTTTGCGCACGGCGTCGGAATCGAGCATAAAGGTCGTCAGGTGTACAAAGCCGTCAGGCTCCGTCTCGCCCTTGAGTGTGTAGGCGGTGGCTTCCTTGCGGCTCGCGGCATATGGGCCGCTGTTCTTGAGAAAGCTGTCCTCCAGTTCCTCCGGTGACGGCTCTTCGAGTCTCCCGAGCACGCCGTTTTCTGCCGGGATGCTGATGCCGTATTTGCGCGTCAGATACTCGGCGACAAGAGTCTTAAGGAATATCATCCCGCCCGTACCGTCAGTGAGCGCGTGGAATATCTCCACGGCTATGCGGTTTTTATAGGCAATCACGCGGAAGGCACACTTGCTTATATCCTTATGCGACATGTGCGCAAGGGGATAGGCCTGCTCGCTCTGTATCTCCGGCACCTCAGGTACGCGCTCGAGGTAGAACCAGAACAGCCCGCGCCGCAGGCGCACACCGATGGACGGGAAGCGGCGCAGCGTGACGTCAAGCGCCGTGCGCAGCACCTCCTTGTCGACAGGCTCCGTGAGCGTTGCGGACAGGCGAAAGACGTTGCTCCATTTCCTGCGCCGTGCGGCGGGGTATATCTTCGCCGCGTTATCCAGCCGCAGCCATTTCTGCTTCTGCTCCGAGACCATGACCTTTGTGAGGAACTTGTTCATCTCCTCAAAGTCGGACATGTTCTCATTGAGCATGTAGAGCACGTAAGCATGCCAGCGTTCGGGCGCTATCAGCATCTGGCTTGAGCACCCGGCTTCCAGCAGCTTTTTGTGCATCCTGCGCGAATCGTCCAGCAGGATCTCGTCCCCGCCGACAAATATCAGCGACGGCGGAAGTCCGTTGAGGTCGCCGAAGAGCGGCGACACCTCCGGTGCGTTCTTCGGTGTCATGCCCCCAGTGTAGCACCCGGAATAGAAATTCAGCAGCTCCTCTGTGAGCGAGGGGTCATTGTCGCGGTTCGTTTCATAGCTTTCGCCGGAGCAGGTGAGATCCGTCCACGGTGAGATGGCGATGACCCCGCAGGGCAGCGTCATGCCCTTTGACTTCAGGCGCAGGCACAGCGCGTAGATAAGCCCGCCGCCCGCGCTCTCGCCGCACAGGCATATCTGCCCCGGCGTGTAGCCCTTGGAGAGCAGATAGCGGTAGCTCTCCTCCGCATCGTCCACCGCGGCGGGGTAGGGGAACTCGGGCGCAAGGCGATAGGCTGCGCAGAACACGCGCACTCCGCACTCTGCCGCGAGCGTCGAGCCGAAGCCCTTGGCATATTCAAGGTCGCCGCAGGTGTAGCCGCCGCCGTGCAGATACAGCACGACACCGGAGCGCCGCTCCTCCTTGGGGATTATCCACGCACCCTCAAAGCCCTCAAAGGGGTGATCCTTAACAATAACGTTGTGGCGGTGGATGACCTCCATAAGCTCGCCGAGCTTGTCCTGCCCCTTGCGTGTCGCCTCAAGCGAGCATGAGGCGACAAAGGGCTTGAAGAAATTGAGCTGCGACCTGACAAGTTTTGCAGAAAGTCCCATTTATCCATCCTTTACCCCGGCATGCCGGGTATGATCGTTAGTTTTAAACATCTGACCGGGTACCCAGTCTTAATTTATATATTATACCAGAATTTTGTAACCTTATCAAGATGCAGCAGTGCCGCACCGCCTAAAAACGAACAGCCGTGCCCAAACGGGCACAGCTGTGTGTATTTTCATTCTTCCTTTTTCTTTTTGAAAACAAAAAGCTTGCTGAGAATATAGTTGCCGAGAAACACGAGCACGGACTTTATGAACCACGTCACGTACACATTGATACCCAGCACCGTGCCGAGCAGTTGTGTGACCGCCCAGTCCATCCCGAGCGTCGCGAGACGCGAGGCGACAAAGCCGCCGGCTTCGGCGAGGATGTTCGGGGTTTTGCTTTGGAACACCCATTTGCGGTTAGTGGGGTAGGCGAAGGCAACGCCCGCCACCCAGTCGACTATTGCAAGGGCCGTGTTCTGCGCGAAGGTCGGGTGCAGCGTCCCGCCGAAAAACAGGAAATTGAAGCCGAAGCGCGCGGCGGCGGCAACAAGCGTCGTAAGGCAGCCGACGATGAAATACACCAGAAACTCGCGGTACTTGACGCACAGCGCCTTTATCTTCTCAATCATTGTTATTTATCCTCTCTGCCGCAGATACGGGAAATGATGTATCTCGGTCTGCCCTTTATCTCGTCATAGATGCGGGCGATATAGTAGCCGATTATGCCGAGGCTTATCATGATCACGCTAGCCGAGAACAGCAGCAGGAGAATGACCGTCGTGAACCCGCCGAGGGCGACGCCGGATATCTTCTGTACCAGCGCAACGACACCGAGCACGACCGCCACTGCCAGCATGATGAAGCCGAGCACGGTCACAATGTGCAGCGGAGCGGAGGAGAAGGAACTGATATTCGTCAGCGCGTATTTGATGAGAGACTTTGTCGACCACTTGCTCACGCCCTCGGTGCGCTCCTGCACACAGTAGCTGACGCTGGCCTTTTTATAGCCGACCCAGAACGA
>CAKTPC010000099.1 GCA_934590505.1 uncultured Oscillospiraceae bacterium
AAAGGCGTGTGCGGCACGCCGCTCACGCCTTTCTGCTATTTCTTGCTAAGCTCTACCCCAACTATTGACACAGAGCCCATAAATTGAATCAGATCCAGCCGGTACGCGCCGCGTACCGGCTTTTTTATGTTGCGGTAAAAGGGTAAATGTGTTAAAATTCATTGGGGACGTGATACTATGCGGATACTCGGAATAGACCCGGGAATTGCAACGATAGGCTTCGGCGTGGTGGATTCCGACAGCCGCAGCCATAAGCTTGTCAAGTGCGGGGTGATAACTACACCGGCGCACACAAGTCTATCGAGCAGGCTTGAGCAAATATATGACGATATGGGCGGCCTGCTTGATATGTTTAAACCGGACGCAGTTTCAATAGAAGAGCTTTTTTTCAACACCAATATCACAACGGGCATTTCGGTCGCGCACGGCAGGGGCGTCATCCTGCTGGCGTGCAGAAAGGCCGGCGTCAGAATATATGAGTATACCCCGCTTCAGGTCAAACAGGCGGTCGTCGGCTACGGCAGAGCGGAGAAAAGTCAGGTCATGGATATGGTGAAGCGCATCTGCGCGCTTCCTGCGCCGCCTAGACCGGATGACGCAGCGGACGCTGTGGCACTTGCGCTGTGCCATGCGCGCAGCTCGACTTCATTGCTGTACAGAGGAGACAGGGAAGAATGTTCTACCATATAGAAGGAAATATTACTGAGCTTGAGCCGGGGCTCGCCGTGGTCGACTGCGGTGGGATAGGCTTTGCAGTCAATGTGCCGCTGAATACAATGTCAGGGCTCCATGCCGGCGAGAAAGCTAAGCTTTTCATTTCGGAGGCGATAGGGGATAACAATTTTGACCTCTACGGGTTTCTGACGAAGAGCGAACGCAGGTGCTTCGAGATGCTTATTTCAGTGTCCGGTGTCGGCGCAAAGGCGGCAATGTCTATCCTTTCGCACACCACCCCCGAGGGACTCGCACTCTCTATCATGACCGGAGACGAAAAGACGCTTACTGCCGCGCCGGGTATAGGGAAGAAGATCGCACAGAGAGTTATCCTTGAGCTCAAAGATAAGATAAGCAAGGACATGGGCAGCAGCACTTCGATACCCGCGCCGGTGAGCGTGCCCGCCGGCGGCAGCGACGCGCTTAATGACGCTGCGGCGGGGCTTGCTGTGCTGGGTTATTCGAGTGCGGAGATCGCACCGGTAATTAATAAGCTCGACACGGCATCCATGACGGCGGAGCAGATAATCAAGACTGTACTCAAGCAGATGGTAAAGTAATGGAGAAAACGAAATGAGCATCAATTTCTCTGACGAAGTAAATAATGATATCATAACGACCGCGGCAAGTCTGCCTGAGGACAGCGCTGAGGGCTCTCTGAGACCAAAGACTCTGGGCGAGTATATCGGGCAGGAGAAGGCTAAAGCAAACCTTTCCGTGTTCATCAACGCTGCAAAAATGCGCGGTGAATCGCTTGACCACGTTCTCCTTCATGGGCCCCCGGGGCTTGGAAAAACGACGCTCGCCGGGATCATTGCAAACGAGATGGGCGTCAATATGCGCATAACCTCCGGCCCCGCGATCGAGAAGCCGGGCGATTTGGTGGCAATGCTGACAAACCTGAACGAAGGCGATATCTTATTTGTTGATGAGATACACCGGCTCAACCGCGCGTACGAGGAGATACTCTACCCCGCGATGGAGGATTACGCGATAGACATTATCCTCGGCAAAGGCCCGTCGGCAAACTCTATCCACCTCGACCTGCCGCACTTCACCTTGATCGGCGCGACTACGCGGTCAGGCCAGCTCACAGCGCCGCTGCGTGACCGCTTCGGCGTGTCCCTGCGTTTGGAGCTATACAGTCCTGAGGAGCTGCGGCGCATCGTTGTGCGCTCCGCGGGGATACTGAATGTCCCGATAGAGCCTGACGGCGCGTATGAGATCGCGTCTCGCTCACGCGGCACGCCGCGTATCGCGAACCGCCTGCTGCGCCGCGTGCGCGACTATGCGCAGGTAATGGCGGACGGTGTTATTACAAGCGAGGTCGCGGACGCAGCTCTCTCCAAGCTCGAGGTAGATAAGCTCGGACTGGACGCGCTCGACAGGCGGATGCTGCGCAGTATAATCGAGTTTTATAACGGCGGACCCGTCGGACTTGAAACGCTGGCTGCAACTATAAACGAGGAATCTGTGACGCTCGAGGATGTTTACGAGCCGTATCTGCTGCAAAACGGCTTTTTGACAAGAACGCCGCGCGGCCGCTGTGTTACGCGCAAGGCTTATGAGCACCTCGGAATAGAATTTCTTGGGCAGCAGAAGCTGGATTTTTAGCAGCTTGACAGATCTTTATACAAAAATCACTAAAAAGCTATTGACTTTAAGGACTAATGTTGTATAATACTTGATGTATATTTAGAAAATAAGTGTACGATTATGATTGATTACGCATCACTTGAAGATAAGGAACTCCAGTCGCTCGCCTCGTCAGGGGACAGGGAAGCGGAAGAAGCTTTGGCGGGGCGGTATCTGCGCCTTGTCAGGGCGTGTGCAAGACCCTTTTTCCTCGCCGGCGGTGACAGTGAGGATCTTATTCAGGAAGGTACCTTCGGCCTGCTCTCCGCGATAAGGCAGTACAGAGCGGAAGCCGGGGCATCGTTCAAGACCTTTGCAGAGCACTGCATCAGAATGCGTATTCTTTCAGCAATTAAATCCGCATCCCAACTAAAGCATTTTCCGCTCAACGACGGCGTGTCGCTTGAGCAACTCTCAGAAGATCCCGGTGCACAATTATCGGCTATTCCCGAAATCTCCCGGCGCAGTCCGGAAGAGCTTGTTCTGGAGAGAGAGAGCAAGGAAGAACTTTACGCGGCCTTTTCCAAATGCCTTTCACGGTTTGAACTGAAAGTGCTCGACCTATATCTGGACGGTCTTTCATATAGAGAGATCGCGGATATCCTCGGGAAGAGCGCAAAGTCCGTTGACAATGCCGTGCAGAGGATCAGGCGCAAGCTGACGCGGAATCTCAAATCAGGCGACATCAGCATAAGCTGACCGCAAATACAGCCGATAGGCACATTTATCAAAAGAGAGGATTCAAGATGTACGAAGACAAGACCTTAGTTTGCAAAGAGTGTGGTAAGGAGTTCGTTTTCACCGCCGGTGAGCAGGAATTCTACGCAGAGCGCGGCTTCCAGAATGAGCCCCAGCGCTGCAAGGCATGCCGTGACGCTCGCAAGAACGCCGCTCGTGGCCCCCGTGAGTACTTTACCGCTACCTGCGCAGCATGCGGCGGCGAGGCAAAGGTTCCCTTTGAGCCCAAGTCCGATCGTCCCGTTTACTGCAGCGAGTGCTTCGCTAAGATGAGAGAGCAGGCCTAATTCGCCTGTGCCAGGGTAAAGGGGCACTTGTGTGTCCCTTTACCTTTTGTGATTTACGGAGGTTGAATATGGAAATAACCAGAGAAACTCTCATATCTGAGATCATTGATAATTGCCCGCAGGCTTTCCCTGTTTTTCAGGAGATCGGTATGCACTGCATGGGCTGCGCGCTTGCCAGCGGCGAGACCCTTGAGCAGGCATGTGCCGCACACGGTGTTGACCCTGATGAGTTTTTGACCTATCTCAAGGCCTATCTGGAAGTCAGCAATCCCTGAGGCAATTTACGGTGAACTTACAGACGCTGCCACAGGCCGCCTGACACGGCCTTGGGCAGCGTCTTTTTATACGCGGAGGAAATATGGACAGACGCCTATCGACCATAGCATCTCAAATTGAAAACGGCCTAGGTCTTGCCGATGTCGGCACGGATCACGGCTTCCTGCCGGTGTATCTTGCAAGGCATGGCTACACCGGGAATTTATACGCATCGGATATAAACGAAGGCCCGCTCCGGACAGCTATCGACAACGCATCGCACGCTGGCGTTTCCGACCGGATAAAGTTCCTGCTGTGCGACGGACTGCGGCTGTGCCCTCCGGATGAGGTAGACACGATAGTTATTGCCGGTATGGGCGGAGACATGATATGCCGCATCCTCGACGAAGCCGAGTGGTGCATGTCTGGTAAGTATAAGCTGATCCTCCAGCCGATGACAAAGCAGGATATCCTGCGCTACTGGCTCGTGAACAACGGTTTTGAAATATACAGAGAGCTTATCGCGGAGGGCGCCGGGGTTCTGTACCAGGTCCTTACGACGCGTTTCGGCGGCGAAACAAGGCTTACGGACGGCGAGCTGTTCACCGGCAAGTACGAACTTTCAGATGATAAAGAACTGTATGTGCGCCTTCTCCGGGAGCAGTACAGGCGATTTGACAAGGCTGTCCGTGAAATGAGCAGCGGTGACAAGTGCCCGAAATATAAGCTGCGTTTATTTGAAGAGCTGCTCGGGCAGCTTATGGAAATGAGGGAACGGTATGACACAGATAAATGATGTATATTCATATCTCTGCGAGCTTGCGCCGCTTGAAAAGCAGATGAGCTTTGACAACGCCGGCTTCCAGCTTGGCCGCAGCGGCAATGAAGTGCATCGCGCACTGCTGGCGCTCGACGTCACTGACGCTGTCGTCCGTGAGGCTGAGGAACTGGGCGCGGGGCTTATCATATCACACCACCCGCTGATTTTTACTCCGGTGAAGAATATCACAGACTGCAACGCTGAGCACAGGCGGCTTCTAGAGCTGGCCGCAAAGGACATAGCAGTCATATCTATGCACACGAATCTTGACATCGCCGAGGGCGGCGTCAACGATGTCCTCATCAGGGTGCTCGGCGCAGAGCCTGAGTGCACGCTGGACGCCGACGGCTGCGGCAGAGTCGGTACGCTCCCGGTGGAAAAGGATATGGAAAGCTTCCTAACTGAGTGCAAGGCCGCGCTCAGGGTGAAGAGACTGAGGTACTATTCTGCCGGTCGTCCGGTATACAGGCTTGCAGTGATGGGCGGCTCAGGCGGTGACTGCGTTGACGATGCCTATGCAAAGGGCTGCGACACCTATGTGACCGCCGATATCAAATACCACCAGTTCCTGCACGCAGTCGAACTCGGGATTAACCTCATCGATGCCGATCATTTCTGCACGGAAAACCCAGTCATGTACAGCCTGAGGGATAAGCTTTCCGCCAGATTCTCGGAGACTGAGTTTACAGTATCCGCCGTGCATCACCAGATAATAGATTTCATATAACAAGCCGTGCTGTGATAGCCTGCCACGCTTGTCATAAACTGCCTCCGCTGCTCATAAACTCGAACAAACGAGAACATGAGAGCGGAGGCTTTATTATGACTGATACAAATATCTACCGCGATATAGCTGCGCGTACCGACGGCGCTTTCATGCTTGGTGTTGTGGGGCCGGTACGTACCGGGAAGTCCACATTTATCAAGCGCTTTATGGAAACGCTTGTGATCCCGCGAATTGACAACACCTACATGAAGGAGCGTGCCCGCGATGAGCTGCCGCAAAGCGGCTCAGGGCGGACGATTATGACCGCCGAGCCGAAGTTCGTCCCGGAAAACGCAGTGAACATCGCGCTGGGCGACGGAGCGGAGCTGTCGGTGCGGCTGGTCGACTGCGTCGGCTACATGGTGGACGGTGCCGCCGGGCAGTTCGAGGACGGCGCGGAGCGCCTTGTCACCACGCCGTGGTTCGACCATGAGATAACCATGACAGAAGCCGCGGAAAAGGGGACGCACAAGGTCATAACCGAGCATTCGACTGTCGGTATCGTTGTGACTACCGACGGAACGATATGCGACATTCCGCGCGAAAAATATGAAGCTCCCGAGGAGCGCGCAATAAACGAGCTAAAGAGCATCGGAAAGCCCTTCGTAGTTCTTCTCAACAGCGCCGAGCCCGCGTCGGAAACGGCGATAGCCATTGCCGAGGAGATCACCGCGCGGTATGATGTGCGCTGCATTCGGGTCAACTGCATGACCTTGACAGAGGACGACATTGCCGGGATCATACGTTCCGTACTTGAGGAATTCCCGCTCAAGTCCATAGGCATCTTTCTGCCTGAATGGCTTGAGGCGCTGCCGGAGGATAACGAGCTGCGCAATGAGCTGTTTGCCAGCATAATGGATTGCAGCAGCGGCGTGTGCAGGATAAAGGACTGCCGCTGCGCTGTTGATAAGCTCTCGCAGTGCGAGTGCGTAAACGATGTCAGCATCGACAGGAGCGACCTTGGCACGGGCGCCGTGTCCGTGTCCGTCTGCCTGCCGCGCAGCCTGTATTATAAAACTATCAGCGAGCAGACCGGCATCGAGATAAACAACGACGGCGACCTGATATCCACGCTCACGGAGATGAGTGAGGTAAAGCGTGACTATGATAAGCTGCGCTGTGCGCTGAATGACGTGCGCACAAAGGGCTACGGCGTCGTTATGCCGGACTCCTCGCAGATGCAGCTTGAGGAACCTCAAATCGTCCGTCAGGGCGGAAAATACAGCGTGAAGCTCAAAGCGAATGCCCCGGCCATACACATGCTCATGACGAATATAGAGACAGAGGTGACGCCGGCTATCGGCGGCGAGACCGCGTCCGAGGATATAATCAACTTCCTGCTCCAAGGCTTTGACGGAGACGTGAACCGCATATGGCAGTCGAACATATTCGGCAAGTCGCTTTACGATATTGCTGAGGAGGGACTTACATCGAAGATAGAATCGCTGCCGGAGAATGCAAAGCAGAAGCTGCAGCAGACCCTGCAGCGCATAATAAATGAGGGCAGCGGCGGGCTTATATGCATTCTGCTGTGACATGCGCCGGAGGTATTTTGTTTGACTTGACCGTACAAGGCATATATAATAGAAGAAGGTGAAAGAGTATTTGTCTCGAATGTTAAAGCTGAAACCGCCGATCCGTAAGCCTGTGATCGTGCTTCTGCTGGCGCTGCTCCCATCGTTCTTCCTGCTTACGTTCAAAGGTAAAATGACGGACGTTTCGGCGCGAGCCGGGAGCGTTACGCTGGTCATCGACCCCGGGCACGGGGGAATAGACGGCGGCGCTCAAGGGGCCGACGGCTCAAGAGAGAGCGATATCAACCTTGCGATAGCGTTGAAGCTGCGCGCTCTCGCGGAGTTTTACGGGCAGGATAATATAATGACGCGGCAGGACGACAGCAGCAAGTCCGATACTCCGAGCTACAGTGAGCATCGCGACCTTGAGTGCAGGACAGAGATCGTAAACGAAGCGCCGAACCCGGTGCTG
>CAKTPC010000100.1 GCA_934590505.1 uncultured Oscillospiraceae bacterium
CCGACGCCAAGCTCCATGATCGCCGTCTCGGTATCGAAGGCGGGGTTCACGCGGAAGGCGCTGGCCGCGGCGCGGACGGCCTTCTGCTCGGCGGGGGTGTATGCGCGCAGCGCGTGCTGGACGCGGTTGGAGAGCTGGGCAAGCACCTCATTGGGGATATCCGACGGGCTCTGACTGATGAAGTAGACGCCGACGCCCTTGGAGCGGATGAGCTTGACGACCTGAACGATCTTCTGGACGAGTGCCTTGGGCGCGTCGCTGAAGAGCAGGTGCGCTTCATCAAAGAAAAAGATCATGCGCGGCTTCTCAAGGTCGCCGACCTCGGGCAGACGCTCGAAGAGCTCTGTCAGCATCCAGAGGAGGAAGGTGCCGTACACAGTCGGGCTCTGGATAAGGCGCTTGCTGGAGAGGATGTTTATATAGCCGCGGCCGTCAACGTCGGTGCGCATCCAGTCACGGATATCAAGCTCCGGCTCGCCGAAGAACAGCTCGCCGCCCTCGCCTTCAAACGCGAGCAGCGCGCGCTGAATTGCGCCGATGCTGGCGGCAGAGACGTTGCCGTAGGCCGTGGTGAACTCGGCGCGGTTATCGCCGACATACTGGAGCATTGAGCGCAGATCCTTAAGGTCTAGCAAAAGCAGTCCGTTATCATCCGCCACTCTGAAAACTATGTTGAGTACGCCCGTCTGTATCTCGGTAAGGCCGAGAAGCCTTGCAAGCAGCGTCGGCCCCATGGAGCTGACGGTGACTCTGACGGGGTGACCCTCATCGCCGAAGATGTCCCAGAAGCGGGTCGGGTAGGACTTATACTCAAAGCCGTCGAGCCCGAAGCGGGCGATGCGTTCACGCATGTTCTCGCTGTCCTTACCCTTTTCGCACATGCCGCTCAGGTCGCCCTTGATATCCGCAAGGAACACAGGCACGCCCATATCGGAAAAGGACTCCGCCATGACCTTCATGGTGATGGTCTTGCCGGTGCCGGTCGCGCCGGCGATAAGGCCGTGGCGGTTGGCCATGGAAGGCAGCAGATATATGGGGCTTTCTGCCTGGGCAAGACGGATCTTTCTATCCTCGTACATTTTATATACCTCTCTTTTCGACATATTGCGGTTATATGGTAACTTCTTTACTTATAATACCATAGCTCGCCTGCGAGCACAACACCAAACCGGTCCTTAACAGAAATGAATTTATCGTAAATCTTTTTTCCAGACGGTCAGCAGTTTGCCGGTGTATATTGAGTTTTTTCCAAAGATGTGCTATCTTAAGAGAAATTAAATCTTTTGAAAATAAGTTTAATTTTTATTTAAGCTTATCATCAGCTGACAAGAGAGAGAGAGGTCCCCTGCCTTGAAAACCAGAGTAATTTCCGCCGTCGTTCTGCTGGCCATCACCTTTACCTGCGTGCTGGTTTCCCCTGTCACCCGCATTCTATTCTTTGCCGTTGTCGCCGGGCTGTGCGCATACGAGTTCAGCAAGAACGTTGAGAAGCTTGAAGCGCGCTGCACGCTGTGGGTGATGTTCGTATACATCGCTGCACAGGCAGCACTGGTGATACTGCAGGATGTGTATGCGGTGTTCGACACGGGCATGCTCGCGTACAGTGCACTGTTTGTGTTCTGCGTATATCTGGCGCTTTTCTCCGGCGTGATACACAAAGAGGTCTCGGGCAAGGGCGCGCTCTTCACGCTCGCGGGGCTCACCTATCCGTGCGTCCTGTTCGGGACGATAATGGTGATAAGCGTGAGCCGCATATGGGCGTTCACGCTCATCCTCGCGTGTCTGTCGACCTGGGTATGCGACAGCTTCGCGATGTTCGGCGGCAAGTGGTTCGGCAAGCACAAGGTCGCCCCTCTCGTGAGCCCCAACAAAACCGTCGAGGGCTGCATCACCGGCGCGGTCTCGTCGCTGTTTGTCGGGCTTATAGTATATTTCATTTTTAAAGATCAGCACACGCTGTCCGTATGGCTGTGCATGGGCACGGCGTTTCTCGCTTCGACAATGGGGCAGATCGGCGACCTTGCAGAGTCCCTGCTCAAGCGCATGATCGGCGTGAAGGATTTCAGCAACCTCATTCCCGGTCACGGCGGTATGTTCGATCGCGCGGACAGTCTGCTTTTCTCTATACCCACAGCGTATCTGTGCCTGCTTCTGGCTAATATCTAAGAGGACTATTTTCAAGGAGTAATCATGGAAAAGGAAATTCTGAATTGTAAGGAGAAATATTCCAAGCGCGCACTGCTGATAATCAACCCCGTATCCGGGAAAAAGCTGGTCATCCGCTACATTCCGGATATCATCCGCCGCCTCATGGACAGCGGCTATCTTGTTACGACAGCCGTTACCTCCCGCCGCGGCGAGGCTACGGATATCGCCGCACAGCTTGGCGCGGACTACGATCTTGTCTGCTGCACCGGCGGGGACGGCACGCTCAACGAGGTCATATCCGGGCTTGCCTCAAGCGGCACGGAGGTCGCACTCGGGTACATCCCCTGCGGGAGCACGAACGACTTTGCCGCGTCGCACGGGCTGTCGATAGATATCCCGACAGCTGCCGCGAACATCGCGGAAAAGGAAGTCCGGCAGCTTGACATCGGCTGCTTCGAGGACAGCTTCTTCAGCTACGTCGCCGCCTTCGGCGCGTTCTCGTGGCTGAGCTATACGACCGACCAGAACATGAAGAACATGCTCGGGCACACGGCGTATATTCTCGACGCGATAAAGGATGTATATAAAATAAAGCCCATCCACCTCAAGCTCTCGGCAAACGGCATTGACTATGAGGACGATTATATATTCGGCGCGGTGTGCAATTCCACCTCCATCGCCGGTACGATCACGCTCCCGCCCGACATCGTTGACACCGACGACGGCAAGCTCGAGGTCATACTCATAAAAATGCCCAAGACCATACTCGAACTCGATATGATCATCCGCTGCATTCTCTCGCAGGATTACTCCTGCCCGCTTATCGATTTCTTCCAGGCCGACCATATAGAGATCATGAACCCGCACGGGCTCGAATGGGCGCTGGACGGCGAGTGCAAGGTCGCATACAACAAGGTACACATCAATGTAAAGCGCAGCTTCCTGAAGCTGAAGGGCTGAAACCGCTCCCCTCCGGACATTGTTCCGGAGGGATGCTTTTTTTATTGCAAGCCGGCTCCGGCGGTGATATAATCTTGCTTCGGCTGCAATACCTTTTATTTTTTTGGAAGGGTTTTGAAATGAGAAAAAAATCGACCGCACTCAACATTGAGTACTCCTTGGTTCAGGCCTTTTTCTGGATGGGCTTCTGCGTATGCTCGGCTTATGCCGCCGTTTTTTTGCAGGGGCGCGGGTACAGCAACTCTGAGCTTGGCCTTGTTATCTCGCTCGGCAGCATCGCGGCGTTCATCATATCGCCGTCACTCGCCTCAAAGCTCGACAGGTCAAAGGAGAGCGCGCTGTTCGCTTCCCTCTGGGTCATAATCGCGGTGCAGCTGCTGGCGCTCATCGGCTTTCTGCTGGTGCCGGGCAAGGGCATCGCGGTGTCTGTAATGTACTGCGTATACCTCACGACAACGATAATCGCAAATCCGATACAGACCCAGCTGTGCTTTCTCATGAGCGGCTGGGGCGGAGATGTGAACTATGGCGCGGCGCGCGGAATGGGCTCGCTTGCGTATGCGCTCACGTCCATGTTTGTCGGCGCGCGCATCGCAAAGTTCGGCACGGGTGTGCTGTCTGTCGCGGCGCTCGTCATCCTCGCGTGTCAGGCGGCGATACTGCTGCGCATAAGCCTTGAGTTTGTCCGGCTTGGGAAGCCCTCCGTCCGTTCCGGTTCCGGTGAAAAGGCCGGCGGCAAGGGGCTTTGGGAATTTATGCGGTCGAATGTCCGCTTCTGCATAATGCTGCTGGGCGTGGCGGTGCTGTTCTTCACGCACAACCTGGTAACGAACTTCATGATAAACATCGTGCGCAATGTCGGCGGCGATTCGTCCGACATGGGCAGCATCAACGGCGTGATGGCACTGCTGGAGATTCCGGTCATGCTGATGTACGAGAGACTGACGCGGCGCGTCAGGTGCTCGTCAACGATACGCTTTGCGGCCATGATGTTCGTACTGCGCGCGCTGGCCATTGCGCTCTCACCGGGCATACCGGGACTGTACGCAGCGCAGATATTGCAGGCAGGTTCCTTCGCGCTCATCACCCCGGCGCTCGTGCAGTACGTCAGCCTGACGATACGCCCTGAGGATTCGGCCAAGGGGCAGTCGCTCTCATACAGCATGACAACGCTCGGCTCCATCTTCGCGGGACTCTTCGGCGGGATGATGTACGACAGTCTCTCCGTGCGCACGACCCTGCTCATCGGCTCTGCCGTGTGCCTCGCAGGCGCGGTGCTGTGCATCGCCTTTGTCGAAAATACGCGCAGCTGCGCAAACTGAAATATACATAGCAAGGCGCTGCAGCAAATTTGTAAATCGCTGCAGCACCTTTTTATATTGGTCTGTTTAATTAAGCCGTGCCGGTTCACCCGGCACGGCTTGTTTTTTTCGTCTATTTAAGTTCGGACAGTTTTGCAAGTAAATCGAGCGCTATGGGCTTTACCGTCGGAGAGCAGGCGTTGAACAGCTGCACGACCTTTTCATTCTGATACTCTGCCGAGTTAGTCGAGACTCTGCTGAACAGCTCTCCTAGGTCAAGCCCGACGATCTCGCATATCTGACACAGCAGATCAAGCGTCGGCCTGACATGTCCGTTTTCAATTTTGGACAGATAAACAACCGTAATATTTACAAGCTCCGCGACCTCCTCCTGCGTCAGCCCTGAGCTTTTTCTTTTGATCTTCAGCCGTTCACCTATGATCCTGTAATCAAGCATATATATCACCCATGGACAGTTTACCAACATTAAACGCGCATTATAATAAACTCACAGAGAAACTTGACTTATTAGTTTAATGCATGTATAATGAATTACGCAGTCCGGGCTGTCAGGCGCAGGTATTCCTGCCCATCAAAATTTTTTATTTTAACCGATGGTGGGATCAATACCTTAACTCAAAACTGTTTTTTGGAGGAGCTCGTATGAATTTTTTCCTTAAAGTCAGGGATTATCTGTTCTTTCACTCTGCGGCAGCCGGGCTTTTGGACAACTTAAGCGACGAAAGCTTCGTCGCTATGGAATACCGCAGATTTATGCGTGAAAAAATAAACTTGGAAAAACCGAAGAAGTTTTCAGAGAAGCTTTGCTGGCTGAAAATTCACGACCACAATTCGCTGTACACCACGCTTGTTGACAAGTATGCGGTAAAGCAGTTTATGGCCGAGCGCTTCGGCAATGAGCATATCATTCCACTGCTCGGTGTGTACGATTGCTTTGACGATATAGACATAAGTGCTTTGCCTGAGCAGTTTGTAATCAAGACAACTCATGATTCCGGCGGAGTTATAATCTGCAAAGACAAATCCGCATTCGACTTTGCGTCCGCGAAAGAGAAAATAGAAAAACGCCTCAAGTTCAACTACTATCGCCTGCATCGTGAGTGGCAGTATAAAAATATCAGGCCACGCATCATCGTTGAAAAATACATACGTAATGAAAACGGCAGCGAACCTAACGACATCAAGTTCTATATGTTCAACGGCGAGGTTGGCTTCATCGGGTACTACCTTAACAGAAAAACCGTGAGCCGCAATGCCAATGTAAACTTATACAATGAACAGTGGGAGCTTTTACCTTTCGAGGATCCGGATTTCCCAAGTAAGTCAGATGTGCACGTGGCAAAACCGGCGCTGCTGGACGAGATGACAGCGTATTCAAAAAAGCTCGTCAAAGCCGCAGGCGATCCCGGCTTTCTCCGTGTCGACATGTATACGTACGACGGCGGATTCATGCTGGGCGAGATCACCTTTTATGATGCCGCCGGCTATGTCAGGTTCGATCCTCCCGAATATAACATGATCCTCGGGCAGAAGCTTATCATCGACACCGACAGGCAATGAGCGTCCATCTATACATAAACTATAAAGCTCCGCCGCCCGTAACAAGTCACGGGCGGCGGATATTATCACCGGTTAAGCAGCCATATGCCGAGGTTCAGATACCCGGCAAAGGCCGTCCATATGAGGTATGGCAGCATGAGCTTCCCCGCGGTTCTGGAAATATAGTGAAACAGCACAGTACAGACCAGTATCAGCCCCCACAGGACGATGAGCCACAGGAACGACACGAAGTACAGCCCAAGCTTAAAGAACAGCACCGGCCACAGAAAATTCGCGGCAAGCTGCAGAGCATACACCGTCAGCGCGCGTTCTCTGCGTGCCTCGGACACATGTGCCGTCCAGATAAGATACGACGCTGCGCCCATGAGGATATACAGCGCCGTCCACGCGACGGGAAAGAGCCACTGCGGCGGCGCAAGCGGCGGCTTTGCCATAGTCTCGAACAGCTTCATGCCGTCCTTTGTAAGAAACGCGGCAAGCCCGCCGACGGCCAGCGGAAGCGCAACGGCCGCGATAAGCTGCTTGAGCTTTATATTGTGCTTCACTTTCATCACCCGTATAAGCATATGACAAGCACTGCCGCTTTATTCCGGTCATATATACAAAAGACGGCACCGCGTTTGCGGTGCCGTCTCAAATTCAGAATTGTGCGTAGATGAATGGAGTCTCGCCTGTATAAGCGAGCACGAGCGTGAGCCCGAGCGCGGCGAAGAACAGCGCCAATCCCCATACGCTGTTGAGGCTGACAAGAGGATAGTACCCCTCCGGCTTTGTCCCGAGACGTTTGCTTCTGAAGCAGGCTGTTGCCATAGCCGCGGCAGTGACAAGGATGCCGAACACCGTCCAGCTGCTGATGTGCGTCATGCCGCGCTGCCATGTGAATATCGCCGTGAGTATCTTCACCGCAGTGCCGAAGCTGTCCGCGCGGAAGAACACCCAGCTGAAGCTGACAAAGCAGAAGGTGAGCAGCACGGACAGCGCCGTGTACGCTCGGCTCTCCCCCACTTTCCCGCTTTTTGTACGCCATGCGCTCCACAATCTGTGTACGCAGAGCGCAAAACCGTGCAATGCGCCCCACACGACGAAGGTCCATGCCGCGCCGTGCCACAGGCCGCCGATGACCATCGTCAGCATCAGGTTTACATA
>CAKTPC010000101.1 GCA_934590505.1 uncultured Oscillospiraceae bacterium
GAAATCAAAGCCTATATTGAGGAAGAGTTACTGAACCCGTCCGCAGCATTGGCAACCGTAAGTCGAATTACAAAGAGCCTACGCATCTTACAGAACCATGCACAGGCCGGGGCTCCGTTATCTTCGATTTCGGATATGGAGAGCGATTATCGCTTTATTGTAAGCGGCAATTACATCAGCTTCTACCGTGCTTACGGCAGTGAAGTTTTTATTGACCGTATTCTCTATGCCCGCCGCGATTATATGCGGATTTTGTTCAAAGACAGTACAACAGATGAATAAATGACAAACCATTGAACCGCTTGTAGAAATACAGGCGGCTTTTTTCATGTGCAAAAGGAACGTGAAAAAATAAAAAAGTATTCCATTTTTATGATCCCGCTTTCGCAGGCTCAGAGTGACCGTACCATTCTGGCAAGATTGCCGAGTACGCCACGGCGGAGTTCATAGAGCTGTCTGAAGTAAGCAAATCCCCCCAGAGTAATTTTCCCGCAAATGCCACCGATTTTGCTGATATTCCCTTATTACCGTGTAGGCTGTCTGCATTGCTGTGTAGACGGCCTGCAACAGCAATAGGGAAGATTTGCTCAAAAACGCATCAAAAATTTTCAAAGAGCTGTTTTGAATTTCAAAGCAGCTCTTTTACGTAGCGTGATTATTTTCGACAATTTTAGGCTTAAATTTAGCGGTTTTGCGCAATTTAATAACTTTTTGCACATTTTACCGAGCTTCCCTTACTGCCGTGTCTCAGTTGCACCTGCCGGGCCTTGCGGGCCGACTGCTCCGGCTGCGCCCGCAGGCCCCTGGGGGCCTATGGGACCTTGCGGTCCGATCGGTCCCTGCGGCCCGATTGGGCCTGCCGGGCCGACGTTGCTGCCGCATCCGCAGCCACATCCGCACCCGCAGCTTCCGCTGCCGTTGCAGCCGTTTTGATATATCTTTGTGGAGTAGAGGTCGTTATCCTGCATGACTATCCTCCGAAAGAAAGATTGAGGTCTCCCTCAGAGCAGTATATGATGACCCTGCGGCCTACGTCACTCAAGACGGTATATTCGGTGTCAGCCTCAACCGATAGTTAATACAAATGTGAACCGAAATTTTACAAATGCCATTAGCCGCTGTCAAAAGCAAACTTGCGGTTTGCTTGTTCGGGCCATATGAAAGAGGCACCTGCCGCTGATTCCAGCATTTCATGAATATATTCCCCGTGCTGGGAAAAACTGTTTCGTATAAGGCAGCGCCGCACTGTGCGGCCTTGCCCCGACTGTTTTTCACGGGAGAATATCATGGACAGTATGAACCTCGCACCCTATATAGATAATGAAAAGCTTGCCGATTACGCTGCGTCCTGCGCGCGGCTGCTCAAAAGCACCGGTACGCAGTCCGGTTCCGAGTCCGCGCTGCGCCTGCACGAGAGCATCCGCGAGCTGCGCCGCTGCCGGGACACGCTCCACCGCCGCTATACAGGTGCTCCCGCCGTCCCCTCCGGCTGCGAGTGGCTTCTTGATAACTGGTATATGATCCAGCGTGAAGGCCCTGCCGCCGAGGGCGAGCTGCGCCGCGCGCGCTCCCTGCGCCGCTGCCGCGATGGGCTCATTGCTACTGAGCTTTGCCGTACCCTGCTGCAATCGGGGCACGGCAGACTCACCGAGCAGCGCTGCCGTATCTTCCTCAATGCCTTCCAGAGCGTCACTGTACTGCGCCGGGGCGAGCTGTACCTTTTCCCCGCCGCCATGCGTGCCGCGGTGATCCAGGCCCTTGCCGCCGTCTGCCGCGATATGCTCAATTCCTCAGATGCCGAAGCCTATGCGCAGGAGCTGGAGGCGCTGTTTTCCTCCCTGCGCCTGCTATCCTCTATGGACATGGAGAGCCTGCTCGATTCGGTCGATGTATGCAGCGCCATTTTGGCGCAAGACCCTACCGGGGATTACCCCAAAATGGATCGCGAGACAAAGACAGAGTATCTCCGCCGCCTTGAGGTCATGGCTGCGCAGCGCGATGCTGAGGAGTATACCCTTGCTTCCGAGCTCATCGAAAAGGCTAAGGCGGAGAACCGCCATGTCGGCTTTCTGCTGCTGCATGAGCCCGGCAGATGGGGCGCAGCGCTCTATATCGCCGCGAATGTCCTGCTCACTCTTTTTATAAGCCTCTGCATTTCCTTTTCCCTCGGCAGCCTTTGGCTCGCGGCGCTGCTGCTTCTGCCGGTGTCAGAGCTTGTTAAGGCCGCGGTGGACTTCCTTCTCATGCGCGTAGTGCGCCCACGCCCCATGCCGCGTTTCGATTTGAGCGATGGCGTGCCCGAGGAGGGAAAAAGTATATGCGTCATCTCCGTTATCCTCGGCAGCTGCGACGCGAAGCGCCTTGAGGCTCTGCATCTTGCCAGCCGCCGCGAGGGAAAGAATCTCAGCTTCGGCCTGCTTGCCGACCTGCCCGGAGCACCGACTGCCGAAACGCCGCGCGATGCGGAGCTGCTGCGCGATGCGCAGAGCGCCATTGACGCGTTGAACAAGAAATACGGCGGCGGCTTTTACCTCTTCACCCGCCATAGAAGCTTCAACGGAGAGAGCTACAGCGGGCATGAGAGAAAGCGCGGTGCGCTCATCGAGCTTGCAAAGCTTCTCTGCGGCGAGGACAGCGAGCTATCTGTCACCGGGGACGAAGCAGCCCTGCGCGGCACACGCTACATCATCACCCTCGATGCCGATACACGCATATACCCCGGCTCGCTTTCACTGTTGATCGGGGCAGCGATGCACCCGCTCTGCACACCGGTGATAGACGAGGAGTCAAACGTAGTTGTTTCGGGTCATGCGATCATCCACCCGCGGATAGAGACGGAGCTTGAGAGCGCAAACTCCACGGACTTCTCCCTTATCTTTGCCGGGGCGGGCGGCTGCGATCCGTATTGCAGCCTCTGCGGTGAACTTTATATGGACGCCTTCGGCAGCGGCGGCTTTGCCGGCAAGGGGCTTATCGACCCCAAGGCACTGCTGCGCTGCACGGCAGTGCGTTTCCCGGATGGGCGCATCCTCTCCCATGACGCGCTCGAGGGAGCCTACCTTCGCGGCGCGTACATGAGCGATGCCGAATTTTCCGATGCCTTTCCCGATAAGCCCCTTTTGTATTTCAAGCGCCAGAACCGCTGGATCCGCGGCGATTGGCAGAATGCCCGCTGGATCTTTGCCCGTGAGCTTTCGGATATCGACCGTTTCCGCCTGTTCGATTCATTGCGCCGTTCGCTTGTCGCGCCGCTGACCTTCATCGCGATCCTCTGCGGCTTTTTCATGTCCGCGCCGGGGCTTGCCCTCGCGGCGTGGTCGGCGCTGCTCGCACTGCTGAGCAGCCTGTTTCTCTCGCTTATCGACCGCAGCTTTTCCCGGCGTGAGCATGTCCGCCTGAAGCGGCACACAAGGCTTCTGACCGGGGCGGGCGGCGCTATCGTGCGCACCTTCATGCGTCTGTGGCTGCTGCCGTTCGAGGCGTGGGTCTCCGCCGCAGCGATACTGACGGCGCTCTGGAGGATGCTTATAAGCCACCGGAAGCTTCTTCAATGGCAGACCTTTGCGCAGACCTCCGGAGGGGAGCAGCTGGGCGAAAACGTCCGCGCGATGTGGTTATCCGTCGTGACGGGTGTGCTGCTCATGGCATTTTCCCCGACAATAATCGGAAAGAGCGCGGGCTTCATGTGGCTGCTGTCCCCAGCGGCTGCGGCTGCACTGGCACTGCCGGCCTATAAGGGCACGGCCATTGCCGCGCATGACCGTGAGATGCTGCGCTCCGCGATGGCCGCCTGCTGGCGCTATCTCAAGGACTTTTCCACGAAGGAAGACAACTTCCTGCCGCCCGACAACTTTCAGGAGCAGCCGCCGACGGGTACAGCGCACAGGACATCGCCGACGAACATCGGCCTTGCGCTTGCCGCAGCGGCAGTCTCGGCCGAGTGCGGGATAATCCCGCGCAAGGAAGCGGCTGGCTATATCTCCCGTGCCGCGGCGGCGCTTGAAAAAATGCCGCGCTGCATGGGGCACTATTATAACTGGTACGATACGCGCACTCTCGCTCCGCTCTCCCCGCCGTATATCTCCACGGTCGACAGCGGCAACATGTACGCGGGGCTCCTCTGCGCGGCAAACGCGCTCGACGGTTGGGGTGAGGCGGAGCTTTCCTCAAGGCTGCGCGCAATAATGGCCGGGATGGATTTTTTACCTCTCTATGACAAGGTGCGCGGCCTGTTCTATATCTGCTATGACACCGTGAACAATGCCGGCAGTGGCGGCTGGTATGACCTGATGGCGAGCGAGGCCGTGCTGACAAGCTACATCGCCGTTGCGAAAGGGGATGTGCCGATGCGGCACTGGCGTGCACTGAGCCGTGCACAGCTTCAGAAGGACGGCTACCGCGGCCTTGCAAGCTGGACGGGGACAATGTTTGAATACCTTATGCCGGCGCTGTTCCTGCCGCTTTACCGGGCGAGCCTGCTCTTCGAGAGCAGCCGCTTCTGCCTGTATGTGCAGAAGCGCCGCCATTTTGCGGGCAAGCCCTGGGGCATATCCGAGAGCGCGTTCTATTCGCTCGATGCTTCCCTCTGTTATCGCTACAAGGCGCACGGCTGCCCCGACCTCGCCCTCAAGCGCGGACAGGAGAGCGACATGGTCATCTCACCCTACAGCAGCTTTCTCACTCTCGCGGTCGACCCAGCCGCCGCGGTGCGCAATCTGCGACGCCTGCGCGATATCGGAGCCTATGGGCGCTGGGGATATATAGAGGCGCTGGACTTCACGCCCGGGCGCTGCCGCCGTGCAGATGGTGAGCAGGTGCGCTGCTACATGGCGCACCACGTCAGCATGAGCCTGCTCGCCGCGGCGAACGCGGCGGACGGCGGCTGCGTGCAGGAGCTGTTCATGGCCGATCCGTCAATGGCGGCATACACGCTGCTGCTTCAGGAGAAGCTGCCGGACTCGGGCGTTGTGATGCGGCGGGACAGCTCGCCCGTACCGGAGCGGCCGCGTCAGCATGATAAGAGCCGCTGGGAGATAAAGGGCGGCAAGGAGGATTCCGGGAATCATGCCTGCCTGCTCTCAAACGGGGCATACAGCATCCGCGTCACAGACGACGGGAACAGCGCCGCTTTCTTAGGCGGCTGCTGCGTATACGACTGCAAGCGCCCGGAGGATACGCTGAGTCTCAAACTCGGCGGCAAAAGGCTGCTGCCTGCCGGTGGAGAATACGCATGGACGCTGAGCGAGGATCATGCCGCATGGAGCTTTGAACATGACGGTGCACAGTGTACCGTGACGCTTGCAGTTATCGACGGCGAGCTTGGCGAGCTTACCGAGGTGCAGCTTCGCGGGACCGGGCGCGCGCAGCTTGAGCTCGGCTTTCGCCCGGTGCTTGCTGCACTGCGCGATGCGGAGAGCCACAGCGCGTACTGGAAACTCGGCATGACGGCGCAGGAGTGTGAAAACTCTATCCTGCTGCATCGGCTGCCGAAGGGCGATAAGCCGGGGATATGGCTGTGCCTTGCCTGTGATCACCCGGCCCGCTTCACGGCTGACGAGCAGGGCGGCGCGGAAGCGCTTGTCTCCCCCTATCTGCACGCGGCGGTGATTGTACCGCAGACTCACGCGGGTCAGACGGCCACGCTGCGTTTTGCTCTCTGCATCGGGACGGACGCGAAGTCCGCCCGTGACGGCGCGGCGCGCATATTATCTTCCGGAGTCTGCGGAGGGAGTATGCCGGACGCGGCAGCGATACACCTCGGCATGAACGCGGCAGAGCTTGGCGCGGCGATGGAGCTTGTGCTGCCGCTGTGGAGAAACACTCTATCAAACGCCGCGCCTCAGAGCGAGCTTTGGCGATACGGCATATCCGGTGATCTGCCTATAATATGCTGCGACGGAGGCGCAGTGGAGACAGAAAAGCTTTTGCGGCGCTTCTGCCTGCTCAAAAGCTGCGGGCTTGATGCAGAGCTTGTTTATCTCACACGCGAGCAGGGCGAATATCTCCAGCCGCTGCTGCGGCACATCGGACAGGTGCTTGCCCCCGTCGGGTTGGAAGCGCTGATCGGCACCCCGGGCGGCGTGTTCACAGCGCCGCTTGAGGCTGCGGAAACGGTGAAGAGCCGCGCTGCGGTAGTCATCGGTGAAGCGCAGAAGCAGTATCACCCGCTGCGTGGCCCGGAGCTGAGCGCCCGCCGTGCTGCGGATTGTGTTCCGAAACACAGTTGGGACAACACGAAATTCACATTTGAAGTAAACGACACTCTGCCTGCACGGATATGGCAGCACATCATCACAAACGGCAGCCTCGGTGCGATAGCTGCGGACATCGGCCCGGCGGGGCTGTGGTACAAAAACGCGCGGGAGATGCCGCTTATTGCGCCGCCGGGGGATATATACGATGTAAGAAGTCCGGAGCGGCTGTATGTCATGTATGGCGGCAGGCCTGTCAGTCTCTTTGCAGCGAACGACGGATTCATCTGCCGAGTGAGCTTCGCGCCTGGATGCGCGGAGTGGGAAAAGGAGATCGGGAAAAACAGGATCAGGACGCGTCTGTTTATACCGCAGGGGCTGGATGCGCGCGTGCTGCTAATCGACGGGGCAGACGGCCTGCCGCTCATCTGGGAGCTTAAGCCAGCTCTTGGAGGAAAGGACGGGGCATGTCTGCGCATTGAAGAGGAGCCGGGGATTATCCGCCTCTCAAGTCTGGATTCGTATTATCCCGGCCAGCAGATGCTCGTCGGGAGCAGCGCGGAGCTTGACGCTGAGACGGATTTCTCACCTGCCGCGCTGCGCATAAAGATGAATGCCGGTGCGGAGACCGTGCTCTGCTGCGGCTGCTGCACGGAGACGGAGCTGCGGGAGCTGTGCGCACCTGACACCGCGTGCTCGCTTCTGAATGCAGTATCCGCGCGCTGGGCGAGACTTCTCGGAACGTTTTCAATGCGCTGCGGAGCCGGTGCGCTGGAGCACTATATGAACGGCTGGGCGGTCTACCAGACTATAGCCTGCCGCCTTGAGGGGCGCAGCAGCATATACCAGAGCGGCGGCGCGCTCGGCTTCCGCGATCAGCTTCAGGACAGCATAAACCTGCTGCTCATAAACCGC
>CAKTPC010000102.1 GCA_934590505.1 uncultured Oscillospiraceae bacterium
GTAATGAACTCGCTGTGGCAGCACTTGGGGCAGACATAGTGCGGCGGCAGGGAGTTGACCTCCGTGATGCCGGACATGTACGCGACGATCGAGGAGCCGACGCTGCCTCGGCTGCCGACCAGATAGCCGTTTTCGAGAGAGTTCTGCACGAGCTTCTGGGCAGACATGTATATGACATCGTAGCTGTGGTCAAGGATCGTGTTCAGCTCAATGTCAACGCGCTCCTGAACTATCTTCGGCGGGTTCTCGCCGTAAATGCGGTGCATCTTGGTATAGACGAGGTCCTTCAGCTCCTCCGCCGAGTGCTCTATCTTCGGCGGGAACAGCTCCTTCGGCAGCAGCTCTATGGGTTCAACCTGATCTGCGATGGCGCGGGTGTTCGTGATGACGACTTCCTTTGCCGTCTCCTCGCCGAGATAGGCAAACTCCGCTAACATCTCATTTGTTGTGCGGAAGTATATGGGGCAGCCGCGGTCGGCATCCGGAAACTTCTTTGCTGCTTGGAGTATCTTGCGGTACTGCTCGTCCTCGGGATCGAGGAAGTGAACATCGGACGCGGCGATGACGGGTTTGCCGAGCTCGCGGCCAAGCTCAAGGATAGTGCGGTTATACTCCTGCAGGACCTTCACGTCGCTGACCGTGCCGTTATCGACGAGGAAGCCGTTATTGCAGATAGGCTGGATCTCAAGATAGTCATAGAATGAAGCTATCTTCTTGAGCTCCTTTTTGCTCGCGCCCTTCATGACCGCGCTGTAAAGCTCGCCCATGCCGCAGGCAGAGCCGACGAGGATACCTTCGCGGTGCTGGATAAGCAGGCTCTTAGGTATGGTCGGGTTGCGGTGGAAGTACTTGAGATAGGACTGGGAGATCATCTCATAGAGGTTCTTGAGCCCCTTGCGGTTCTTCACCAGCAGGATCATGTGATAGCTCTTGGCAACGTCTGTGCGCTTGAGCTTATGGTAAATGGTCTCTATATCGTCGACGGTTTTTGCGCCCTGCTGATGGAGCATCGGGAGGAACTTGCCCATCATGCGCGCGACGACCATAGCGTCGTCCGAGGCGCGGTGGTGGTTAAACTGCGGCAGACCGAGGTGGTTGGAGACGATATCGAGCTTGAAGCGCTTGAGGTCGGGAAGCAGTGCCTGAGACAGCGCGAGCGTATCAAGGAACACCGGAGAGAACTTCAGCCCCTGCCGGTTCGCCGCAGCGGTCATGAAGCCGACGTCAAAATGCGCGTTGTGCGCGATGATGGGACGGTCGCCGATGAAGTCGATGAACATCTGCATGGCTTCCTTTTCCTTGGGCGCGCCAGCAACGTCGCTGTCGCGGATGCCGGTGAGCTGGGTGATGTCCGGCGGGATGTGGCGCTCGGGGTCGACGAAGGTGTTGAACACCTGTTTTATCTCCGTGCCGGAGAAAATGATCGCGCCTATTTCGGTCATGCGGTCGTTCATCGCGTTGAGGCCGGTCGTCTCTATATCGAAGGCGACAAACTCCGTATCGAGCGGGAGCTTGCTCTTGCCGATAACGGCGCTGTTGCCGTCCATGTCGTTTACAAAATAGCACTCCTCGCCGTAGATGATCTTGACGCCGTGCTTCTTGCCGGCCTTCCACATATCAGGGAAGGCCTGCGCGACGCCGTGGTCGGTGACGGCGATGGCGGGCATGCCCCAATAGGCTGCACGCGCGACGATCGCATCCGGGTCGGTGAGCGCGTCGAGAGTAGAAAAGCGCGTGTGCATGTGCAGCTCGACACGCTTTTCCTCGGCATTGTCGGGACGGATATAGCGCTTGCCCTTCATGATGTTGCGCGGGTCGAGCACCATATCATCGTCGTACTTGGAATAGATTATCTCACCCTGAACGACGACATGGTCACCCTTTTTGAGCTTGTCGATAATGCTCTGGTCGTCCTCAGAGCGGAGAAAGCGCGAGACGCGCACGGAGTTCGTGCGGTCGGTGATATCAAAGCACAGTACGGCGCTGCCGCGCTTTGCAAGAATACGGCTCGTGACATCAACAACGTCGCCCTCGACGGTGACTTTGCCGGATTCGAGCGTCAGCGTGTTCATCGGGACGGGGCGTTGCTTTATCGCCCTGCCCATGAGCACATCGCCAGTCGGCTTTGCGCCGCTCTGCGGGGCGTTTGCGGTGACGGCGGGGCTGGAAGCGCGCACCGTGCGCGGATAGTCCGGCACGATGCCGACGGCGCTCAGGCCGTAGTCATCCCGGATGCGGCTGCTTATCGTGGCAATGTCCACAGGGGAGGGCATGGACGCAAACCAGGCGCAGATGCTCAGGGTCATTTCGCCTGAGTCCACCTGCACCTCGGTCACGTATGCTTTATCGAGCCCGCCTGCGGAGCCCGCAAGGCTCGCACAGCCGGGGAAAATAGTCAGAAATGGGGTATGCTCGCTCATGCCTTACCGTCCGTTCCGTCGCTGTTAATGAGGTCGAGCAGGCGATCGCACAGCTCCTCATACGGATATGTACCGAGGACCTGCCCCTTCTTGAACAGCAGTCCCTTGCCTTTGCCGCCGGCGATGCCGTAATCGGCTTCGCGCGCCTCGCCCGGACCGTTCACGACACAGCCCATGACGGCGACGGTGATGTCCCGGTCGAGCTTGCCGACGCGCTTTTCCACCTCGGTCGCAAGGGAGATGAGGTCGATCTCCGTTCTGCCGCAGGTCGGGCAGGAGACAAAGCGCACACCGCCCGGGCGCAGCCCAGCGGCCTTGACGATGGCGATACCGGCGCTGACTTCCTTGACGGGGTCAGCCGTCAGGGAGACGCGGATCGTGTTGCCGATGCCCTCGCACAGCAGAGTACCGATGCCGACGGCGGACTGGATGGTCCCGTTCCACTCGGTGCCGGTCTCGGTGACACCGAGGTGCAGAGGATAATTGAAGGTATCGGCGGCGAGGCGGTAGGCAGCAACGGTGAGCGGCACGGAGGAGGACTTCATCGAAATGCAGATATCGTCAAAGTCATAGCGCTCGAGCAGCTCCGCGTGCCCCTTCGCACTCTCGACAAGAGCTTCAGGGCAGGGGTGGCCGTACTTTTCGAGCAGACCCTTTTCAAGACTGCCCGCGTTCACGCCGATGCGGATGGGGATATTGTGCCTGCGGCAAGCCTCGGCAACGGCCTTGACGTTCTCGGGCGCGCCGATGTTGCCGGGGTTGATGCGTATCTTATCGATGCCGCGCTCGGCGGCTTCGAGAGCGAGACGGTAGTCAAAATGAATATCCGCGACGAGCGGGACGCTCACCTGCTCCTTTATAGCGGAGACGGCCTTAGCCGATTCCATATCCGGCAGCGCGATGCGCACGATGTCAGCACCCGCGGTCTGCATGGCCTTTATCTGTGCGACTGTTGCGTCAACGTCCCAGGTCTTGGTGTTGCACATGGTCTGCACGGAGACGGGCGCGCCGCCGCCTATCTCGACGCTCCCGGCCTTTATCTTTTTTACTGTATCTCTCTTATTCATTATCTCGTCACTATCCTGATTATATCATTGAACATTATGACTGCCATCAGTCCCAGCAGGAGCACCATGCCCGCTGCATGGATATAGCCTTCATACTTCGGATCGAGCTTCTTTTTGCTTACCGTTTCGATTACCCATGTCACGAGCAGGAGGAACACTCTGCCGCCGTCAAGTGCCGGGATCGGCAGCATGTTCATTATTGCGAGGTTCACCGCAATGAAGGCCGTGAAATAGAAGATGCGGTAGAAGGCGTCGGCGGTAGACTCTGCCTGCTCGCCCGTCTCGGCCATCATATCGACAATGCCGACGGGGCCGGCCATATCCTTCATGCCGACGTCACCGCGCACAAGCTCCTTCAGGCCGAGCCAGACCCAGCGGCCGAACTCCATCGTCGTGTTCCACGAGTTCTCAAGCTTCACGCCGAGGGTGGCTTCGTCATAGCCGAAGTAGAAGCCGTACATTTTCTGTGTCTGGCCGGGATATTCCAGCGGCGTGAGCGCGAAATCACTGAGCTTCACCTTTTTCCCGTCGCGGATGACGACGAGGTCATAGGTGCCGTCGCCCTGACTGAGAAAGTCGCTGACATCATAAAACTGATAGATACGGTGGCCGTCGATTTTATAGAACCTGTCGCCGACCTGAAGTCCCTCGCTGCTCTCGTAGGGGCAGCCGTCCATGAAGCCGGTGATCTCCGCGGAGCGGAAAGCGTAGGCATTGGAATAGAGGATGATAACTATGAGCAGGCCGAGCAGGAAGTTCATGGCCGCGCCCGCGACGAGGATGATGATGCGCTTCCACGCCGCCTGATTCATGAACGCGCGCGGATCGTCGGACACTTCGTCCTCCCCGGCCATGGCGCAGAAGCCTCCGAATGGGATGCAGCGCAGAGAATAGACCGTTTCACCCTTCTGCTTTTGCAGGATGGCGGGCCCCATGCCGAGCGCGAATTCCTCGACTCTGACGCCGCAGGCCTTCGCCGCGGCGAAGTGCCCGAGCTCATGGACGCCGACGAGTACGCCGAAAAGAAGTATTGCCAGTGCGATGTAAAGAACAGTCATTTACCGAAATTCTCCATGACATAGGCTCTGGCGGCGGCGTCCGCCTCCAGAACGGTTTCCATATCGGAAGCGTCGACCGCTCCCAGCTTTGCCACGGCTCCCGCCGCGGCGTCATAAATGCGGTTATAGCCCAGCTCATGACGCAGGAACATACCCACGGCGACCTCGTTTGCCGCGCTCATCACGCAGGGAGCCGTGCCGCCGGTACGGGCGCAGTCCATCGCAAGACCGAGGCAGGGGGTCTTTTCAAGGTCGGGCGCTTCAAAGGTGAGGTCGCGCAGCTTGGTAAAATCAAGGTGCTCGAACATCGAGGCTTTGCGCTCGGGGTAGGTCAGGGCAAGCTGGATGGGAAGCCCCATATCCGGCACGCCGAGCTGCGCGATAACCGTGCCGTCGACCAGCTCTACCATAGAGTGTATGACGCTCTGCGGGTGGATTACCACCTGAATATCATCGGGCGTGACGGAGAACAGGTGCATGGCCTCGATGAATTCAAGGCCCTTGTTCATCATCGTCGCGCTGTCGACAGATATCTTCGCGCCCATGCTCCAGTTGGGGTGCTTGACAGCCTGTTCGGGCGTGACGTCCTCAAGCTCACTCCTCGCCTTACCGCGGAACGGGCCGCCGGAGCCCGTGAGGAGGATCTTTTTGAGTTCGCCCTTTTTCCTGCCCATGAGGCACTGGAAGATGGCCGAGTGCTCGGAGTCGACCGGGACTATTTCCGTGCCCTTTTCGTTGGCGCGCGCCATGACGATATCGCCCGCGCAGACGAGAGTCTCCTTATTCGCAAGGGCGATGCGCTTTTTAGCATCTATGGCGGCGAGAGTCGGGCGGAGCCCGACGGAACCTGACACGGCGGTCACGACGCAGTCAGTGCCGTCCATGCACGCGGCCTCGATAAGACCATCCATACCGGAGCCGACACGGATATCGGTGTCGGCGACAGCGATCTTGAACTGCTTTGCCGCCGCCTCGTCGTAAACGGCGACGAACTTCGGGCGCAGGCGGCGCGCCTGCTCTTCGAGCATGTCTATTTTCCTGTTCGCCGTAAGCGCCGCAACGGGCATGCCGATATGCTCGGCAACGGCGATGGTCTGCCGGCCTATCGAGCCGGTACAGCCAAGGATCGAAATGGACTTTACCATTTTAGTTTCCTCTTTTCTTAGGTATATAATACATACCGTACATACCGTTTCAGATTCTCAGCGTTCTGAGGTACGCCTTGTGTTCATCGCTTACGCGGTAGCTCTCGATGGATTTCCGGATAGCCTTGTTGTGCGTCCATTTATCGAGCCGCCTATTTTCGATATACGGCAGTGCAGCGTCATACTGCTTTGCAAGCGCCGTCGCGAAGAACCACGCCTGCATCATGCGCAGGTAGTATTCCTCACTGCGGATGTCCGAAACCCAGTCGAGATATTCTGCCTTAAACTCCACATCCAGATAATGCGTCATTAGCGTCTCCATGCCAAAACGGCAGGTGTAGGTGTGCTCACTGTCCATCCAGCGGCGGATGTTATCGATCAGATCTGCCGGGTGCTTTTTGAAGGAAAGCGGCCTTATAAGGTCGCAGGTCGCCCAGTTGTCCACATAGGGCAGGAAAGCGTCGAGCGCGGCGACGGCGTCGGAATAGTCCTTTATCTCGTTTATGAGCATGCCGTGCAGGTCGTTCTCATCGAAATACTCATGCGGAAGCGTGCGCATGAACTCAACTGCCTCCGGCGTCCCGGCAAGCTTTTTAGCATAGCCGCGGATGGCGGGCTTGCGGATGCCGATGATCGTTTCCTTCGGAACTGTCGGCAGCAGACCCGCGTGAAAGTCCCGGTACTTCTTATCCTGGAGCGCGAAGAGCTCAGACTGTATCGGCGTCACGGGTTCTTCACCCCGCCATAGCGCCGGTCGCGGCTGTTGTAGACCGCGATGGCCTTGTCAAGCTCATTCGTGCCGAAGTCCGGCCAGAGCACGTCGGTAAAATAGAACTCCGAATAGGCGCACTGCCAGAGCAGAAAGTTCGAGATGCGCTGCTCCCCGCCCGGGCGGATGAGCAGGTCGGGATCGGGGATACCGGCGGAGTAGAGGTAAGAGCCGAAGCAAGCTTCGGTGAGTTCACCCTCAGCCTTGCCTTCGGCATAATCCTTTGCGTAGCGCTGCGCCGCGCGGACGATCTCATCACGTCCGCCATAGTTCAGGCAGATATTCGCCTGAAAGCCGTCATAGCGCGCGGATATCTCCTCAGTCTTTGCGACAAGCGCCTGAAGCTCGGGCGTGAGCCCGTCGACATCGCCGAGCACCTTCATCTTTATATGGTCGCGCTCCATGGTGTCTATCGCTTCGTGCAGGTATTTGCCCAGCAGCTTCATAATGGTGGAGACCTCATCGCTCGGGCGCTTCCAGTTCTCGGTGGAGAATGCGTACACCGTGAGATATTCTATACCTATATTTTTGCAATATGTTGCGATTTTGCGAAAATTTTCCGAGCCGACCGCGTGCCCCGCAGTCCTCGGCAGGC
>CAKTPC010000103.1 GCA_934590505.1 uncultured Oscillospiraceae bacterium
GCCTTTGCCGCGGGCCGCGCGCTTGCCAGACGCGAGGGGCTGCTTGTCGGCATATCCTCGGGCGCGGCGGTCTTTGCTGCGGCGCAGCTTGCAAAGCGCCCGGAGAACAAGGGCAAGATAATAGTTGCCCTGCTTCCGGACACCGGTGAGAGATACCTCTCCACTGCGATGTTCGCGGAGTGAGAACATAAGACAACAGCAAAACGGACTGCCTCAATTTGAGACAGTCCGTTTTGCTGTTATACTATTTTGAAGATCCGGATCAGGAACAACCACGCAAAGCCATAATAGGTCACAACGGAGACAAGGTCATTCACCGTGGTTATGAGCGGCCCGGAGGAGAAGAACTTCTTATCCTGAATGAAGCCGACTCCGCCGTACAGCAGGAGAAAGTATGCCGCCATTATGATAAGCGACGCGAGCAGGGTTATCGCCATTTCAGTCTCGACCTTACTTCTCGTTGACGATCAGTTCAAGCACGTCGGGGCGCGAGTAGTGCCCGACGGCGTCATGCTCCATCTTGCAGGCGGCGGGGAGGTTCATGTCAAGGTCGGCGTAGATTATCGTCTCTTCGTCCCAGACCGGCTGGGTCACATAGTGACCGTAGGGGTCGATGACGCAGCTGCCGCCGCGGCACACGTATTCGGGGAGCTGCTCTACCATTTCGCGCTCGTGGATATCGGCGGGGTAGGAGCTGCGCCGGACGATCATGTCGGAGTTAATAAAGTAGCACTTGCCCTCGATGGAGATGTGCTGGATCGTGGCCTGCCACTCGGGGTTATCGTTGGTGTTCGGGGAGATGTAAATGGTGATGCCCTTCTGATAGAGCGCCACGCGTGCAAGCGGCATATAGCTTTCCCAGCAGATAAGGCTGCCGACCGGTCCCCAAGGGGTCTCGGTTATCGGGAAATAGTCCTTGTTTGCATCGCCCCACACAAGGCGTTCGGAGCCGGTGGGCTTGAGCTTGCGGTGAATTTTATATGAGCCGTCCGGTTCAAAGATGACGTTGCTGTTATAGAGCGTGCCGATCACCGCGTCGCGCTCGGAAAAGCCGAGGCTGATGTACGCACCGGTCCTCTTCGCCGCCTCGGCGAGCTGCTGAAACTCCGTCTCACCCGCGACGATGGACGCATCGTAATAGCGCTTCCAGTCCTTGCGCCCGTCGGCATTGCGCTTGCCCATGCTGAAACCGAAGTTCATCCCGATGGGATAGCCAGGTATGAACAGCTCCGGGAAAACTATGAGGTCGGGCCTCTGCGCGGCGGCTTCGTCAATGTACCGCAGCGCTTTTTCAAGGCCCGCAGCCTTATCGAACATTACAGGCTCAGCCTGCACCAATGCTATTTTGCAAATACTTTTAACGTCTTTCATGATCGATCCCTTTCCATAGCCATGCTCCTTATATCACATAGTCGTCCGACGGGCTGGCGCGGTACTGATCCATGATATCCTGCAGCGTGATGCCGTCAAGATATTCGTTTATCACCTTATACAGCCCCTGCCAGACCGGGAGCACAGCACAGTCGGCGCTGCGCGTACACATCGGCGTCTCTTCACCGGCGCAGGCGACGGGGGCGAGGTCGCCCTCCGTGAAGCGGAGTATCTCCCCGACCGTCAGCGTCTCCGGAGCCTTGGCGAGCTGGTAGCCGCCCTGCGAGCCGCGCTCGGTTTTAAGGATACCGGAACGGTTATACATCGGTATGATCTGCTCCAAGTATTTCTTGGATATGCCCTGACGCTCGGCAATGTCCTTGAGCGCGATGTATCCGCAGTTCCGGTGTTCCGCGAGGTCGAGAAGCATACGCAGTGCGTAGCGCCCCTTTGTGGAAATTTTCAAATCAAAACACCTCTTTTATACTCCTATAATACCATGTTTTTAGTAGGCTTTCAACAGCTTGTCAAAAAAGTCCTGCGCAGACTTTTATCGCGCTTTACATGTATTTTACATGAGCGCGATTTTTCATTTTACGTGGCTGCGCTATTATTAAGGACGTAGCAGGAAAGACTACAAAAACAAGAGTTCTCATATTGGAAGAATAAAAGGAGAAACGAAAAATGAAAAAGATCATCAGTATAGCACTTGCTGCAGTCCTTGCTCTGGCGCTTCTGGCAGGCTGCGGCAGCTCCGCCGCTCCGGCGGCCACGACCGCTCCCGCTGCTGACAGCGCAGCTCCCTCAACTGAAGCCCCCGCAGAGCTGAGCGGCACCGTCGCGACCGACGGCTCCACCTCTATGGAGAAGGTCATCGGCGCACTGGGCGAAGCCTTCATGGAGCAGAACAAGGGCGTGACCTTCACCTATAACCCGACCGGCTCCGGTTCCGGCATCACTGCCGTCGGCGAAGGCCGCTGCGACATCGGCCTGTCCTCCCGTGCACTGAAGGACGATGAGAAGGCCTCCGGCCTCAAGGAGACCATCCTTGCCCTCGACGGCATTGCCGTCATCGTGAACCCCGCAAACCCTGTATCCGACCTCGACGTTGAGACCATCGCAAAGATCTACACCGGCGAGATCACCAACTGGAAGGAAGTCGGCGGCAATGACGCTGAGATCGTCCTCATCGGCCGTGAGGCCGGCAGCGGCACCCGCGATGGCTTCGAGTCCATCACCGACACCAAGGACTCCTGCAAGTACCGCCAGGAGCTGACCTCCACCGGTGACGTTATCACCACCGTCTCCACGAACCCTGACGCTATCGGATATGCTTCCCTCGCAGCTCTCAAGGACAACGTCAAGGCTCTGACCGTCGGCGGCATCGCCCCGACCGAGGACACCGTCAAGGACGGCAGCTATGTTATCCAGCGCCCCTTCGTCCTCGTCACCAAGGACGGCGTTGAACTCAGCGCAGCAGCGCAGGCCTTCTTCGATTACGCCACCTCCGCTGATGCAGCAGACCTCATCGCGGCAGCCGGTGCAGTAGCAACCGCAAAGTAATTACCCAAACAAAAACCAAGGCGGTCAAACATCGCCTTGGTTTATCAAAGCATATTGAAGTATCGGTACGTTTTGATAAACCAAGGGAGCAGATCGGAGAAGATTTAATGAAGAGCAACAGAGTTTTTGAAAATATAATACACGGGGTGTTCCTGCTGCTCGGCCTGATAACGGTCGGCTGCGTGCTGCTCATCACGGTGTATCTGGTCATTTCCGGTATACCGGCGATACGTGAGATAGGACTTATCCCGTTCCTGTTCGGGACGAAGTGGGCCTCGACCGCGGCGGAGCCGAGCTACGGCATACTCCCGTTCATCCTCACAAGCGTTTACGGCACGGCGGGAGCGATACTGCTCGGCGTGCCAGTCGGCTTTATGACGGCGGTGTACCTTGCGAAGGCTGCGCCGCCGAAGATAAAGGAGGTCATGGGTTCGGCGGTCAGCCTGCTTGCGGGCATCCCATCGGTCGTCTACGGCCTTGTGGGCATGCTGGTGCTCGTGCCGGGGATAAGGAAGATATTCAACGTCCCCGACGGAGCGAGCCTGCTTGCGGCAATTATAGTCCTCGCAATAATGATCCTGCCGTCGATAATCAAGGTCTCGGTCACGGCGCTTGAAGCTGTGCCGGGCGAGTATGAGGATGCGTCCCTTGCCCTCGGCGCAACGCCCGAGGAGACGTGGTTCCGCGTATCCGTCCCGGCGGCGAAGAGCGGCATTGCCGCGGCGGTCGTCCTCGGCGTCGGCCGCGCGATAGGCGAGGCGATGGCGGTGATGATGGTGTCGGGAAACGTCCCGAACATGCCGGAGCTGTTCCAGAGCGTGCGCTTTCTCACGACGGCTGTCGCAAGCGAGATGAGCTACTCCAGCGGCCTTCAGCGTCAGGCGCTGTTCTCGATAGCACTGGTGCTGTTCCTGTTTATCATGCTGATAAACGCCGCACTCAACTTCTTCCTCAAGCGCGATAAGGAGGGGAACTGAGAATGCTCAAGCATAAATTCTCCGGTAAGCGCCGGGCATATATCGTCACGATGCGAGCACTTATGACGCTTGCCGCGCTCCTCACGGCGGCGCTGGTGCTGTTCATGATCGGCTACGTGCTCTATAAGGGGCTGCCGAACGTGACATGGAAGCTGCTGTCGACAAAGCCGAGCTATCTTACAAACTCCATCGGCATCCTGCCGGATATCCTGAACACGCTCTATATCGTCCTCGCTTCGCTCGTGTACGTTCTGCCGCTGGGCGTCGGAGCGGCGATATATCTGACCGAATACGCCTCGAATAAAAAGCTCGTCGCGGCTATCGAATACGCGGCGGAGACGCTCTCGGGCATACCGTCGATAATTTACGGCCTTGTGGGCATGCTGTTCTTCTGCCAGTTCCTCGGAATGCAGACCTCCCTGATGGCCGGTGCGCTGACGCTTGTCATAATGAACCTGCCGACGATAATGCGCACGACGCAGGAGAGCCTCAAGACTGTGCCTCAGAGCTACCGCGAGGGCGCCTTCGGCCTCGGCGCGGGCAAGTGGCGCGTGATATGCACGGTTGTGCTCCCCGGCTGCGTTGACGGCGTTATAACCGGCTGCATCCTCTCGGTCGGGCGCATCCTCGGCGAGTCGGCGGCGCTGCTGTTCACGGCAGGCTTTGCCCACGCGCTCAACGGTCTGTTCGACGGGCTTGCCGGTGCGGGCGCGACGCTGACCGTCGCGCTGTATGTCTACGCGAAGGAGCAGGGCGAATTTGAGGTCGCCTTCGCCATCGCCGCAATACTCATGATACTGACGCTGCTGATAAACCTCGCCGCGGCGCTGGTCGAAAGATATTTCAAAAGGAAGAAGAGCTTATGACGCAGGATAAGAACAGTATAATAAAGGCCGACGATCTCTGCCTTTGGTACGGCACGCATCAGGCGCTGCACGATGTCAGCATCGACATTCCCGAAAAGAGCATAACCGCGCTCATAGGCCCGTCCGGCTGCGGCAAATCCACCTTTCTCAAGACGCTCAACCGCATGAACGACCTTATCCCCGGCGTGAAGATCACCGGCAGCGTGAAGTATAAGGGCGAGGATATCTACGACCCCTCGGCGGACGTCAACGAGCTGCGCCGCCAGGTCGGCATGGTGTTCCAAAAGCCGAACCCTTTCCCCATGAGCATCTATGACAACATTGCCTACGGTCCCCGCACGCACGGCATAAAGAACCGCGCGCGGCTCGACGAGATAGTCGAGCGCTCCCTGCGCGGCGCGGCGATCTGGGACGAGGTCAAGGACAGGCTCAAGAAGAACGCACTCGGTCTATCGGGCGGCCAGCAGCAGAGGCTCTGCATCGCCCGCGCGCTCGCGGTCGAACCGGATGTGCTGCTGATGGATGAGCCGACGAGCGCCCTCGACCCGATCTCCACCTCGAAGATCGAGGAGCTTGCGACGCAGCTCAAGGGAAAATACACCATCGTCATCGTCACGCACAATATGCAGCAGGCGGTGCGTATCTCGGACAGCACGGCTTTCTTCCTTTTGGGAGAGCTGATAGAATACGGTGGGACGGAGCACATCTTCTCCCAGCCGGAGGACAAGAGGACCGAAGATTATATAACGGGGAGGTTCGGATAATGAGAAGCCGTTTTGATGAACAGCTTGCCCAGCTCAACCGTGAGATGATAGAGATGGGCGCGCAGTGCGAGGAGGTCATCGCCCTTGCTTCAAAGGCACTGACCGAGGCGGACATGAAGCTTGCGGCAAAGGTCGCGCCGCTCTCAGCGGACATTGACCGCAAGGAGCGGGAGATAGAGGCGCTGTGCCTGCGCCTGCTTTTACAGCAGCAGCCGGTCGCGCGCGACCTGCGGCAGATATCCGCTGCGCTCAAGATGATAACCGACCTCGAGCGTATCGGAGATCAGGCTGAGGAGATCGCCGATATCATCGGCTTTATCGACGGGCACAACCCCGAGGACTACGTCACCCTTACCGAAATGGCCAAGGCCGCGATACACATGGTCACGGAAAGCATTGACGCTTACGTAAAACATGATACAATACTTGCGGAGAAGGTCGTCGACGAGGACGATATCGTCGATGAATACTTCCTGCAGGTAAAGAGCAAGCTTATTGCCAAGATAGCCGAAAACCCCGACGACGGGGAGTATGCGCTCGACCTGCTGATGATCGCAAAATACTTCGAGCGGATAGGCGACCACGCGGTGAACATTGCCGAGTGGGTGATCTTTTCCGTGACGGGAGTGCACAGGGGAGAGTAAAGCTTATGATCTGGTGCGTTGAGGACGATGCGAGTATCCGGGATATCGAGGTGTACGCTTTGCAGTCCACGGGCTTTGAGGCCGAGGGCTTTTCTGACGGCGCGGAGTTCTGGGAAGCCGTGCAGAAGGAGAGACCGGAACTTGTCGTGCTTGATGTGATGCTGCCGGGGATAGACGGCATCGAGCTTCTGCGCCGCATGAAGGCGAGAACGGAGCTGCGCGAGATCCCCGTAGTGATGGCCACGGCGAAGGGCGCGGAGTATGACAAGATACAGGGGCTCGACCTCGGCGCGGATTATTATCTCGTGAAGCCCTTCGGGGTGATGGAGCTGGTGTCCTGCGTGAAGGCGGTGCTGCGCCGCTGCGCGCCGAAAGCCCCGGTGCAGGTGCTGCGCGCGGGGGCGCTCGAACTCATCCCCGATGAGCGCACGGTCACGGTAAACGGCGCGCGCGTCGCGCTGACCTATAAGGAGTTTGAGCTTTTGAAGCTGTTCCTCTCAAATCCCGGCACGGCCTTTACGAGAGATCAGCTCTTCAACGCCGTCTGGGGCATGGACTTCGTCGGCGAAACGCGCACGGTGGATATGCATATCCGCACCCTGCGGCAGAAGCTGGGCAGCTGCGGGAACCTTATCGAGACGGTGCGCAATGTCGGCTACCGTCTGGAGGCAGAGAAATGACGAAAAGAATTTTCAG
>CAKTPC010000104.1 GCA_934590505.1 uncultured Oscillospiraceae bacterium
TGGTTGCCCCACTGGATATCGACATAGCGCTGCTTCTCCAGCTCGTCTATCACCAGATGCGGGCTGTCGCCGCGGTCAAATATATCACCGACGATGTGCAGCTTATCGATTACCGAGTTCTGCACAAGGTGACACAGCGCAACGATGAACTTGTCCGCCCGACCTATATCTATGATCGAATCTATGATCTGGCTGTAATATTCCTCTTTGTTGAAGTCCTTGCTGCCGGTGGTCATAAGCTCGGTTATGACATACTCAAAGTCCTTCGGCAGCATCTTTCTGACCTTTGACTGGGTGTATTTCGATGTCGTTATCTTGCACACGGATACGAGCTGCCGCAGCGTTATGGTGTACCATTCGCGCGTCGCCTTTCCGGCTTCTTTTATTTCCTGCAGCTTCAGCTCCGGATAATATATAAGCGTCGCGAGATTATCCCTGTCGCCTGAGGACACGAAATCCCCGAGAGCCTGATCTATCTTGCGGCGCACCGAGCCTGAGGCGTTGTGCAGGATATGCCTGAAACCCTCGTATTCCCCATGGATATCGCTTATGAAGTGCTCCGTCCCCTTCGGCAGGTTGAGTATCGCCCGGAGGTTGATTATCTCCGTGCTGACCGCCTGAATGGTCGGATAGGTTTTGGATAAAAGCTTGAGATATTTCAGTTCGTCCCTGCTCAGTTCCATGTCCTTCATGTCCGCCTCCTCAGCACAAAATTTTACGTCTTTGGTAAATTTAAGTATACCGTTATTCCTCCGAAAACACAACCTTTGTTTAGTATGCGTCAATAGCGGTTTTGATCGATGCAAAGGTATGTTATCTCAATGCTTCCGCGCTCTCCGCCGCCTTTTCTCTTTAGTTTTTTGTGCATTATCCCAGTCACATTTTCGCTAAAAAAATGCAGTTTATTCGTGTAAACCGGTTTACCAAAGAACTCATTGTTGGATTTGCTCATTTTTAGTTTATTTCTTAACGTTCTCCATCCGATTCTCTCTAATTCTTTTGTGTATTTTGTGCATAAGTCTTAACAACTCTTCACGTAATTTGGAGTTTCCTATGAACTTCGTCATTTTGCATTATTTTTCTTCGTTTGCGTGTTGCTATTTTGCCGTTTATAGTCTAAAATACACAAACACACGGAGCTGTCCTTTTCGAATCGGCTGCCGGACAAAAATGAAAAAGATTGGAGAACTCTCACCCATGCATGTATTGATCTACCTTGTGCCTCTGCTCGCGATAGCGGCTCTCGCGTTCGCGGCGTATAAGGCGAACTATGTCTCAAAAATGGCACCCGGCAGCAGCCGTATGCAGGAAATATCGGGCGCGATCGCTGAAGGCGCAAGCGCATTCTTGAAGTCAGAATATAAGATTCTGGCTGTTTTTATTCTCGTTCTGTTTGTCCTCATCGCCGTTTTCATTAATCCTGCCACGGCGCTGTGCTTTGTTGCGGGCGCCGGCTGCTCGATCCTTGCAGGCTTCTTCGGTATGCGCGTTGCCACCAAGGCCAATGTCCGCACCGCGAACGCCGCTCTTGAGCACGGCATGAACCGTGCCCTCTCCGTCGCCTTCTCCGGCGGCTCGGTCATGGGCATGTGCGTCGTCGGTCTCGGGCTTTTGGGATGCAGCCTTATCTATATCTTCACCGGCCGCTATGACATTCTCTTCGGCTTCTCCCTCGGCGCTTCCTCCATCGCGCTTTTTGCCCGAGTCGGCGGCGGCATTTATACCAAGGCAGCCGACGTCGGAGCTGACCTCGTCGGCAAGGTCGAGGCCGGTATCCCCGAGGACGACCCCCGCAACCCCGCCGTCATTGCCGACAACGTCGGCGATAACGTCGGCGACGTCGCCGGCATGGGCGCTGACCTCTTCGAGAGCTACGTCGGCGCTATCGTCTCCGCGATAACTCTCGGCGTCTCCGCCGTCGGTCTCTTTACCGGTGCCGGCGTCATGTTCCCCATGGCAATTGCGGCCGTTGGTATCTTAGCTTCGATTATCGCTACCTTCTTCGTCCGCGGCAGTGATGACTCGAACCCCCACAAGGCTCTGAAAATGGGTTCCTACGTCTCCGCCGCCATCGTCGCGGTCGGCTCCGTTATCCTCAGCCATGTTTTCTTCGGCAATTTCTACTGTGCCGCTGCGATCATCGCAGGGCTCATCGTCGGCCTCGTCATCGGCTTTGTCACCGAGGTCTATACCTCTGAGGACTATGTCTCCGTCAAGCGCATCGCCAGCCAGTCCGAGACCGGCTCCGCCACCACCATCATCAGCGGCATCGCCGTCGGCATGATGAGCACCTGGGTGCCCATCGTCCTCATCTGCGTCGGCATCTACATATCCTATTCCGTCACCGGCGATCTCTACGGCATCGCCCTCGCCGCCGTCGGCATGCTCTCCACCACCGGCATCACCGTCGCCGTCGACGCCTATGGTCCCATCGCCGATAACTCCGGCGGCATCGCCCAGATGAGCGGTCTCGATCCCCACGTCCGTGAGATCACCGATAAGCTAGACGCCGTCGGCAACACCACCGCCGCCATGGGCAAGGGCTTCGCCATCGGCTCTGCCGCGCTCACCGCGCTCGCCCTCTTCGTCTCCTACGCCTCCGAGGTCAAACTCTCCGCCATCGATCTTCTTCAGCCCGATGTCGTCATCGGCCTGCTCATCGGCGGCATGCTCCCCTTCACCTTCTCCGCCCTCACTATGGACTCTGTCTCCAAGGCCGCCTATAAGATGATCGAAGAGGTCCGCCGCCAGTTCCGCGAGATCCCCGGCATCCTTGACGGCACCGGCAAGCCCGATTACGGCACCTGCGTCGCCATCTCCACCAAGGCTGCACTGCGCGAGATGATCGTTCCCGGTCTGCTCGCAGTCGTCTGCCCGCTGCTCGTCGGCATCCTGCTCGGCCCCGCCGCGCTCGGCGGCCTGCTTGCCGGCTCCCTCGTCACCGGCGTTCTGCTCGCCATATATATGTCCAACGCCGGCGGCGCGTGGGACAACGCCAAGAAGTACATCGAGAGCGGCTCGAACGGCGGCAAAGGCTCCGACGCTCATAAGGCCGCCGTCGTCGGCGACACCGTCGGCGACCCGTTCAAGGACACTGCCGGTCCCTCTATCAATATCCTCATCAAGCTCATGACCGTCGTGTCGGTCGTTTTCGCTCCCGTGTTCATCAAGATCGGCGGCCTGCTGTAAGCTGCCGTTGAAACTGTACTTGCAAAATTGGGCGCACCGCAAAGCAATTGCGGCGCGCCCAAAATATTTTTATTTTTTCATTTGTTTTGCGATCTGATCCGCACCCGTGGCCGAAAGCCCCGAGACTATGCCCACCGCTATCGCGTTGATGATATCCCCCGCCGGGAACTCCGGCACCGTGTACATCGCCGCCGCGCCGAGCAGTGCCCCGGCAGTGCCGCATATCACCGGTATGTACTTGTTGTCTGCGGGGCTTATCTTCACTGCCTCGCCTATGAGGTAAGCGATAACGCCTATCGCCGCGACTCCTGCAACTCCCATAAATTCCATGCTCATTCTCCTTAGTTCTTATATTTTTCCAGCGCCGTCATGCGCCTGTCCATGACGCGTATCTGCTCCTCAACTACCGGAACTCTCCGTGCAAAGTTGTTGTGCTCCCTGACCTCGCGCGTCAGCTCCTCAAGTCTCGTCTCCGTCACCGCCTGCGATCGGCTGTTGCTGATAAGCACGCCCATCAGCGTCAGCAGCCCCGTCACGACCGCGCCCGCTATTGTCTCCCACATTTTTCCTCTACCCCGTTTACTTTAAAAGTCTGCTCCATGTCCTCTCTCCGCAGACCCCGTCCGCTTCTTCGCTTTTTACTCTCTGGAAAGCGCGCAGCCCTTCCTCCGTCGCTGCGCCGAACTCGCCGTCCGCACCGTACCAGCCCACTCCGAAGCCGCGCCCGCGCAGCAGTATCTGCATTGCTTTCACCGTCTCTCCTGTGCTGCCTCTCTGCAGCACAGGCAGCTCAACACTGACATACTCTGTCTCCCGTTCCGTCTCGGCTCTCTCCTCACCCGTGTACCTGAGCACGCAGTCCCACGGATAGTTGCAGTACCCTCGTGTGCATATCTCGCGTCCGGTCTGGTCCCCGGTCTGTCCGCCGGTCGTAGTACCGTATTCGTTGATGCTCGCCTGCACGAGCTGACCGCCGCCTATATACAGTGCAGTGTGGTGGATGTAGTTCAGGAGCACATCCCCGCGTTCAAGCCCTGCGCCGGTATTGAGATCAACGCTGCCGGTCACATCCTCGAAACCGCAGCGGAGCATATCCCCGCGCATGTTGCCCGTATATGTGCAGCTGAGGGGCAGACCCGCTCTCTTGAAGCAGTCTATCACAAGGCTGCTGCAGTCGTAGTCAGGCCCCCAGCGGTTGGCCTGATCGTAGCCGTGACTGTCGTCAGCCGCGAGTTCAAGCGCGCGGGTCACTGCATTTTCGATAACGTCCATCGTCACTCAGTCTCAAGCATTCCGCACAGCTCGTCGTATTCCGCGGTGCTGAGCTTGCCCCCGGCATAGAACACATCGATCCTCATCTGCATGTCAGCGGGATAACCCCCTCGCCGTATCGTCCTTTTGCACACTCTGTAGATTAGATCACTCATCGTCCGTTCCTCCCGTTATGTTTTCATATTCCGCGTCAAGCAGAGCCATGTCCAGCTCTGCAATGTCCGTCTCCGCCGCCGCGAGCTTCCCGGCCAAATACGCTGCCTGTGCCGCGTAAGCGTTCGCCATATCCTTCCACGGTGCCGTCATATCCGTGAACACTTCGCCGTCCTCGCGCACCCATGTTTCTCCTGCCGGTACAAAGCGGTAGCTCTCTATCCACTCCGTACACTTGCCGTCGAAATAGTTTGTCTCTATCGCTCTGCGCCCGTCAGCCGCGGAGACATAGCATTTGTAATCATCATCTATATAGATCGTCATCGTTATGTCCCCCTCCTTACGAAAGCTCCACCTGAAGCGCCGCCGGGTCCCAGCCCTTGCTGACACCTGCAAAGTAATATTCTCCGCTCAGGGCGCTGATGTCCACCGTGTACTCCTGCGCTGCAGACAGTCCGGCCGGCTGGCTGCTTTGCCCTGCGCCTATCTGTATTCCGGCTATCGGGGCAACGCTTGCAGCGGTCCAGTCCGGCAGAGTCTTGTACAGCCCTATAGCGCCGTAGCCCGTGCCCACCATAGCGCTTCCCACCAGACAGGCTTTTATCTTCAATGTGCTGTAATTGCTTACGTCTATCATCGGGCTTATGTTCCCGGCAGTGCCGCCGCCGTATCCGTAAAATGGCATGTAATATCCCTGCCCGTAGCTGTCGTCGTGCAGGATATCGTGCCCGACCCATGAATACCCGCTTGCGACCGTGCCGGTCGAGCCGTCAAACAGCACTAGCTCGAAGTTCAGCTCCACCGTCTTGACCTGCCCCTCGGCTGTGATCTCCACACTCTGGCTCGCGCTCTGACTGCCCTTCGTGGCCGTTACTGTCCATGTCCCGGCGGAGGGGATGATGAACAACGCCTTGCCGGTGGTGTCCTTGGCCGTCAGCGTCCGTGTCCCGTCCGCGCAGGTGCAGATGCTCCCCGCGGGGTATGTCACGCCGATGATCGCGTAGGGCACACCTCCGCCCCGACGTACTATGAATGCTTCACCCATCTGTGCCCCTCACTTTCTTATGCAGCGTATCTGCAAGGGTATCGCGACTGTCGGCTTTGCCTTGGCGTAGAACGTTATCTTGTTTGCCGCCGTCACCGCGCAGTACACCTTTGCCCACGCATCCTCCTGTTTCTCCGCGTCGTCAAAGGCGGATGACGGCACAAGGTCTATAAGCGGCTTGTCATCTGCCAGAATACCGTTTACTGTCTGCTCCTTGGTGTACGGCGCAGCATCACCGCTCCACGTCGTGTCGAGCGTTACCGTGTAATCGACCGACACCGCATGGTCTGCAAGCTTTGCCATCGTCACGGCCTTATCCTTTATCTTTGCCGTCTCGACCGCGCCGTCCTCAATGTTCCCGGCCTTCACCGTTATCGGGTCTGCCCCGTCCGGCAGGTGCCGCGCGTTGTGGTACGGCATTGCCGTCAGCGCCGCGTAGAATGTTGCCTCCGTCCCTGTGTACCCAGCCTCGACCGCCGCGGCATACGCGCTCTTGCCTGCGGGTCCGCTATCTCCCTTGGCCCCCGCTGCACCGCGTATGTTCTGTGTCGATGGGTTCTCAAGGCCGCCGTCGTTTGTCCAGCTGAGATTCCCATTGCCGTCAAGGTGCGGGGTAAAGGTCGTGCCCGGTGCGCCGGTGTCGCCTTTCGCGCCCTGTATCGTGCCGTTGTTGACCCACTCGCTGTTTACTCCGTCGTAGACGTACACGTCATACGGCGCAGCGCTTCCCACGCAGTATGCGTCCCCCGGCGTGGGCTCCGGTACTCCCGCCTCCAGCACTTCGGTCGAAGCGTAGTAGCCCTTTATCTCGAAGCTCTTGCCGTCCTTGCCGTTGAATTTCCCGGCATCTGCCGCGGCCTTTACTGCCTGTGCTGTCAGGAGCGCCTGCGCTGCCTTCGAGTCTATCTGCTCCGCCACGCTCTGCGGTATGACGTGCAGCGGCGCATCAACAAGGCCGCTCTCCTGTGCATGGAGCACCTGCGTCCTTGCCCGCTCCTCACCGGCCTGCTCTTTTTCGATGGTGTCTTCTCTGTCCATCATCTTCCTCCTGTCGTCCGCCTCATATCTCCCGCGCGCTCACGTGCTCCGGGTACTCCCCCGCCAGCAGCGCAAAGCCCGCGTATACCGTGT
>CAKTPC010000105.1 GCA_934590505.1 uncultured Oscillospiraceae bacterium
TTCCCCGGCATGAGCCCCGCGGGAGCCTTGGGCTTTGCGCGCCCCGCGCTCACGCGCTTCCAGACCTCCTCAAAGCCCTGGAGCTCAGAGGAAAAGTTTTTGTCCATTATATCATCTCCATATATTTTTCTCCGCCCTATTATATGCTTGCTCTTGCAAAGCGGCCCAAATTATGCGATAATTACGGCAAAGAGAACACTCCATATCAACTCACAGGAGAGATGAAAATGCCGAGATTTTTCATGGCCGGTACCAATATTCTTGGCGGCATGGCGATAATGAAGGGCCGGGACGCCGAGCATGTGCGCGTGCTGCGTCTGCGTCCGGGCGAGGATATGATAATCTGCGACGGGCAGGGCACGGACTATAAGTGCCGCCTTGTCAGCGCCGATAAGGAGCAGGTCGAGGCCGAGGTCATCGAGGTCGTCCCCTGCCCGGCGGAGCCGAGCGTCAAGGTAACTGTGCTCTGCGGTCTGCCGAAGGGCGATAAGACCGATTATATCATCCAAAAGTGCGTCGAAGCCGGCGCGTATGAGATCATGTTCTTTGACAGTGAACGCTGCATCGCAAAGCCCGATAAGCCCGAGAAGAAGCTCGAGCGCTGGCAGCGCATCGCCGAGGAAGCTGCAAAGCAGTCCGGCCGCGGCATCATCCCGCAGGTGAGCTGGGTGGGGGACTTCACGGCTGTGCTCGATATCGCGGTGAAGAAGGACCTCGGCCTGTTCATGTATGAGACGGGCGAGCGCGAGAAGCTGGACGATGTCCTCTCCGCGAATGAGGACATCGCGACCGCAGCGATCATCACCGGTCCCGAGGGCGGCTTTGCCCAGTTCGAGGCCGACCTTGCGCGTGCCTGCAAGCTGCATATCTGCTCGATGGGAGAGCGCATCCTCCGCTGCGAGACTGCGCCCGTCGTTGCGCTGACGGCGGCGATGTACGCGACCGGGAACCTGAGCTGAAAAACCAAACACTGAGAAAAGACGGAGCCTGCGCCGATAACGCGCAGGCTCCGCAAGCTAAATGAATGGATATCTTTAATTCTGTAATGCTTGCCCTTTCGCTGGCGGTGAGCATAGCTGCCGCCGTGCGCATGCTGCGCCGTCCCGCGGGAGCGGTGCAGCCGGGCGGGCAAAGCAAAAATACATACCGCGTGCTCCTGCTGCTGATCCTCACTGCGGGTATTGCGCCGCGTGTGTGGAACTTCGGCAGCATCCCAGGCGGCGTGAATCAGGACGGGGCGATGGCCGCGGTCGACGCCAAGGCTCTCGCCGACTACGGCACCGACCGCTTCGGCACATGGCTGCCCTGCCACCTCTACGCTTGGGGCTACGGGCAGATGAGCAGCCTCATGTCATATCTGATCGCGCCGTTTGTGAAGCTCTTCGGCCTGAACGTCGTGACGATGCGCATCCCGTCCCTGCTGTGCAGCATCGCCGGGGGCGTGTTCTTTTATCTCTTCATGCGCGATGTTTTCGGCGAGCGCGCCGGGCTAATCGCAGGGTTGCTCGCGGCTATAAACCCATGGCACCTGCTTCAGAGCCGCTGGGCGCTCGACTGCAATCTTCTGCCGCATTTCTTCATGGGCGGGCTGTATTTCCTTAACCGCGGCCTGACGGAGAAAAAGTGCTTCCTGTATATATCCATGCTCTTCTTCGCCCTGTGTATGTACTGCTACGGCATCACGATCTATACCGTCCCGCTGTTTCTCATCGCGGTCTGCGCGTTCTATATGATAAAGAAGCGCGTCACGCTGCGGGACACGGCTGTCTGCGCTCTCGTGTACCTGCTCGTCGCGTGGCCGTTCATCCTCACCATGGCCGTGAACTTTTTCGGCTGGGATACGATAGAGCTGCCCTTTGTCACCATCCAGCACTTTACAGACAGTGTCCGCGCGGGGGATATCCTCTTCTTCTCAGATAAGCCATTTGAACAGCTCTTGGCTAATTTAAAAAGCATGCTGAACGTCACGTTCCTGCAGCGGAAAGACCTTCCGTGGAACGATATGGACGGCTTCGGCACGGTGTATCTTTTCTCCATGCCGTTTGCGGCGCTCGGCCTGTTCGGCTTTCTCAAGGAGAAGAAAGCCGATAACAGGTGGCTTGCGCTGTTTGCGCTGCTGACCGGGATATGGGTCGGTATAGTTACAAACGGCGTGAACGTCAACCGCATCAATATTATATATTACGCGGAGCTGATGTTCATCACGCTCGGGATATATTATACCGTTACCGCGCTGCCGAAGCTGACTGTCCCGGAGGTCTGCGCGCTCCTGCTCTCGGGCGCGCTCATGGCGGGCACGTACTTCGGAACATACGCCGAGAGCGTGAAGCACTATTTCTTCTATGGGCTTGAGGACGCGATAACGGCGGCGGAGAACAGCGGAGCCGACCGGCTCTATATAAGCGCCGATCTGCAATATAAGGGATATTATAATGTAAGCGAGATCCTGACCCTGTTCTATGACGGCACGGACGCACACTATTTCCAGGGGCTGACAAATGAGGATCACGGAAAAACACTCCTGCCGTACAGAGAGCGGTTCCACTATCTTTCCCTGAGCCCCGAGCTTATCGAGGAAACCAAGGACAGCTCCGCCGCCTATGTCGGCACGGCGTCCGACGCAGCGCTCTTCAACCCCGAGGAGTTTGACATCATCATCTCCGGGGACTATTGCGCGGCAGTGAGAAAATAAAGGGAGACCGTCACCCGGTACGGTGAACGGTCTCATAGCCTTGATATAAACTTCTAAAACCTCGCGGAGAAGCATCACTTCTCCGCGAGGTTTTCTGCCAATATCACAGTGAGCACGTCTCCGTCCACCGTGAACTTCACCTCAAGCCCCGCAAACTCAAGGGCGTAGACTCGGCTGCTGTCGTGCTGATAGCGCGGGCGCGGGTCGTTTGCGAGCACTCCCGTCAGCGCGGCGCGCTTATCCTCCGGTATGTGCTCCTGCACTCCCGCCGCGTATTCCACCGTGAGCCTTGCCCCAGAGTCCGGAGCGAAGCCGCCGCTTGCCTCGGGGTGGCAGTCGGCGTAGGGAATGTACGGCTTGATGTCGTATATCGGCGTGCCGTCCATGAGGTCGGCTCCAGCGACGCGCAGGACCGTTCCCAACCCTTCGCGCTTTTCGACGCCCAGCAGCTTCACGCAGCTCAGTCCCAGTGCGTTCGGGCGGAAGGGGGAGCGCGTCGCGAACACTCCGAGCCGCGTGTTCCCGCCGAGCCGCGGCGGGCGCACCGTTGGCGACCAGTCCTCGCGCACGTTCTCGGAAAACTGCCATATCAGCCACAGGTGGCTGAAGTCCTCTATCCCGCGCAGCGCCTCATCATTGCGGTATTCTGTCTCGAAAACGATAAGGCTCTCAAGCTCGCTCACTATCCCGGCCTGCCGGGGAATGCCGAACTTCGTCGGAAAATCGCTCTTTATCCGGGCGATGGGTTTCAATGTGTAGCCGCTCATAGCATGTTCTGCAGCGCGTAAAGCGCCTGGAGCGATATAGCGTTTACGGTCATGTGGAAGAATATGCTGCTCCATATACTGTTCGTGCGCTCATAGCAGCGCGCAAGCAGCAGAGACACCGGAATGTACTGTATAATGTATATCAAGTTTATCGGGTCGGCGAGCGCATACGCCCACACATGGTACAGCGAAAATGCCAGTGCGCTGACGGCGTAGGCCGCAAAGCGGCTGCGGCGGCGCAGCGCCCCGAATATGCCGGCGCGAAACATCAGCTCCTCCACCGGCGGCGCGAGAAATACCGTCATTGCCTTGACCCAGCGCATGTCTATGTTTGCCATGTCTATGATCGCGCCGTTATTCGGATTCGAAGCGTCCGGCAGCACCGCGAGGATAATTAGGCTCGTGCAGTAGTTGCAGACCATCATCAGCAGATAGCCCGCGATTATCTCAAGCGCGCAGTGCAGCGGGTGATCGCACAGCGGGTCAAAGTCACGGCGCAGGAAGCGGAACTCGAAGATGAGCATATAGATGAAGCCTATCGAGTAGCACAGCACATTTGCCGTTACCTCGTCCAAAAGCTGCGCGTATACTGCAAGCCATGTCATCAGCAGCGGCAGCAGCGCCACGTGAAACGGGATGTATGCCAGCGCCATGACGCGCTCACGCTTTGTCATCCCGCTTGTGAACGGGGGTAAAGCTCTCCTGTTCATCAGCCCCTCGCTTTCTTCTGCAGCTCAAAGAGCAGGTTCATCGCCTCGAGAGGGGTGAGCGTGTTGAGGTCGGCGCTCTCTAACATCTGGCGTATCTCGTCCGTGCCGACGTCGGCGAAGCTTATCTGCCCGTCGTCCGCGTCCGCGGCTCTCGGCAGTGCGCTTATGCCGTCGGCCTCAAGCTCCTTGAGGTAGCCCTTGGCCTTGCTTATCACGGCCTCCGGCAGCCCTGCGAGCTTTGCGACCTCTATGCCGTAGCTGTCGTCCGCTGCGCCGCGCACTATCTTGCGCAGGAACACGAGGTTCCCGCCCTGCTTCTTCGCGCTTATGCTGTAGTTGCGCACGCCCTGTATCTCGCCCTCAAGCGCGGAAAGCTCATGGTAGTGCGTAGCAAACATAGTTTTTGCACCGAGCCTGCGCTTGTCCGCGCAGTATTCCAGCACCGCGCGGGCTATCGCCATCCCATCGAAGGTCGAGGTGCCGCGGCCTATCTCGTCGAGGATCAGGAGGGATGCGGCGGTCGCGTGCTTGAGGATCGAGGCCATCTCGCTCATCTCAACCATGAAAGTGGACTGCCCTGAAGCCAGATCATCGGACGCTCCTATGCGGGTAAAGACCCTGTCGACTATGCCTATCGTCGCGCTCTTTGCCGGGACGAAGGAGCCTATCTGCGCCATCAGCACGATGAGCGCCGTCTGGCGCATGTAGGTGGATTTACCTGCCATGTTCGGGCCTGTGACTATCGCAGCGCGGTCGTCGCTGTCGTTGAGGTAGGTATCGTTCGGGACGAAGAGCACGTCCTTCATTGCCTGCTCGACGACCGGGTGCCGCCCCTGGATTATCTGCAGCTCGCGCGAGGTGTCGACCTCGGGCATCGTGTAGTTGCTGCGCACGGCGGTCTCGGCGAGGGAGCAGAGCGCGTCGAGCCGCGCCACGGCGTCCGCCGCGGCCTGTACGCGGTCGACCTTTTCCGCCACGCTCAGGCGCACCTCGGTGAAGTACTGGTACTCCAGCTCGTTCACCCTGTCGCGCGCTGTCAGCAGCGTAGTCTCCAGCTCCTTGAGCTCGGGGGTGAAATAGCGCTCGCTCGAAACAAGCGTCTGCTTGCGTATATACTCCTCCGGGACCTTCTCAAGCCCCGCGGAATTGGGCACGTCGATGTAATAGCCGAACACGCGGTTGTAGCCGACCTTCAGCTTCTTCGCGCCGGTGCGCTGGCGCTCGCGCGTCTCCAGCTCCTGCACCATCTGCGCGCCGTTGTCGCGTATGTTGCGCAGCCGGTCTACCTCCTCGGAATAGCCCGTGCGCAGCACGCCGCCCTCGCGCACGGAAAACGGCGGCTCGTCGCATATCGCGCGGTCTATCTCCGCGCGCATATCGTCAAGCGCGTCCATCCCGGCGATGCTTTTGAGCTCCGCGCTCTCAAACGGGGCGAGCAGCTCCTTGAGCCGCGGCAGCACCGCCGCGCAGTTCGACAGCGAGCGCAGGTCGCGCCCGCCGGCCGTGCCGTATACCGCGCGGCCCACAAGCCGCTGCATATCCGTTATCTCGCGCAGCACCGCCATCAGCTCTCCGCGCGCGACATTGTTTGAGTACAGCTCATTTACCGCCGTGAGTCGGCGCTTTATCGCCACTGCCGACAGCAGCGGCCTCTCCACCCATGAGCGCAGCATGCGCCCGCCCATCGGGGTCTTGGTCTTATCCAGCACCCACAGCAGCGAGCCTTTCTTTTCCCCGCTGCGCAGGGATTCCGTCAGCTCAAGGTTGCGGCGCGTGACCCAGTCGAGCTCCATGTACCGCCCGCCGTAGAACACGTCGAGCCGGTTTATGTGGCTGATGTCGAATTTCTGCGTCTCCTTTATGTAGCCGAGCAGCGCCCCCGCCGCGCAGACCGCGCCGGGCTGCCCGTCAAGGCCGCACTGGTCGATGTCCGTGAAGCCGAACTGCCTGCACAGCAGCACCGACGCCGGGAGATATTCAAAGCTATCCGCCGCGCTCTCCGGCATGGCCTCAAGCTTCCGCGTGACGAACTCGTATATATGCTCGTTTTCCTTTGCGCCGGGGGAGAGGATGACCTCGCGCGGGGCGAAGCGGCCAAGCTCGTTTATGATGTGGCTCGCCGCGTCCCCGTCAAAAGCCGCGCAGCAGAACTCGCCCGTGGACACGTCGCAGAACGCGACGCCGCCCTCGCGCGCGGCGAGATACACCGCGCCTATATAGGTGCTCTTGCCCTCTTCGAGCATTGAGCTTTCCGTCACCGTGCCGGGCGTGATTATGCGTATGACGTCCCTCTGCACAAGACCCTTTGCAAGCGCCGGGTCCTCCGTCTGCTCGCAGATAGCCACCTTGTAGCCCTTGGCGATGAGCCGCGCAATGTAGGCCTCGGCGCTGTGGTACGGCACTCCGCACATCGGCGTGCGCTCGTCGGGGTCCTCAACGGAACGGTCGCGCGTCGTCAGCGCGAGGTCAAGCTCGCGCGAGGCGATCTTCGCGTCGTCGTTGAACATCTCGTAAAAGTCGCCGAGACGGAAGAACAGCAGGCAGTCCTGATGCTGCTGTTTTATTTCGTTGTACTGCTTTTTCATGGG
>CAKTPC010000106.1 GCA_934590505.1 uncultured Oscillospiraceae bacterium
TCCTGCTGGTATTTCCGGTCGCCGATCACGCTTTCGGCGGAGATGCCAAAGTTCTCCGTTTCATTGTTCATTGCTGTTTTCACCATTTATATAGGTCTGGTTTGTATCATTTCAGCCGCTCCGCTTCCTCCAGCCACAGCCGTGCCGATGCATCGGACGGCATACGCCAGTCGCCGCGCGGCGAGAGCGTGACGGTGCCGACCTTAGGCCCATCCGGCAGGCAGGAGCGCTTGAACTGCTGGGCAAAGAACCTACGCAGGAAGGTGCGCAGCCAGTGCAGTATCACATCCCTGCTGTATTCCCCGTCGAAGGCATAGCATGCCAGACGGAATATCCGCGCCGGGGAGGCTCCGCTGCGCAGCATGTGGTACAGGAAAAAGTCGTGCAGCTCATAGGGGCCAACTATATCCTCAGTTTTCTGCGAAATGCTCCCGTTGTCCGCCGGCAGCAGCTCCGGCGAAATAGGCGTATCGAGTATATCTCTCAGTACAGCAGCAGCGCCCGCGGAGCAGCGTCCCATTTCGTATTCGATGATATACCGCACGAGCGTCTTGGGGACAGACGCGTTAACGCCGTACATCGACATATGGTCGCCGTTGTAGGTCGCCCAGCCGAGCGCAAGCTCAGACAGGTCGCCCGTACCGACAACTATGCCGCCGTTCTGGTTCGCTATATCCATGAGCACCTGCGTGCGCTCGCGTGCCTGGCAGTTCTCATAGGTCACATCTGTGCAGCCTTCGTCTTGCCCGATATCCGCGAAGTGCTGTCTCACCGACGCGCTTATATCCACCGTCATAAAGCTGACGCCGAGTTCCACGCAGAGCTTTTCTGCGTTGCTGCGTGTGCGCTCCGTCGTCCCGAAGCAGGGCATCGTGACCGCAACGATATCCTCCCTCAGTCTGCCGAGCATGTCCATCGCCCTGACCATGACAAGCAGCGCGAGCGTGCTGTCGAGTCCACCGGAGATACCGATCACCGCCTTGCGGCATCCTGTGTGCTCTATGCGGCGCATCAGTCCGTCAGACTGTATGCTCAATATCGCTTCGGCGCGTTCGGCAAGTATCTCCCCGTCAGCAGGCACGAAGGGTCGGCGTGCGATGTGGCGCGTAAGCTCCGTGTCGCGCAGCTCCTGACTGAAGTACACGCGCCGGCATTCGGGCGCGCCGCTCTCGTCAAAGCTCGTGTTTCTGTGCCGTTCAAAGCGCAGCCTGAAGAGGTCTATTTCCGTCGCGATAAGCCCGTTCTTCGCGAACGGCTTCTTCTCCGCGAGAAGCTGCCCGTTTTCGTATATAAGGCTGTGTCCTGAGAATACCATGTCCTGCGTGGATTCGCCGTGCCCAGCGTTCGCGTACACATAGCCGCATATGAGCCGCGACGACGCGGACGACACCAGCAGCCGCCTGTAATCGTCCTTCCCTATCAGTTCGTTTGAGGCTGAAAGGTTTGCGATAACCGTCGCCCCGGCAAGGCACAGCCCGGTCGACGGCGTGACAGGGGCCCAGAGATCCTCGCATATCTCCACACCGAGGACGAAATCAGGCATCTCCCGGCAGCAGAACAGCAGGTCGCGCCCGAACGGAACATCATGTCCCGCGAGCCTTAGCGTGTTCTCGCCGCGGTAGTCCGCACCGGAGCTGAACTGCCGCTTCTCATAAAACTCACCATAATTCGGCAGCACAGTTTTCGGCACGACTCCAAGCACCACTCCGTTCTGGATAACGGCAGCGCAGTTATAGAGCTTCCCTCCCGTTCTTACCGGCACGCCGATCACCACCAGGCAGCGCTTTCCGGATGTGTAGTCCAGCAGCGCCTCCAGCGCCTCAATCGCGCCGTCAAGCAGAGCGTCGGAATAGAACAGATCTCCGCAGGTGTAGGCCGTCAGATGCAGCTCCGGGAACACAAGGAGATTTGCGCCCATGCGCTCCGCCTCGTCAAAGCACTCCCGGGCGCTCTCGAGGTTAAATGCCGTGTCGCCAACCTTAAGCTTTGGGCTTGCCGCCATAACTTTAATAAAGCCGAACTTCATATTTATGCACCTCCGGTATGCTGAAATATAGGAAATAATAATCCCGCCGGCACCTAATGTCAATTATTATTCCGCGTTTGGGCGCAAAAAAGCTTGCTGGCATATCATGCCTGCAAGCTTTTTTGCGCCGGTTCACTTCGTCTGAAAGCGCTCCATAAGGTTTTCAACGCTGTTGTCCATAACGCGCAGTATCTTTTCCTCGACTATCTCTCTCGGAAACTGCATCCCCATGTCGAGCCAGTAGGAAATAAAACCTATCGCGCACTCAGTATAAAACTCAACAACAAATTCAAAGTCCTGCTTTTCGATATTGCGTCCCTCGGCGACGATATCCGCAAAGCTGCGTATACACTCCTGAAGCCTGCCCTTTATGTAGCGGAGCATGTACAGCCTGCTGTTGGAATTATACACATTCAGCGCAAAGGCCGCGTTCTCCCGCAGATACTTGATCCACATGATAACGTCGGTTTTCCATCGGTCATATACGACCTCCTTAGGAAGATTCGCGTTTGCATCCTCCTCAAAAACCCATTCGAGCAGATCATACACATCGTCAAAGTGGTAGTAGAAAGTCTGCCTGTTCACCCCGCATATCTCGACAAGATCCTTGACCGTGATCTTATCTATCGGCTTGATCTCCATCATCTTTTTCAGCGCCGCCGCAAGCGCTTTTTTTGTAGACGAAGCCATAAAACGCCCTCCCCATCCTTCTCTGGTTATTATTATAACACAAGTGTCGTACATTGGCAAAGCATTTTTCGCCGTTTTTCATATCATTTCCGATTTCTATCTTTACACGTGGTACGACGCATTAGCCCGATATGTATATTTTACAATTCTGAAATACAATCTCCGTTACATTCGAAACATATCGCGGGTATTATAATAACTGCAAGTGGCAGTTATTTATCTTTTTCATTTTGTCCTCTGAAAATACAGAAACTCCCGGGTCGTCTGACCCGGGAGTTTCGCTGTCTCTTTTGTTATTCTACTGCCAGCAGGCGTACCTGCTCCGCCCCCGGCGTGCTGCCGAGGCTCTCTATAAGCCCTGCCATGCTGCCGGGCATCGCGCTTATATCCAGCGACAGCGTGACGCTGGCCTTTCCATGTATTGGCAGGCTCTGCGTAATGGTCAGAACGCTCCCGCCCGCGCCGGATATCTTCGACAGCAGCGCGCTCAGCACCCCCTGCTCGTGCGTCAGCATCATGGAGAGCACCGCCTTGCGCCCGCTGCCGATGTCTATCGGTTCGAGTATATAGTCCTTGTATTTATAATATGTGCTGCGGGAAATGCCGACCTGCTTTACGGCCTGGCTGACATCCTTCACCTTTCCGGATTCGACGAGCCGCCGCGCCTCAATGACCTTTTCATAATAATCCGGCAGTATGTCCTTATGGATAATGAGATAGTTTTCCAGCATGTCCGCACCTCCGTTTATTTGCGGTATATATAATAACCTGTCTTTGTCAAAAAGACAAGTGTATTTGTATCAGATCGTCGAATTTGTTTCACCGGCCTATAATCTGACAAACAATATCAACTGTACAAATTGCACCCAAAAGCACAAAAATGCGTGACTTCTCGCTTCCGGTATGTTATTATATTGACGTATGAGAGTATCACTATTCTTTATGAGGAGGATGTTGCCCAAATGGTGACAAATAAAGAAAATCTTTATAAGCTCGGTCAGAAGATGACCGACCGCATCCCCTACAAGCTCGGCCTTAAAAAGCTGGATGAGAGCTGCCCTGAATACTGGGGTCTTGCCAAGGTGCTTGATGACGATATGGTCAGCATCGCCCTGAGCATGAAGCAGCGCACCCCCATGACGCTTGAGGACGTTTCCAAGTCCTCCGGCTGGACGGATCTGGACGCGCTCGAAAAGAAACTCCATGAGATGGGCGTCATCGGCCTCATCGAGTGGAACTGGGAGAACGCCGCGCACGTCAAGCAGTACATACTGCCCCTCTTCGTTCCCGGCGCAGCGGAGTTCCTCAATATGCGCAAGGAATTCGTTGACGAGCACCCTGAGGTGTGCGACTTCTTTAACGCCATGACCACTCTCCCTCTTGAGAAGGTCACGCCCATGGTTCCTCTCGGCGGCGCGGGCATCGGCATGCACGTTATCCCCGTCGAGAAGGCCATCCCCACCGGCTCCAAGTCCGTCAGCATCGAGCATCTGTCCCACTGGCTGAAGAAGTATGACAAGTTCGCAGTCGGTGTCTGCTCCTGCCGCCGCTCCCAGAGCGTGCGCGGCGAAGGCTCCGGCGACGTTGAGGATCTGTGGTGCATCGCTGTCGGCGACACTGCCCTTTACAGCGTCGAGACCCAGAAGGACGGCAAGCTCATCACCTATGATGAGGCTATGGAGATTCTCCAGCGTGCCGAGGATGAGGGCTATGTACACCAGATAACCAATATCGACGGCGAGGATAAGATATTCGCCATCTGCAACTGCGCACCCGGCGTCTGCTACGCTCTGCGCACCTCCCAGCTTTTCAATACTCCCAACATGTCCCGCAGCGCTTACATCGCACATGTCGATAAGGAGAAGTGCGTCGCCTGCGGCAAATGCGTCGAGGTCTGCCCCGCCGGTGCCGCAAAGCTCGGCCAGAAGCTCTGCACCAAGAACGGCTACATCAAGTACCCCAAGCACGAGCTGCCAGATGATACCAAGTGGGGCCCGGATAAGTGGAACCCCAATTACCGCGACGACAATATGATAAACTGCTATGACACCGGCACCTCCCCCTGCAAGGCCGCGTGCCCCGCGCATATCGCCGTTCAGGGCTATGTCAAGATGGCTGCCGAGGGCAGGTATCTTGACGCGCTCAAGCTCATAAAGCAGGACAACCCATTCCCCGCCGTCTGCGGCAGCATCTGCAACCGCCGCTGCGAGCAGGCCTGTACCCGCGGCAATATAGACAGCCCCGTTGCCATCGATGAGATCAAGAAGTTCATCGCCGAGCAGGAGCTCAAGGCCGAGAGCCGCTACGTTCCCGCACCGCGTCCCAAGAAGCAGCAGCTCATCCCCTATGAGCAGAAGATCGCCGTTATCGGTGCCGGCCCCGCCGGTATGAGCTGTGCCTACTATCTGGCAAATATGCTCTATAAGGTCACCGTGTTCGATAAGAACCCCGCCCCCGGCGGCATGCTCACCCTTGGTATTCCCAACTTCCGTCTTGAAAAGGACGTCGTCAATGCTGAGATAGACGTTCTGCGTGAGATGGGCGTTGAGTTCAAGTGCGGCGTCGAGGTCGGCAAGGACATCACCCTTGACGAGCTGCGCGCTCAGGGCTACAAGGGCTTCTATCTCGCCATCGGCGCTCAGAAGTCCGCACCGATCGGCGTTCCCGGCGAGGAGCTTGAGGGCGTGTTCGGCGGCATCGACTTTCTGCGCGAAGTCAACCTCGGCGGCAGGCCCGCTATCGGCAGGAAGTGCGCCGTCATCGGCGGCGGCAACGTCGCAATGGACGTGTGCCGTACCGCTGTCCGCTGCGGCGCTGAGGACACTTATATAATCTACCGCCGCAGTCAGGCCGAAATGCCCGCCGATGAAGAGGAAATCTCCGAGGCTATGGCCGAGGGCGTCAAGTTCCGCTTCCTCTGCGCACCTGTCGAGATCATCGGTAAGGACGGCAAAGTCAGCGCGCTCAAGGTCGAGCGTATGGAGCTCGGCGAGCCTGACGAGAAGGGCCGCCGCAAGCCCGTCGGCACCGGTGAGTATGAGATAATCGAGGTCGACAGCGTCATCGGCGCAGTCGGTCAGCAGGTCGATCTCGGCAGCATTGCCCCCGAGGGCATGACCTTCAATAAGAACGGCACTGTGGTCATTGACCCGGTCACCGGCCAGACCGCACAGAGCGACATCTTCGCCGGCGGCGACTTTGTCACCGGCCCGGAGTTTGCTATTGACGCCATCGCTGCCGGACGCGTCGGTGCAGAGTCCCTGCACCGCTTCGTCAATCCCGGCCAGAGCCTGACCCTCGGCCGCAACCGCCGCGAGTTCATTGAGCTCAACAAGGAAGAGGCTGTCATCCCCATTGGCTTTGACAACGCCCCGCGTCAGGTTCCCGGTCACGACGCCGCAAAGGCCAAGACCTTCTCCAACGACCGTCTGGCCTTCACCGAAGAGCAGATACGCAAGGAAGCCGCCCGCTGCCTTGGCTGCGGTGCCACCGAGGTCGACGAGAACCAGTGCATCGGCTGCGGCCTGTGCACCACCAAGTGCGAGTTCGACGCCATCCACCTCAGCCGTGACCTGCCTGAAGCGTCGAAGATGTATAAGGCTGAGGACAAGATGAAGGCCATCCTGCCCTATACGCTCAAACGCGAGATCAAAATCATCAAGAATCGGAAGAACAAGTAATGCACGAACTCGGTACCGTTGTTTATATCATTGATACTGTTGACAAGCTCGCCGTCGAGAATCACCTGACCAAGATCGGTTCGGTGACTCTCGAGGTTGGCGAAGTCAGCGGCATCATCCCCAGCTATCTCTCGGATTTCTGGCTCTACGCCCGCAAAAAGTCCGACTTTCTCAAGGAAGCTGAACTGAAGATAGAGACCCTGCCCGCGATCACCTTCTGTCAGGACTGCAAGCAGACCTATCCCACGGTGCAGTACGCCAAGGAGTGCCCGCACTGCCACAGCACGAACACCTTCCTCATCACCGGCAATGAGTACAACATCAAAGAGATAGAAGCAATGTA
>CAKTPC010000107.1 GCA_934590505.1 uncultured Oscillospiraceae bacterium
TGCTCGCGCGTGTAGGGGTCGGGCATGGACGCCGCCGGGGTGCCGACGCGCTTTGAGTAGATGAAGGTGAACATCGCATCGTAGCGTACCTCTTCGCAGAGGCTTATCGTGTCCTCAAAGTCCTCGTCCGTCTCGCCGGGGAAGCCGACGATTATGTCCGTCGTGAGAACAAGATCGGGCATGTAACTTTTCGCCAGCGCGACCTGATGCAGGTACTTCTCGCGGTTATAGCTGCGGTTCATGAGCTTGAGTATTCTGTCGCTGCCGGACTGCACGGGCAGGTGCAGCTGGTGCGCGCACTTTTCGCACTCGGCCATTGTCTTGAAGAGCTTCTCGGTCGCGTCCTTCGGGTGGCTCGTCATAAAGCGGATGAGGAAATCTCCAGGGATATCGTTCACCATGCGCAGCAGATCCGCAAAATCCACCCCGCTGCCGAGGTCCTTGCCGTAGGAATTGACGTTCTGGCCGAGCAGCGTAATGTCCTTGTAGCCCTCTTTGACGAGCTGGCGAGCCTCCTCTAAGATATCCTCCGGTTTTCTCGACCGCTCGCGCCCACGCACATAGGGCACGACGCAGTAGGTGCAGAAGTTGTTGCAGCCGTACATGATCGAAAGCCACGCCTTGACCGTTCCGTCGCGCCTGAGCGGGATGCCCTCGGCGACAGCACCGTCGTCCTTCGCCGTGGCGAAAACGCGCTTGTGGCTGTCCATCACACGCAGCAGCAGCTCCGGGAAGCGCCACAGCTCATGCGGCCCGAACACGAGATCGACCACGGGGTAGGACATTTTTATCTTCTCCGCCATGTGCTCCTGCTGCACCATGCAGCCGCACACGGCGATTATCTGGCCGGGCTTGTTTTTCTTCGTGTGGTTGAGCGCGCCGACGTTGCCGAGCACGCGCATCTCCGCATGCTCACGCACTGCGCAGGTGTTCACGACTATCACGTCTGCCTGGAACTCGTCCTGTGTGAAGCTGTAGCCCATCTCGCTGAGATAGCCGCGCAGCTTCTCACTGTCGGCCTCGTTCTGCTGGCAGCCGTAGGTGTCCACCATCGCGAGCGGGCGCTGCCCGTCGGCGGTGACGCGGTCGAATATCTGCCGGCAGATATCCTCCTGCTCGTGTATCCTGCTTATATCTATCGTTTTTCTTTCGTAAGGCATGATTATCTCCTATAATGCCGAATCTGATTAGCGTTTAATTTTAACATAAAAGGAGTGGAACTTTCAACTGAAATAATGTATAATAGTCTACTAATTAAAAGATAGACTCACGAGGTTAAATATCCATGGCCGTTATAAATATACTCTCCCCACATGTTGCCGATATGATCGCCGCGGGCGAGGTCGTTGAGCGTCCCGCTTCCGTCATCAAGGAGCTGATGGAAAACTCCTTTGACGCCGGAGCAAAGTCCGTCACCGTCGAAATAAAGGGCGGCGGTGCGCCGCTGATCCGCGTCACGGACGATGGCTGCGGCATGGCGCCCGAGGACGCGGGCGTCGCTTTCCTGCGCCACGCCACCTCGAAGCTCCATGACGAGCACGGGCTTGAAGCCATCGGCACTATGGGCTTCCGCGGCGAGGCTTTGGCAGCGATCTCCGCCGTGTCCGAGGTGGAGCTCACTACCCGCCGCCGCGGTGACGATGATGGCACCTTCGTCACCCTGACCGCCGGGGACATTCAGGATATGGGTCCCGCCGGCTGCCCGGAGGGTACCGTCATGGCCGTCAAGGGGCTTTTCTATAACACCCCCGCGCGGCTCAAATTCCTGAAATCCGACCGCAGCGAGGCCTCCGCCTGCGTGCAGACGGCGCTGCGCTGCGCCCTTGGCAGACCCGAGATATCCGTCCGCTTCATCCGCGACGGTAAGGAGGAGTTCTTCTCACCCGGCGACGGACGCGCTGAGTCTGCGGTATACTCCCTGCTCGGGCGCGATATCGCAAAGGACATGCTGCCCTGCTCATGCGAGGACGGGGAACTGCGCGTCCATGGCTTCATCTCGTCTCCCGCCGCCTGCCGCGGCAACCGCAGCGCGCAGTATTTTTACTGCAACGGCCGGTATATCCGCTCGGCGCTGCTCCAGGCCGCGGTCGAGCAGGCGTATAAAAACAGCCTCTTGACCGGACGCTACCCTGCCTGCGTCATGTATCTTGAACTCAGCTGTTCCGGGGTCGATGTGAACGTCCACCCGGCAAAGACTGAGGTCAAGTTCTCTCAGGAAAGGCGGGTGTTCGAGGTCGTGTACCATGCCGCCCTCGCCGCCCTGACGGGGGAGGACAGGATAAAAGCCCCCGCCGAGCCGCCCGCGGAGAAGAAGTCTCCGTCCCCCGCGGCAATACCCGCGCCTGTGCGCGCGGCTTTCGCGCCGCCTCAGCCCCAGACCGCCGCGCCCGCGTCGAAGGCAGACTTTTACCGCAGCATGACTTCCGAGCAGTTCCGCGCGCAGGGTTATACCGTGAAGGACACGACGAAACCAGCTCCCAAGCCTGCTGACACCGCCTCCGCGGTGTCACTCGGCGCATATGAAATACCATACCAGACCCGGCTCAACATGCCGAATGGCCGCCCGACCACCGAAATTCGACCGGAAACGACTGAAATTCCTAAAGAAACTACCCACAGCATGGTCAAAGCTGTGGAAAAACCTGTTCAAAATGTTGAAAGTCAGCCGATCCCCGACCACAAGATAGTGGGTGAGGCTCTCAAGACCTATATCATCGTCGAGGTCGGCGCGGAGCTTGTGCTCATAGACAAGCACGCCGCGCACGAGAGGATGAACTTTGACCGCCTGAAACAGCGCGGTGCGCGCAGCATGTCGCAGACGCTGCTCGAGAGCGTGACGCTGCACCTCACGGACGAGGACTGCCGCGTCCTTGAGGAAAACGGGGAACTGCTCTCAGAGTTCGGCTTTGAGATAGAGCCCTTCGGCGAGCGGGACTATGCCATCCGCGCCGTCCCCGCGGGGATAGCCGCGTCGGACGCTGCCGCCGCCGTCGAGGAGATATGCGAAAAGCTGCACGGCGGCAAGGCCCCAGACCCCGATTCCGCGCGTGATGAGATTCTCCACACTGTCGCCTGCAAGGCCGCCATCAAGGCCGGGTGGGACACGGATGTGAAGGAGCTTGAAACGCTTGTGGCCGCGGTGCTCTCCGGGCAGATAAAATACTGCCCGCATGGCCGGCCGATATCCGTCACCGTGACGCGGCGCGACCTTGACAAGCTCTTCAAGCGCATAGTGTGACGGCCTATGGATAACAGGATAGTCGTTGTCGCGGGGCCTACGGCCTCCGGCAAAACACGCCTCGGCATAGAGCTTGCGCAGGCACTTGACGGGGAGATCGTCTCGGCGGACTCCATGCAGATATACCGCCGCATGGATATCGGTACCGCCAAAGCGACAGCCGAGGAGCGTGCCGCTGCCGTGCACCACATGCTCGACGTCGCCGAGCCGGACGAGAGCTGGTCTGTCGCACGCTATGTCGAGGAAGCCACGCGCTGCTGCGATGATATCATCGCCCGCGGCAGGCTGCCGATAGTCGTCGGCGGCACGGGGTTGTATATAGACTCTCTCATCTCCGGACTCGACTTTGCCGACAACACATCTGACAACGCCCTGCGTGATAAGCTGGGCGCGAAGTATGACAGCCTCGGCGGAGAAGCGATGCTCGCGCGCCTTGCGCAGTTCGACTCCGAGCGCGCCGCGAAGCTCCATCCCGGCGATAAGCGGCGGATAGTGCGCGCGATAGAGATATATCTGCTCACCGGCACGACCATTACCGAGCATGACCGCATCACTGCCGCGCGCCCCAAGCGCTATGACGCGGCGCGCATAGTCCTCAATTATGCCGACCGTGCCGACCTCTATGCACGCATCGACGCGCGGGTCGACGCGATGGAGCAGACTGGGCTTGTCGATGAGGTCAGAGCTCTTCTCGCCTCCGGGCTCTCCCCGGAGAGCACCGCCATGCAGGCCATAGGCTATAAGGAGATCGCCGCCTTCCTCGAGGGGAAAACTACCGAGCGTGAGGCCTTCGATCTCATCAAGCAGAGCAGCCGCCGTTACGCCAAGCGCCAGCTCACATGGTTCGGCAGGTGGAAAGACGCGCTGCGCATCGCCTGGGATAAAGTCCCGGATATGGAAAAGGCCCGCCACGCTTCGACAGAGTTTTTACACCGCCGCGTGTATCATAATGCCGGGCATCCGGATGACGGATGCGACACATTATGACGGGGCGGCAGACAGCAAGACCGCTCCGAGAAAAAGGAGTTGGCTGAAATGCAGAAAACGCAGAATCTCCAGGATAGCTTTCTCAATCAGATGAGGAAGGACAAGCTTATGGTAACGATGTTCCTTATGAACGGATTCCAGCTTCATGGGATAGTCCGCGGCTTTGACGGCTTCACGGTCGTGCTCGACTCGGACGGAAAGCAGCAGCTTATTTATAAGCATGCCATATCGACCATCGTTCCGTCTAAGACCGTCGAGCTTGACTCCGATACATAAGCGGTGACATCGTCCCGGGTGTTTTCGGCACTGGCGTCGCTGCTGTTCCTTGCCGTTTGTGCCTATGCCGGAGCCGCGCTCCGCGGCAGCGCAGACGGCGTGGAGCTTATGACCGTCAGTGCCGTCACCGTGACGGACAGCGCGGAGCTTGACGGGATAGTCCTGCGCCGGGAACGCGTACTGCCGCGCGGTGCGGAGCTTGTGCCTGCCGCAGGGGACGGGATGCGTCTCCCGGCAGGGACGGCCATTGAATTTGCGGACGGGACGCGTGAGCATACCGGGCAAAGCTGCGTGTTCTTTTCGCGGCCTGACGGCTTTGAGGCTCTCACGCCGGAAGCACCGGAGGAGACAGACGCTGAGGCTTTGGACATGCTCCTTGCGGCGTCCCCCGCGGAGAGCGGGCGCTGCGGAGGGCGGCTCGTCTCCGGTTTTGATTGGTACTATGCCGCCTATGCCGACGCTGCGGGAAAGAGCATCCTCCCCGGGGAGTGCCGTGTGCGCTTCGACGGCTTTGAAGAAGCGGTAAGCGCCTGTACCGTAAACGCCAGCAATGAGGGCGGGCGTCAGTTCATCCTGCTGCGGCTGACCGAAGGCGGGGCGGATTATCTGAGCCTGAGGAAAACAAAGGCCGAGCTTGTGTTTTCGGAGCATCGCGGGCTGAAGCTGCCCGCACAGGCCGTCCGGTACGATGCGGACGGCACAGACTATGTCTATGTTCTCTGCGCGGGCGTCGTTGAGCGGCGCAGCGCGGAGCTTATATACAGCGATAACGACTGCTGCCTTGCCGACCCCAACGGCAGCGGCGACGCTCTCAGAGAGGGCGAACGGGTCATTCTTTCCGGAAAAGATATATACGAGGGAAAGGTGCTGACACAATGACGATATCGGAAAATCTCATTCAGGTGAGAGAAAATATAGCGCGCGCGGCGAAAGACGCCGGGCGGGACGAGCGGGATGTCCTGCTCATCGGCGCGACTAAGATGAACGACGCCGCCTGCGTGCACGAGGCGATAGCCGCAGGGCTCACGGCCTGCGGCGAAAACCGCGTTCAGGAGCTGCTGGAGAAAAACGCACTCGGTGCCTATAAAGGCGCACAGCTGCACTTCATCGGCCATCTCCAGCGCAATAAGGTAAAGCAAATTGTCGGCGTTGTGCAGCTCATCCACAGTGTCGACAGCATTGAGCTCATGAGCGCGATAAGCCGCGAGGCGGAGAAAAAGGGCATTGTGCAGGATATCCTGCTGGAGGTAAACGTCGCTCAGGAGGCGTCAAAATCCGGTGTCGCTCCCGAAAGATTACCGGAGCTGCTCGAAAAAGCGGGCGATTTTCCCGGCCTGAGGGTGCGCGGACTCATGGCGATACCACCGATTTGCCGCTTCCCGGACGAAAATTTACCGTATTTTAATCTTGTGCAGCAGCTTTTTATTGACAATGGCGCAAAAAAATACGATAATGTAGTTATGGACTTTATGTCTATGGGTATGAGCGGCGATTATCAGGCTGCCATTTCCTGCGGAGCGAACATGATCCGGCTCGGTACTGCCATCTTCGGCAAGCGCCGGTACCCGGAGAAAAAAGCGTAGCAAAGGTTCGCCCGAGCATTTGTTCATTGGAGGATTGCCATGGGTTTCATGGATAAGTTAAAAGAACTCACCCAGCCGTATGACGACAATGAGGATTTCTTCGAGGGTGCCGACCCAAGCTTCAAGCCCCAGCCGAAGGCAAAGCCCGAAGCGCCCGCGTCGAAACCGGCGGTGAGTCAGGCGCAGAAGTTTTTTGAAAGCTCCTTTGCGGATGATACGCCGCTTCCCGCTGAGGACCCGACGCAGAAGCCTGCGGCGCAGGAAGCGCCCGCCGGCGGAGGTGGGATATTCGGCAATCTCGGCATAAAGAAGGCCGCCCGCCCGAGGACGGCGCCGAGGGAGCGCACAGTGAACTTCGGCGGAAAGGACACCTCGGTCATCCTGTTCAGCCCCAAGAGCTTCGATGAAGCCGGTGAGCTGGTCAATTATCTCAATCAGAATCTGACGGTCGTTATGACCTTGGAGGGCGTGCAGGGAGATATGGCGCGCAGATTGCTGGACTTTCTTTCCGGCATTGCCTTTGCCCTGCAAGGCAAGATTACCCCGGTCTCTGCAAAGACCTATTTTATCACCCCG
>CAKTPC010000108.1 GCA_934590505.1 uncultured Oscillospiraceae bacterium
CGCAGGTCGAACACCTTCTGCACCGCCTCGGACAGGACGGCGTCGGAGACCGTGCCGGTGCCGAAGGTCTCAACGAGGACGGACACGGGAGCCGCCACGCCTATCGCGTAAGCAAGCTCTATCTGGCAGCGCTTTGCAAGACCTGCCGCGACGATGTTCTTCGCCGCGTAGCGCGCGGCGTAGGCTGCGCTGCGGTCGACCTTTGTCGGGTCCTTGCCGGAGAAAGCGCCGCCGCCGTGGGGAGCGCTGCCGCCGTAGGTGTCAACGATGATCTTGCGCCCGGTGAGACCGGAGTCGCCCTGCGGCCCGCCGATGACAAAGCGGCCGGTGGGGTTGACGAGGTACTTGGTGTTCTCGTCCAGAAGCTCTGCGGGGACCGTGGTCTTGATGACCTTCTCGATCATATCGGCTCTGATCTGCTCAAGAGAGACGTCGGGGGAGTGCTGCGTGGAGATAACGACCGTGTCGACCCTGACGGGATGGCGCTGCTCGTCGTACTCAACGGTGACCTGGGTCTTGCCGTCGGGCCTGAGATAGGTGAGCTCGCCGGATTTCCTGACGGCGGTGAGCTTCTTTGCGAGCTTGTGCGACAGAGAGATAGCCATCGGCATAAGCTCCGGGGTCTCGTCGCAGGCGTAGCCGAACATCATGCCCTGGTCGCCCGCGCCGTTCTGGAGCTCGTCATATTCGCCGTTCTTGTTTTCAAGGGACTTGTCGACGCCCATGGCGATGTCGCCGGACTGCTCGTCGATATTCGTGATGATGCCGCAGGTGTCGCAGTCAAAGCCGTATTTTGCACGGTCGTAGCCGATCTCGCGGATGACCTTGCGTGCGATGCGGGGAATGTCTACATAGCACTCGGTGCTTATCTCGCCCATGATGTGGACAAGGCCGGTGGAGACGGTGGTCTCGCAGGCAACGCGCCCCTGCGGGTCCTTCTCGAGGATGGCGTCGAGCACGGCGTCGGATATCTGGTCGCAGATCTTATCGGGATGCCCCTCGGTCACGGATTCGGATGTGAAAAAGTAATGGCTCATTTATATTTCCTCCTTTGTATTTTTACAGAACATTGATTTGAGAGCAGTAAAAGGGCAGTAAAAAAGCTCCGTCATCCGACGGAGCATAAAGTCTGCATAAAAGCCTCATCTTTCGTATCACCGCCGGATTTGGCACCTTGCATACGCAGGTTGCCGGGCTTCACAGGGCCGTTCCCTCCACCGCTCTTGATAAGGTGTTCAATTGTACTGTGTTATTATATCAGGTTTTTGCGCGCTGTCAATAGCCGGCGCGGGGAAAAGGTAAATTGCTTATTCAAGTAGAGTGTGTTATCATGTAAACTATATCGCCAATGATCGCATACTGAATATGGAGATAAATGCCATGGATGCACGGAAAAATCTGATTTTATAAAGGGCAAGGATCAAACGGACGCAGTTGCAAGTCTGCGGTTCAACAATGATAAATGTGAGGTCGTTTATACCAGTGCTCCTGATAAGACATATAAATTCAATATCAGTAATGTAGAATTGCTGCCGCTCCGGAAGTATATTGATCCGGCACAAGTCATAGTAAAAGCAAGCGGGAAAACGATCACAGGCATTGACAGCATTCTTGATTTTGGCTCGTACTATCGTATAGTTCGCAGAGGCAAAAAGGATATGTCACTTCATAAAAGCGAAGTACAGATTCAGACAAACTGCCTGGCAGATGGCAAAAACCGGGAAGTATTTGATTATTTTAAAGAGACTGCGGCTGCAATAAGTCTGAAAGAAAATGATTTTAACATTTTGAATGCGCAGTATGAAAAAATTCAGGCAGTCAGTGATGACACTGTATTGGCAAATTATTTTGATCCGTATAAACCGGCTGAAATGCTGCGTAAGCCGGATACGATTATCTATCCTTTCGGATTGAATCAAAGCCAGAAGCTGGCAGTGGAACGTGCACTTTCTTCCAAAATCAGCATAATTCAGGGACCGCCAGGCACCGGAAAAACACAGACGATTCTCAATATTATTGCTAATATTGTGCTGAATGGGAAAACCGTGGCGGTCGTTTCCAATAATAACTCCGCAACGCATAACGTTGTTGAAAAGCTGGAGAAGAAAAATGCTGCATTTCTGACTGCATTTCTTGGCAGTGTTGCCAACAGGCAGGCTTTCTTGGACAGCCAGACAGGCGCATACCCTAATATGAAAAGCTGGGAACTGCCGGCAGAAGCCCAGCGGGCGCTTGAGGATGAGGTTGCAGTCCTTTCCAAAGAACTCAATGATATGCTGAATAATAAAAACCGTATTGCAGAAATTGAGCAGGAGCTTTTACGGCTTGCGCCGGAGCAGCACTACTTTGAGGAATACTATGATACATACGGAGAAATACCGGCATGGAATTGGGGGCGGCTGACTTCTAAAAAAATCTTTGCTCTTTGGATGGAGCTCGAACGGAATTTGGAGAGCAAGTCAACATTTGGACTTTTTCAGAAGCTGTCGGTACTCTTTCGCTTCGGGCTGAAATCGCTTAAGTTTTTTCTTAACGCATCGGAAACAGCCATTCCATATTTGCAGAATCAGTTCTACATAGTAAGAAAACAGGAGCTGGAAGATGAAAAGCTGCTGCTGACGCAGAAGCTGTCCAACTATGCTTTTGACGCAAAGATGGAAGAGCTTACGCAGAAATCTCTCCAACTGTTCCGGGCAGAGCTTGCCGCGCGGTATCACTGGCAGAACGTACGAACACGCTATGAGATGGGTGACTTCCGCTGGAACTCTGAAGATTTTACCCGCGAATATCCCGTTGTACTCAGCACTACATATTCAATCAAGGGCACATTGAATCCGGAGCATGTTTATGATTACATTATCATCGATGAAGCGTCGCAGGTCGATTTAGCTACCGGAGTACTGGCATTCTCATGCGCGAAAAATATTGTGATAGTCGGAGACTTGAAGCAGCTTCCAAATGTGGTGACGGAGGCGGATATCAAAATAAGCGATGCGATTTGGCAAAAATATTCTCTTGAGGAGAGATACTGTTTCTCCACGCACAGCATGCTTTCTTCTGCTTTGGAAACATGGCAGTATGCACCGACCACACTGCTGCGAGAGCACTACCGCTGCCACCCGAAGATCATCGACTTTTGCAATCAGAAATTCTATAACGGGCAGTTGATTATTATGACAAAGGATAATAACGAACCGGATGCTTTAACAATGTACTGTACGGTTGCCGGAAACCATGCGCGGGGACGCACGAATCAGCGTCAGATCGACGTAATTCAACAGGAAGTGATCCCCCACCTCAGGCAGAGAAATTACAGCAGCATTGGTATTATAACACCTTATCGCGACCAGGTCTCCGCGATACGCAGACAGCTGGGCGATGGTTATGAGGTCGATACAGTTCATAAATTTCAGGGGCGCGAAAAAGACGCGATCATCCTCACCGCTGTTGACAATGTAATTTCAGATTTTGTTGACGATCCGCATATGCTGAATGTCGCAGTATCGCGCGCGGTTCATTCACTCACGGTGGTTACATCGCAGGATTCACGCAACAATCAGACAAATTATGGAGATCTGATGCGGTACATTGAGTACAACAACTTTGAAGTTGTGCAAAGCCAAGTGTACTCTGTGTTTGATATGCTTTATCAAGGCTATGCGGAGCAGCGCCGAGTGTACTTGCAGAAACACAAACGGGTTTCCGAGTATGATTCTGAAAACCTCATGTACTCTGTAATACAAACTGTGTTGTCAGAGGGAATATTTTCTGCTGTTGACTGTGCTGTGCATGTTTCACTCGCGATGCTGATCAAGGACTATTCTTCCCTTTCGGAGGATGAATGCACATATGCTCAGAACCAACTTACTCATGTGGATTTTTTGCTGTTCAGGAAGATGGACAAACATCCTATATTGGCAATCGAAGTAGACGGGACACGCTTCCATGAATACGGCAGCAATCAGGCGGAGAGAGATGAAAAGAAAACCCACATTTTAGAGAAATGCGGCATTCAGCTGCTGCGGCTCAGAACGGATTGCAGTGATGAGCAGAGAAAGGTTGAAGCAGCCTTGCTGTCTGCGCTGCAATCGTAAGAGCTTGGAAAATACCATAAATGATTTTTGGTGGCCGCCAGAGTGACGGAGGCAAAGGTACCGCCATCCCAATTACCCCCTTGCCTTAAAAACGCCTTTATGGTATGCTGACAGATAGCAAACGGCGCAAAAAAGTATAGGCCGCATCCCGGACGCTGAAGCATCGGGCGTGGATACATAAAGATAAAAATACTTTAAGGAGATAAAAGCATGGCGAAATACAACAAGATCACCGCTGACATTGCCGAAAAGCTCAAGGCGATCGTCGGTGAGGAGAGATTCTATTTTGACGGCAGCATTCCCGAGGATTACTGCCACGATGAAATGCCCATCTACGGCAAGCGCTTCCCCGAAGCGGTATGCGAGGTGGAGAGCACCGAAGAGGTTGCGGCCATCATGAAGCTCTGCAATGAGAACCTCATCCCCGTCACCCCGCGCGGCGCGGGCACCGGCCTTGTCGGCGGCGCGGTCGCGCTGAGCGGCGGCGTCATTATCTGCACGGCGCGCATGGACAAGATCCTCGGCTACGATATGAAGAACCTCTGCGTCCATACTCAGGTCGGTGTAAGGCTCTGCGACCTCGCGGCAGATGTCCAGGCACACGGACTGTTCTATCCTCCCGATCCCGGCGAAAAGACCGCGACTGTCGGCGGCAACGTCAGCACAAACGCCGGCGGCATGCGCGCCGTCAAGTACGGCGTCACGCGTGACTATGTCATGGCGATGACCGTCGTCCTCCCGAGCGGCGAGATCATGAAGCTCGGCAAGACCGTCTGCAAGACCAGCTCCGGCTACAGCCTGCTGCACCTGATATGCGGCTCTGAGGGCACGCTCGGCATCATTACCGAGCTTACGCTCAAGCTCATCCCCGCGCCCGCCTGCGATGTGTCTCTGATCCTGCCCTTTACCGAGCTTGCCGACGCGATCGCGTCCGTGCCCTCGATAAAGCTTGCAAACCTCGATCCCCAGTCCATCGAGTTCATGGACGCGGATATCGTTAAGAGCTCCGCTGCGTTTACCGGCAACGCCATCTTCCCCACCGAGGTGGGCGGTAAGGCTGTCGGCGCGTGCATTCTTGTCACGCTCGTCGGAAACAGCGAGGACGAGCTTTATCTCAAGATGGAGAAGCTCGGCGAGGTAGCCGAGAAGGTCGGTGCGATGGACGTTCTGGTCGTCGAAACCCCGTCGCTTAAGAAGGAAGTGTGGGCGGCTCGCAGCTCGTTCCTGACCGCGATCGAGGCCGACACCAAGCTGCTTGACGAGATGGACGTCGTCGTTCCTGTCGACAGGATCGCGGAGTTTCTCGTCTATGTCCGCGAAGTCGGCGCGGAGCAGGGGATAAAGATCCGCAACTTCGGCCACGCGGGCGACGGCAATCTGCATATCTACTGCTGCTCCAACACCATGACGCGGGAGGAGTTCATTCCCAAGGTCAAGGTCATCATGGACAAGTGCTATGCCAAGTGCACCGAGTTTGAAGGTCAGGTCTCCGGTGAGCACGCCATCGGCCATGCAAAGAAGGAATACCTCAAGGAATCCGTCGGCGATGTCGCCTTCGGCCTCATGGCTCAGATCAAGAAGGTTTTTGACCCGAACATGATCCTCAATGTCGGCAAGGTCTGCACCTATACCGACGACGGCGAATAAGAATAACAGTTTATAAAAGGCTCTGTGCCAACAGTTGGGACAGAGCCTTTTTCTATATGCTGAAAGTTTAAAAGTTGGGTGTATCCGGGTTTCCCCGGCTGCCCCAACTTTTTTCGTCTTTATTCTTTCTTTTCCTTGAGCAGCACAAACTTTTCCACCGGGAAGAGCACAGCCATCTGGAAGGTCCCGGCGGCAGCCGCCGCTATCGTCGGGGCAAGTGCGCTCCATAGCTCCGCGCCGGTCGAACGCAGCGCGTTCGCGATGACGCCTTGGAGCCACGTTGAGAACAGGATCAGGCAGACCATCAGCGCCAGATACACCGCAAAGCACCACGCAGGAGCATCAGACTTGAAGGTCGTTTTCTTATTCTGAATGTACCCGTAGATATTTGCAAGCAGGTTTGAGGCAAAGAATGGAAACACATAGCCCCAGTTGTCGTTTCCTGCGCCGACGACGGACGCGCTGAATATCCCTGTCAGGAAACCCGGCAGCGGCGCTTTCCAGTCGGCCAGCGCCCAGCACAGCAGGTTCACCAGAATGATCTGGAGTATCCCCGCGATCCCGCTCACAAGCAAAAATTTTATAAACTGCCACAGGGTCTTGCGCTCATGCTTGGGTGCGCTTTTATTTTCGTCCATACGCTCTTCCTCCTGCCGGAATGTAATTACCGCTTGATAAGCTTTTCCAGCATCGCCGCGTCTATCTGATTTACGGTCACGAATTTCCCGTCATAGAACACTGCCCAGTTATTGAACACGCAGGGCAGTGCCTTCGCCTTTTCAAGCGAATCGACAAGGATGAACCGGGCCGTTATACTACTTGACGCGCAGTACTCACGCAGCTTTTCAACGCGCTGCGGAATATACGGGCACTGGAGATCATAATAAACCGTCAGCCCCTTGGCGTCAACGGT
>CAKTPC010000109.1 GCA_934590505.1 uncultured Oscillospiraceae bacterium
CATAATCAAGTGCGCGTCCGGAATATGATTGACTATCTCAACGAAAAGGACGGCTCCGACCATGGACATGATATACGAAAACAATTACACCCGACTCTGCGGTACGCTTGCCGGTGCCCCGGCCTATTCCCACACCGGGCGCGGACAGGTATTTTATTCCTTCCCCCTGGAGGTACGCCGGCTCTCCGGCAATACCGACACCGTTAATATCGTCGCCAGCCGCAAGCTGCTGGAGCAGACGGAGCCGTGCGAAGCTGAGCATATCGCTGTCACCGGCCAGCTGCGCACCTTCAATAACCGCCGCGGCGAGGGAGCAAAGCTCGTCATAACCGTGCTCGCGAAGGAGATAGAGCTGTGCGATGAACCGGATGAAAACACCGTGCGCCTGACCGGCGCGCTGTGCAAGGAGCCGAACCTGCGCATAACCCCGATGGGCCGCGATATTTGTGACCTGATGCTCGCCGTGAACCGCCGCTACGGGCGTTCGGATTACCTGCCCTGCATCTGCTGGGGGCTCAAGGCTCGGGAGGCAGCAATGTGGACGGTCGGCACGCAGGTGAAGCTCGAGGGGCGGATACAGAGCCGCCGCTACATAAAAATGACCGAGGACGGCCCCATCGAGCGCACGGCTTTTGAGGTGTCCGTCATTCAGGCCGAAGCCGTAGCCGCCGCGATAAAAACGGAAGCTTTGCAGTGATCCGCACTGCTTTTGTCGAAGCCCTTGACCGGAGCGAAATAAAGAGTTATGTTAACTTCGGAGGTGGTTTCGTGTATAAAAAACTTGTGCTTCTCGTGCTCGCGCTGATGTTCATGGCGTTCTCGAATCTGCGTGTCTGCTGCCGCCTGACAGTGGACGGCGAGGCCGTGCCCGGCAGCTTTTCCCCTGTCTCGGCGGACATTGCCGTGACGGCGGCGGAGCGCGCCGCGGAGGAGATACTGCCCGGCTCTGCCGATATGCCGGAGACGACACGGCATTACATGCTGAGCCTGTCGCGTCCCGACGGCAGCCGCGCGGAGCTTGCCGACACGCTCCTGCGCTCGACCCCCGGCGTGACGGTCAACAGCGCCGTGTACGTCGGCGGCGTGCGTCTCGGGAGCGTCCCCGACAGCGCGGAGTTTCAGACCGGCCTTGATAGCTACATCCGCAACACCATGCCCACATGGGCGGTGAACGGCTATCTCAGCCGCGGCGTGGAGTTCAGGACGCAGTACAGCCGCACCGGCAGCGAGACGAATGAGGACGACATGATCCTCCTCGTCACCGGCATGGCTCCCGTCATCTATTCCGACGGCAGCGGTTATGTCTCAATGGCATGATTTATGCTATGTCAAAAACTCTCCTTGAAATGAGCGAGGCGCATTAGGCAGTTAACAAGCGCAGCTTGGAGTACCACGCGAGCATCCCTTGCCTCTCCCTTTGGGAGAGCCCAGACTGTCTGAAAAAAGTGACTGTATATCATGCAGTCACTTTTTTCTTTATATTTATTCCACTTCCTGATCCAAGTTCATGAACAGGCTCGCGTTGAAGAAATCCTGTATCGTGATCCCGAGTCCGTCGCACAGCTTTTTAATGGTGGAGATCGTTGCGCTGTTGTTGCGCCCGCTTACAATGTTGTTGACGGTCGATTGCGTGACGCCGCTCATGCTGCACAGCTTGTTGATGGAAATGTCCCGTTCTCTGCATAATTCGATGATCCGTTCCCTGACGGCCTCTCCGATATTCATACCGCTTATGCCCCCTTTAAAAAGAGCATAAACAAAAGCACTTGAAATGATTAACCCTTTTGAGTTATAATTATCTCAAAAGGGTTAATCCGCAAAAACGGCACCGGCGGTGCAGCTTACCCGTGCCGGTGCTTTATTAAAGTAATGGAGTCAGAGAGAATGAACGAGAGAGAATTGACGGGCTATCCGTCCATCGACAAACCGTGGCAGCAGTATTATTCCAAGGCCGCCCTCCACGCCCCACTGCCGGGCGGGTCGATGTATGACTATATGGCCGCATGCAACGCCGACCGGCTGGAGAAAACCGCGCTGAATTACTTTGGACGAAAGTTTTCTTATCGTGAACTGATTTGTGAGATTAGCCGTGCTGCTGCGGCTTTCTGCAAAATCGGGATCCACAGCGGAACTGTCGTTATGGCATTTGCCTTGAATACTCCGGAATGTATCGTCTCTATTTATGCGCTGAACCGGCTTGGAGCGATTGTTGATCTACAATATGCAGACCAGTCACCAAGGGAAGCGCTGGAGAACTTACATCTTACCCAAGCCCGGTTCATTTTGACGGCAGATACATTTCTCCCTATGGTTCAGGATACACTTGAACTGTGTAATTTCGGAACTTCTGTGCAGGTGATCACGATACCTGCGGCTCGTTCTCTGCCGCCATTTAAACGGCTGTTTTTCACGGCACCGAGGCGCAGTATCAGAGCTGATAATATTCTGAATTTTGACGACATATTGGTCGATCTGTATGATCCCATACCGCCCGGTAAAGCGGACGCCCCCGCTCTGATCGTTCACACCAGCGGAACTACAGGTGTTCCGAAGGGAGTCCTGCTCAGCAACAAAAATGTAAATGCTGTTGCCGTGGAATATAAAAACTCGCTGCTTGAGCTGAAGCCGGGTGATTCCATTCTGAATATTGCTCCGCCCTTCGTCGCTTTTGGTATCTGTCTCGCCATTCATACGCCGCTGTGCCTTGGGATGCAGGTTTGTCTAAGCCCATCTCCCGATCCCGAAACAAACGGAAAAACTTTTTTCCTCTATAAACCGGTTCATTTCCTCGGCGGCCCCGCTCACATCCGCAGCATCGTGCAGATGCATAAACGGCAGAGCCTGTCCTTTGTCCGGACGATAGGCTACGGCGGTGAAGCGATCTCATCCGAGGATGCAGAACGGTATGTATCGTTTTTCAAAGACAACGGAGCACCTATCTCGCACCTTGCTCCCGGATACGGCATGACGGAGTTTGGCGGAACGGTCGTTACAACCGGCAGCGCGGTTTGGAAAGAGGGCAGTGTCGGCGTTCCGCTTCCATTGGCAAATGTGAAAATCGTCGATCCTGGCAGCTGGGATGAATTGCCATGCGGAAAAACTGGAGAGATATGGATGACTTCGCCGAGCCTGATGCTTGGATATTACCGCGATACCGACGAGGACGGCAATGTGCTCGTTGCGGATAAGTCCGGAACCAGCTGGCTGAGAACCGGCGATCTCGGCGAGCTTGATCGAGACGGTTTTTTATTTCTGCGCGGGCGTATCAAGCGGATATACCTTGCCAAAGGACGCAACAATAGCATCTATAAGCTCTTTCCCGACCGTGTCGAGCGGGTCATTCGAGAGTGTCCGCATGTTTTGGAATGTGCAGTCGTTGTAAAAAGTGCAGATGGTATTTTCCATGTTCCCGTTGCGTTTGCAGCGGCGCAGGAATGTACCGTCTACCAGATCCTGCAGTACTGCAAAGATCATCTCCCCGAATATATGATACCTGAAGATATCCGCATCGTCGACCATATCCCGCACACAGCGACTGGAAAGATCGATTATCATCTTCTGGAAAGCTTAGTTGAGGAAGAATCTCAGCAATGACGGTCTTGTGTCATCAAATTTGTGATAAGATAAAAATCAATCGATTTGGTATACCGTGCGAGCATCCCTTGCCTCTCCCTTTGGGAGAGCCAAGGGCCTGTAACCGGTTACACAGCATGTTGGCATGAGAAATGGAGCGTATCGGCAGCGATACGCTCCATTAACTCTGTTTTACGAATCTGCCGAAGCAGATTTATTCCGACCGCAGGTCGGATTTCATCGTCCCCGCGTACAGTTTCCGCAGCTCGCCGAGAAAGCCCGGATGGCCGAAGTCCTTCCTGTAGCATATATGTATCCGCCGCACCATGCTCAGATCGGATATGGGCAGCACGCGAAAGCGCCCCTCTTCGACCGCTCCCATGCACGAGCGCGCCGAGAGCACCGAAATGCCGTAGCTGCTCTCCACGAGCCTTTTGATCGTAGAGACGCTGTCTGCCTCCATCATAACATTGAACTGCTCAAGGCTCATCCCGCGTTTCTTCAGGCTTGCCTCGAACAGCGTCCGCGTCCCGGAGCCTGCCGGGCGCAGTATCAGCTTTTCCTTTTTCAGCTGCGCGAGGGATATGTGCCCCGCGCCGGCAAGCGGGCTGTCGTTCGGGACGGCGGCGGTGAGATAGTCAGTGTCGAGCAGCAGAGAGTTAAATTCATTGCCCGGAAACGGGGAATCGACTATCGCAAGGTCGAGCATCCGCCCGCGCAGCAGCGCGATGAGTGTCCTGCTGTTCTCGGAGATTATCCGCAGCTGCGCCCTCGGATGCAGCTGCATGTACCGCGCCAGCATTTCCGATACCGCGCTGTCCTCAAGGCTCGGCGATACACCCACGACAAGGCTGCTCACCTCGCGGCGCGATGCGTCTATCTCAAGCTCCATGCGCCGCCGCAGTGACGCCGCCTGCGCCGCGTAGCCGCAGGCTATCTCGCACGCCCCGGTCGGTGAAAGACGGTTCCCGTCCTTCACGAACAGGATCGCGTCAAGCTCCCTTTCAAGCGCGTGTATCTGCTGCGCGACGGCGGAGGGACTGAGGTTCAGCTCCCTCGCCGCAGCGGAATAGCTTTTGAGCTCGCGGACGAGCCGCAGCGAATCAAAGCGCTGGTCAAAGCCTATCGGCAAATTCAAAGCGGAACCTCCTTCCCGTTCGTTTTCTCCCGGCACTCATATCACCGGTGCGCCCTCGGCGGAGACGATGTGTTCGCACCGCTCCATGAATCCGTTTATATCCTCAAGGGAAATTTCCCTCTGCATTTTCAGCGACAGATCGCAGCACAGCCGCCCCTCGCCGTCGCGGCTGAGCTCGCTGCGTATGATGTGCGCGTCCCACTGCCGCAGCTGCTCTTCAAGCTCCTGCTTGAGGCCGGCCGTATACTCGGCGGTGAAGCGCAGACGGTTTATCGTGAACGAATCCGCGCCGACCGTGAAGCGGTGCATCGTTATCTGCAACACCGCCACCAGCACCGTCACCGCGATGCCGATGAAGTACATCCCCGCGCCGAGGGCAAGACCTATCCCCGCCGTCGCCCATATCCCCGCCGCGGTCGTGAGCCCCTTCACGGTGCTGCCGTTTTTGAATATCACGCCCGCGCCGAGAAAGCTTATGCCGCTCACCACCTGCGCCGCGATACGCGCGGGATCGGCTCCGCGCGTGCCGTTAAATACGCTGCCGTCCGAGTATGTAAGGTCGGCAAAGCCGTATTTGGACACTATCATTATCAGCGCCGCCGCACAGCACACTATGATGTGCGTGCGTATCCCGGCCTCCTTGAAGCGCTTTGTGCGCTCAAAGCCTATGCACGCCCCGCAGAAGCAGGCCGCCAATATCCTGACTAAAAAGTCCACATTCTGCATTATTGAAAACTGACTGTTGAAATATTCGCACAGCGTCATTCCGTGTCGTCCCCCTCCGAAAGCTGTTGTAATAAAATACGGCGGCTGCGATCGGTCAGACCGCAGCCGCCGGCAGGTACTTCAGGCGGACTCTCCGCGCATCCGTGCCGGCTGTATATACCGAGGGCGGCCTGCATCGCAGGCGCGTTGTAGATATCGCCGTCATACTGCTTATGCATAGCCGCGCCGCCCTTCCTTGACTTTTTTGCTGTCTGATGCTACTATCGTATTCAAGAAAACGATAAAGTCAAATTATATTTCTGATTGGGATCATAAAATTTTCTTATGGTGGTGCGCAATGATAGACAACAAACTGTACACTCTTCTGAAGGTATACGAGTGCCGGAACTATACCCGCGCGGCGCAGCAGCTATCCATAACACAGCCTGCTGTCAGCCAGCATATCAAGGCGCTTGAGGGGGAGCTGGGAGTGAAGCTCTTTGAGCACGCAAACGGCGAGCTTCTGGTCACCCGGCAGTGCGAGGATGCCGTGAAGTTCGCCAAAAAAATAGTCGGGCTTTATAACAATCTCTACCAGAGCATGCGGGACGATAAGAGCCAAACCACGCACCTGACCATCGGCATCACGCATACCGCCGAGAGCAACGCCATCGCCGAAGCCTTGGCGAAATACTGTGCCGAAAATGAGGGCACTAGTATTAAAATGATTACGGACTCCATAAATAATCTTTATACAATGCTCAAGACCTACGAGCTGGATCTTGCCATCGTCGAGGGCCGCGTACCCGACCCAAGCATCCACTATCTTCTGCTCGATACGGACTATCTTGTCCTCGCCGTCTCGACGAACCACCCCTTCGCCAGCCGCAGCATGGTCACACTGAACGAGCTCAAGAAGGAGCGCATGATCCTCCGCCTGCCGGACTCGAACACCCGCAACCTCTTCGTCGCCCACCTCGAGAGCAACAACATGAGCATCAACGATTTTAACGTTGTCCTCGAGGTCGACAATATGGCGACCATCAAGGATCTGATCCGCCGGGATTTCGGCGTGTCGATCCTTGCCCGCAGCGTCTGCCTTGATGAGCTGCGCAAGGGGAAGATCACCGTCCTGCCGGTCGAGAACCTGAGCATGATGCGCGAGATAAACCTCGCCTATTACGGGGACTTCAACCAGTTCGACGTCCT
>CAKTPC010000110.1 GCA_934590505.1 uncultured Oscillospiraceae bacterium
CATTCCTGTTGGCACACGATTTTCCGCAGGAAAGTCTAGTGTGCTATACCTTTGCTTCCGGCTGACGCGGGAAAGGGGTTGGCGGCGTACTCAGCAATGGGGCAGAGTGTGGCGGCAAACGCTTTTTCGCGGCAGTAGGACAGGCGGATTTTGTGACGTGGGTTACGGCGCAAATGTAGGATTTTTGAGAAGCAAAATCCGACTGGCCGGAAAAGGAAGGAAAGGTATATAAAACCCCTCGTCTCGCCGCAGCGCCGTTCCGGTTTCAACGTTTCTTCCGTTTTCCCTTGCCGTGGGTCATAGTCGTTTTCCCGCGCTGGCTGATGGGGCTTTTCAGGTACTTGGACTTTTTAAGTCCGCTGATGATTGAAACAAATTCTTCCTTTGTAAGTGTGTCATAATCAAGCCCAATCGTTGCCATAAACGCACGGATTTGTTTTTCTTCGGAACTGCCCTCAAAGTTCATTGCCTCCCGTAACTGGTTCTGCATATTTTCTGCAAAGGAGACTTCATCCGCCGTCATGGTATCGGGGCGGTGTTCACTCCGAATGTCACGGAGAATACCTTTCAGGTCATCCGCAATCATGCTTCCGAAATATTCATCTTCCCGAATCTGCGCCACTTCTAACGTCCGCAGATGCAGATCGTTTTCCTCGCCGCCGTTTTTCATCAGCGCCATCTGCCGGACGGCTTCCAGCACGGCATTCATATCGTTGACCCGCATATCCGCGATCCGGTCAACGTAAATCTCAGCATCCAGCATGAAGTGCTGGAAATCCTTGTGGCAGATCAGCTCCGCCATCAGCCGACTGAACGCTCAGTGACAGACACACGTGGATATGCATCGAAAAGCAGCTGTCGTCATGAAAGAAAGAACACTGCCAGCCATCCGGTACGTACGCTCTGTATGCGGCTCCGTAATTACCGTAGTTTATGTCCCTGAGCCGATTCTTCTCCTGCTCAAGAGCATACTCCGTACCGCAGTATTCGCACTTCACTTTAACTGCACCGATGGGTATATTCACAGGCGCGCTGCAGCACGGGCACTCTGACTGTCTCATCCCCATTTGCTCACCTCCGCCTAAAGCGTAAATAGTTGTATATACATTGGATTATTCTTAGTATAGCTCAGGTATGTGAATAAGTCAAACTGCCGTTTTCTGCGAATAAACAATAAAAAATGCTTGAATTGTCCGGCGCTGTATGATATACTTGTCAAGCTGATTATTATGTACAAAATCGAAAGGGTCGAGATAAATGTCTGCACTTACTATCGTATTCACCGTTCTTCAGGTTCTCTCCGGTCTTGCTGTTACTGCTATCGTTCTGATGCAGAGCGGCAAGAGCGCCGGTCTTTCCGGTGCCATTTCCGGCGGCGCTGAGACCTTCCTTTCCAAGGGCAAGGCCAAGACGCTGGATGCAAAGCTTGCGAAGATGACCAAGTGGTTTGCACTCGTCTTTGTTATCCTCACTCTGATCCTGAACCTTATCTGAGAGGACAAAGCGCAAACGAAAAGCGGCGGTGGAAAATTCCACCGCCGCTTTTCGCCGAATATTAAGTAATATCAGGAAGTCTGCAAATTGCTGACTTCCTGATATTTTCATTCCCACGTTTTCCAGACGTCCGGGCAGTAGCCCACAGTGGCCTGCTTTCCGTTTCTAACGATAGGCGTCTTTATGAGGTACGGGACTTCATAGAGCTTATCAAGCTTTGCCTCCGCCGACGCAAGATACTGGAAAAGCGGATAATCCTGATCGGCAGGATCAGCCATCGCGTCCAGCCCCACGGCATTTTTGACGGAGTTCAGCTCTCCCCTGCTCATGCCGTATTTCAGGATATCTACGAACTGATATTTTATCCTGCGTTCCTTAAAATAGCGTTCGGCCTTTTTCGTGTCAAAGCACTTGGCCTTGCCGAATATCTGAATATTCACCCCGACTTATACCTCTGCGATGACCGGCAGGATCATGGGGCTGCGGCGGGTGGTCTTATAAAGGTACCCTGTTATATTGCTCTTGACCTTACCCTTGATGCCCGTCCAGTCGGTGATATGCTGGTTCTCGCAGGCTTCGACCGACTCGATTGCAACGCGTTTGAGCTCCTCCATCATGCTCTCCGCTTCCTTTACATATATAAAGCCGCGGGTCACGATCTTCGGCTCAGAGACTAAAGTGTGCGTCTCGGTCGAATACGGCAGGACTATCACGACCATGCCATCCTCGGCGAGCCTGTGGCGGTCACGCAGCACTACGCTGCCGACCTCGCCCACGCCGCTGCCGTCAACGAGGACCGCACCGGACTGGACGGTCTCTTCACACTTGATGCTCTTCTTCGTTATCTCGATGACCTTGCCGTTTTCGGCGACGACAACATTCTTCGGCGCGACGCCCATGAGCTTTCCAAGCTCCGCGTGCTTAACGAGCATCCTGTGCTCGCCATGGACGGGGATGAAGAACTTCGGCTTTGTAAGCGCAAGCATCATCTTCTGCTCCTCCTGGCAGGCGTGGCCGGAAACGTGCAGATCGGTATGTCGGTCGTATATGACCTCCGCGCCCTTGTGGAACAGCTCGTCAATGACGCGGCTTATCATGTTCTCGTTGCCGGGGATGGCGGACGCGGAGATGATAACGCGGTCGCCCGCGTCGACATTTATCTGCTTATGCTCGGAAAATGCCATGCGGTAGAGCGCAGACATCGTCTCGCCCTGGCTGCCGGTGGATATGATAACGGTCTGGTTGTGCGGCAGCTTGTTTATCTTATCGATGTCCACCATGACGTTCTCGGGGATATCCATATACCCGAGAACGGAAGCGACATGCAGGACGTTCTCCATGCTGCGCCCTGTTATGCCGACCTTGCGATGGTACTTCGCCGCGACATTTATGATCTGCTGCAGACGGTGTACATTCGAGGCAAAGGTCGTGATGATTATACGCTTATCGCAGCCCATGAATAGCTTGTCAAAGCTCTCGCCGACCTTGCGCTCTGACGCGGAATGCCCCGGCTGCTCGACGTTTGTCGAATCGCTCAGCAGGGCGAGCACGCCCTCGTTGCCAAGCTGGCCAAGACGGGCGATGTCTATCATGCTGCCGGCAATGGGCGTCACGTCTATCTTGAAGTCACCGGTGTGGATGACCGTGCCTATAGGCGTTGTGATAGCCAGTGCGACTGCGTCGGGGATACTGTGGTTCACGTGGATGAATTCGACCGTGAAACAGCCGAGACGGAAAACCGAGCCGTCCTTCTTGGTAAATATCTGCGTGTTATAGAGCTGGTCATGCTCTTCAAGCTTAAGCTCTACCAGCGCCGCCGTAAGAGGCGTAGTGTATATGGGAATGTCCAGATCGCGCAGCAGATAGGAAACGCCGCCTATATGGTCCTCATGGCCGTGCGTGAGGATCAGCCCGCGTATCTTCTCGGCGTTAGCTTTAAGGTAGGTGATATCCGGCAGGACAATGTCAATGCCGTACATGTCCTCATCCGGGAAACCCATGCCGGCGTCAACGATGATTATATCGCTGCCGCATTCATAGGCCGTCATATTCTTGCCTATTTCGCCCAGACCGCCGAGCGGGATAATTTTCAGTTTTGAAATCATATTATCTCCAATCTATCAAATAAAATCGTATGTACCGTGCCTCCGATTATTGGTGCTCAAAAATTATAACCTATGCTGAGAATAAATAATCACATCTCCGTGCGCCCTTCAATGGCGCGATTAAGCGTCGCGTCGTCCGCAAACTCAAGGTTTGACCCGACGGGGATACCGTAGGCAAGCCGCGTTACCTTCACGTTAAAGGGCTTGAGCAGGCGCGAGAGATACATCGCCGTCGCCTCACCCTCCGTGTCCGGGTTCGTCGCCATGATGACCTCCTGAATGTCGTTCTCCGCCACTCTGACCAGAAGCTCCTTGATCCTTATGTCGTCGGGGCCAACATGACTCATCGGGGACAGAACGCCGTGCAGGACATGATACGTGCCGTTAAACTCACGTCCGCGCTCTATACTGAGCACATCGCGCGGCTCGGACACTACGCACACTGTACTCTTATCGCGTGTGTCGCTTGCGCATATCTGGCATATCTCCCCCTCAGTGAGGTTCTGGCACACCTTGCAGCAGTGGACGCTCTTCTTCGCCGAAACTATCGCATCCGCAAAGGACTGCGCCTCGGTGTCCGGCAGACTGAGGATGTGGAAAGCGAGGCGCTGTGCACTCTTTCTGCCGATCCCGGGCAGGGACGCGAATTTATCTACAAGGTTTTCAAGTGAAGCGGGAAAAAAGGACATGGCTTGCTCCTCAGTTTATCTTACTCGTTCTGATGCGCTCTATTGCCTCGGCGCGGTCCGCGCTGCCAAACACAGCACTGCCGGCAACCAGCACGTTCGCCCCGGCCTCTATGGCGAGCGCCGCGGTAGTGCCGTCGATGCCGCCGTCCACCTCCAGCTCGCAGTCGGGCGAAAGCGTGTCGATAAGCTCACGCACACGGCTGATCTTCGGCAGCTGCTCATGCATGAAATGCTGTCCCCCAAACCCTGGCTCCACCGTCATGACAAGGATAATGTCGACCATCGGCAGGAACGGCAGGACCGCCTCTGCCGGGGTATTGGGATTAATGACAACACCCGCCTTTTTTCCAAGGCCTCTGGCGATATCTATTGCCTTGAGGATATTCTCCTGACTGTCGGCCTCGACATGAAAGGTCACCATATCCGCCCCCGCCTTGCAGAACTGCTCGGCATAGCGGACCGGCCTGTCTATCATAAGGTGAACGTCAATGAACATATCCGTCGCCCTGCGCAGGGATTTGAGCACAGGGATACCGATAGAAATATTCGGCACGAACAGGCCGTCCATTACATCAAAATGCAGATAGTCGGCGCCCGCGGCCGCTACCTCTCCGGCCTCCTGGCCGAGTTTCGCAAAATCGGCAGACAGTATTGACGGTGCGACTTTTATCATCTCTGATCTCCTTTACACGGGATGCGTACCGTGCGCGGCACGCAAATACTGATTCATTATACTACATGTCTGCGCTAATTTGCAATACTCTTGACTGCTGCGGCAATTAGATATAAAATAAAAATGTACGACAAATGATTGGAGAGTTTTGAGTGGCGCGTAAAGATAAGAACAAAAAAGCGGTCAAGGCCATATACGGCTTCACGATCGCTTGGATAATCGCGGCGGCCTTTCTGCCGCTGTACAGGATATGGGGTCTGCTGCTGGCAGCTGCAGTCTCCGGCTTTGTCGCGTACCTTCTCGGCAGAAGCTCCGCGCAGAAGGAAAACAACGCGGGGCGTGAGCAGTCGGCCAAGTCTGCCGCTGCGGCTGAGCACGCCGAAAAGAAGAGCTACGGCCCGGAGATCGACCCGATAGTCGAGGAGGGCAACCGGGCCCTCAGTGAGATGGGCAGGCTTTATATGTCTATCAAGGATACCGAGGTACGCAAGAAAATCAATGAGCTGATGCGCATCACGGATAAGATCACACAGGACGCCATCGCCGATCCCTCGGATATCCCGCAGATCAAGAAGTTCATGAACTACTATCTTCCGACGACGATAAAGCTCCTCAATGCATACGACAGAATGAGCGCGCAGGGTATCGAGGGTGAGAATCTTGACAAGAGTATGAAGAACATAAATGAAATGCTCGACGCTGCCATTGAAGCGTTCAAGAAGCGGCTTGACTCTCTGTTTGAGGATCAGGCGCTCGATATCGAAACCGATATAAAAGTCATGAATACCATGTTGGCCAGAGAAGGGCTTTCCGGTAACAAGGACTTTGAGATAACAACAGAAAGGACACAAACAACATGAGTGAAGAAAAGAGCTTCATCCCCGCCCTTACCCTTGAACCGAACGCCGCGCAGACCGCAGCCGCCGTCGAGGAGGCTCCCGTTGAGAAGGAGAAGAAGGAAGAACAGACTCCAGTCGAGAAGCTTGACATCAGCAGTCTCTCCCCCGCTGAGCAGGCCGCGGTGCGTGATTTCTCAGAAAAGATAGACATCAAGAACACCGATCAGGTCATGAACTACGGCAGCGCTGCGCAGAAGAACATCTCCGAGTTCTCCGACGCCGCCCTCAGCAGCGTCAAGACCAAAGACCTCGGTGAGTGCGGCGACATGCTCAGTGAGCTTGTTGTCGAGCTCAAGGGGCTGAACTTCGACGAAGAGGAAAAGAAGGGCTTCCTCGGCCTGTTCAAGAAGGCTTCCCAGACTATCGCCGAGAAGAAGGCACAGTTTGACAAGGCTGAGGTCAATGTCGATAAGATAGTCGAGGAGCTTGAAAAGCACGAGATCACGCTGATGAAGGACATCAGCATGATGGATAAGATGTACGAGAAGAACGAGGAATACATGAAGGAGCTCACCATGTACATCCTCGCCGGTAAGCTTAAGATAGAGCACCTGCGCAATGTCGAACTGCCCGAGTACGTCGCGAAAGCCAAAGAGACCGGACTTCCCGAGGACGCGCAGGCCGCAAACGATTTTGCAAACCTCATAGGCCGCTTTGAAAAGAAGATACACGACCTTGAATTGACTCGCACCATATCCGTGCAGATGGCTCCGCAGATCCGCATGGTGCAGAATAACGAC
>CAKTPC010000111.1 GCA_934590505.1 uncultured Oscillospiraceae bacterium
TCCTATTTATATTGTCTGAACAGGTCTATGAGCCGATTTACAAACTGCCTGAATTCATCGGGGATGGCTGCTTCATCTGCCGCAGGCTCGGTATCCGCCGGGTGCTCTATCGCGCGTGTGGTCAGCACAAACTGCACCGAACGTGTGTTCTCATTCTGCGGGGACAAGAAGCTGTTCCCGTTATAGCCCTCGCCAGTATAGGCTGCGAGCATATCATCGACCTGCGCGGGGAGGTCCTTAGTGCCGTCGTTGAGCTGCTTCGTCCCGTCGGACAGCTGCGCCGTGCCACCGGAGAGCTGGGAGATGCCGTAATACAGGCTGCCCCAATTCTCGGCCAGAGCGTCGACCCCGCCGGTATAGGCGACGAGTCCCTCATGAAACTGCGCATAACCGTCGGCAAGCTGTGATACCTGCTGAATCAATTCATCAAGCTTTTCGCCGCCCTCAGTGCCGGAAAGCCCTGCAAGCGTATCCCGCAACATACGCACGGAAGCGCTCACACCGCTCATATACGCGGCGAGGTCGTTCATAGTCTGCACGGCATAGTCATAGTCCGCAGACACCAGCTGCCATTGAGCCTTTGCCTCAACCGCCGCGTTTGCCGCCGCCGTCACGTTTCCTATCGCCGAAAGCCACCGGGCATAGCCGTCCGCACCGTATGCCTCTGTGAACGCCTGTACGACGCTCTCCGGCATCGAGGCTGCGGCGGAGCTCAGGTACGCAGCGTCCCCCGCCGCAGAATCCGACACGCCGGCAAAGGCAGCGTCTATCCCGACCTTTGCCGCGGCAAGCGAAGCGGCGCTCTGCGCTATATTCGCTGAGCTTTCGTCAAGCTGTGCGCACAGAGAATCGAGCGAGGCAAGCAGGGATTCAAGGTCATTCACATCTACCTCCGGCAGACCGGAAGCGGCAATAAGCGTATCCCTTATCGTCTCAAACATGGTAAGGAACATTTCGGACGCAGACACCAGCGACTCGGAGTTAGCCGACAGTTGGTAAAGGCCCTCGCCGAACTGCCATGCGCCGTATGTCAGTTCGCTTGCTCCCGATGAGAGCTGCGCTGCGCCGTCGGAGAGCTGGGAGACAGCGTCGGTCAGATGACTGAGCCCGTCGGTAAGCTCCGAGATATTGCCGAGAGCGCTGCCCATAGAAAACGGCACAGCGGCAAAGGTGATACCCGCCATAGAAAAGGCTGTGACGTCAGCCGTCAGGGCAAACTCAGAATCCGTTCCCGGCATAGCGGTAAAATTTATCTGCTTGTCTGAACCGGAATTTGCAATCGTTGCACCCTCAGCGGTGATGTTCCGGCAGGTCTGGCTGTTCATTGTCACGCTGACCTGCACCATAAAACTGTCATAAAATGAGCCGTCCTCCATGCCGCCGTCGCTTATGGATATATCAATGCCGAGTCTGCCGCTCATGCCGCCGAGTTCAGCGGCGTCAACCGGCTCTCCATCAAGTGTGTAGCTTATGGCAATATCCCACGGCAGAGAAGTGTTTTTCAGCCTGCTCTGAAAGTAGAAGCGTCCGTCAAGCCTGTCGACCGTTACGCGGTTGCCCTTGAGCTCCAGCTCACGGGTATCGCTGAGGTTCTTCACGTCAGCAAAGGGGCCGCGGTACACGGCTTTACAGGGCTTATCGCTCTCGAGGATGACGACGGCGTAGACATTCTCCGTGCTGCCGTCATGGTCGAGTACGCCGTAGAGCACCTCCTCCGAGGTATACTCGGCGGCAGCGGCTTCGGTTTCTTCCCCGTCTGCGAGCGCTGCGGGAGCATAGCTGAGCAGCAGCACGGCTGTCAGAAGCAAAGCAAATATTCTTTTCATTTCTTCACCTCCTCGCTGTCACGGCAGAAGCTTCTCTTAGTCAACTTCGCCGTAAGCGGATCAAACATTATAAGCAGCGCCGGGAGCGCTATCAGCACCAGCGCCATGGACAGGAGCGTGCCCCTGAACAGCAGCAGCCCAAGCTCTTTTACAATCTCCATGGACGAAGCAAATTGCAGGCACAGCCCGGCAAGCGAGAGAATTAGCCCGCTCGTCAAAAGGGAGATTATATTTTCATTGAGGGACTGCATGACAGCCTCGCGACGGCCTATGGTCTTCCGGTTCTCAATATAGCCGTCGGTCATCAGTATGGCATAGTCGATGGTCGCGCCGAGCTGCACGGTGTTTATAACGAGATAACCCATATACACCAGCGGTACTCCGGTAAAATACGGGGTAGACAGGTTTATCCATATCGCGGACTCTATGACAAAGATCAATATAAACGGCAGCGTCAGCGACCGGAAGGACAGCAGCAGCGTCAGGAATATAAAGCCGACGGCAAGACCGTTCACAAGGCCGGTGTCTGCGGTGATGGTTTCCTTGATGTCATAGAGGTTCGCGCTCTGACCGCAGGTATAGCTCCGGTCATAGTATTTTGCGGCAAGGCTGCGCACGGTCTCAACGGTTGAGAAGGCGTCCTCACCCTCCTCGCCTGTGTCGGTATACATTATGATTCGGGCATAGTTTTCCGAATAGAAATTTGCCGCTATATCGGGGCTGAGAAACTCGCTCGGTATGCTGCCTCCGACGCTCGACACATATGACACCACCGCCGTCACATGCTCAAGCCCCCGGAGCTCCGCGCAGAGCGCGGTCTCCTTGCCCGTGTCGCCGCGCGGCACCAGCAGGACGAGCGCCATGCTCTCGCCGAAGCTGTCGTTTATCTTCTGTGTGTCCTGCCCGTAGCGGCTGTCGGGAGCCGGGTCGCCGTTGCCGTACATGAAATCTGCGCGGCTCTGCGCAAGGTAGCACGGTACGACGAGCAGCAGCACAAGAATAAGCGCCGGTATGCGCACCTTCACGAGTGCGCGGCCGATCCCGTGCGGGGCGGCAATGATGCGTCGGTGCGCGGTCTTGTCCAGGAGCTTCACCGTCCTCAGCGCGAGCGCCGGGAGGAACACCACAACGGAGATATAGCTGATGGTGACGCCCTTGACAAGGTTCATCCCAAGGTCGCTGCCGATGCCGAAGCGCATAAATATCAGCGCAAAAAAACCGAACACAGTGGTCGCCGCAGAAGCGGCAATCGAGACAAAGGACTGCTTTATGGCCTTTACCATGGCGGATTCGACGTCCGGCTCCGTCCGGCGCAGGTTTTCAAAAGCCGTAAGAAGAAAGATCGCATAATCCAGCGATACGGCAAGCTGCAGAATCGGGCTCACGGACTGCGTTATGTATGAGATGCTTTTGAAGAAAATATTCGTGCCCATGTTTATGAGCACCGCGACGCCGATGGTTATTAGAAACAGTGCGGGGGCGATCCACGAGGTGGTCGTCAGGACAAGGATCAGGATTATCACCGGCACAAGGACACTCGACGCGCCGAGCACCTCCGTGAGCACCTGCCGCCTTGAATACGCGACACTTGCGGCGTTCCCGCTTATGCCGCCTTCTTCCCCGATAAGCTCATAGATCGCGTCGGTCGCTTCAAGCTCCATATCGGTCGCGATGGTGACATCATAGAGTGCGGTGCCGTCCCGGTAATATTGATCCACGACGGCCTTGTCCAGCATTTCCAGCGGAGTTTTCAGGTCGGCAACATCGTCAAGCCACATGACTCCCTCGACGCCGGGGGCGGCTTCTATCTCTGCCTTCATCGCCTGCGCCTGCGTAAGTGTGAGCCCCGGCACCATGACGCGTGCATTCGGCACGGATGCGGAAAACTCCTCCTGCATTATCTGCAGCGCCACTGTCGATTCCGCGTCCGCCGGGAGGTATGCGGTCATATCATAATTCACTTTCACGCCGAAAAACAGAACCGCGCATATGATCGCCGCTGCTGCGAAAAGCACCACGATCAGCTTGGAGTGTCCGGCTATCCATCTGGCCATTCTATCCATTGCTGTCTCCGTAAAATGAACATACTCTATCATCTATATTTTAAGCATTTATCAGCGGATGTACAACAACAATTTTGTGAACAATTGTCTTTTGCCGTATTCTTCATGCTTGGCTGAACGGAATCTTCACACTTACTTTTGCCTTACCTGCCGCTGCTTGTGCGTGGCTCTGATCGGAGCAGTTTTATGTTGCAATTTCTAACCGGGCATGGCATAATGCAATATAATTAAATGCTACAGATAAGCTGGGGTGATATATATGCGTATAGTTGTGAAAATCGGGACCTCTACATTGGCTCATACCACCGGTCGGCTTAACATACAGCGTATGGAAAAGCTGTGCAAGGTTCTGAGTGATCTGAAGAATGCCGGGCATGAAATAATCCTTGTTTCCTCAGGTGCGATAGGCATGGGTGTTGGGAAGCTGAGCCTGACCGAGCGCCCCAAAGACATGCCGACAAAGCAGGCCGCAGCAGCGGTAGGTCAAGGCGAACTGATGTATATTTATGACAAGCTCTTTACAGAGTACAATCATATCGTTGCGCAGATGCTCATAACTGCGCCAGATCTTGCCGACGACGGATGCCGGAAGAGCAACTTTCATAATACACTTGAGCGGCTGCTGCAGCTTGGCGCGTTACCGATAATAAATGAAAATGACACGGTCTCCACCGATGAAATTGTGATCGGGGATAACGATACTCTTTCGGCAGAGGTTGCTGCAACGGTATCGGCAGAGCTTCTGATATTGCTGTCAGATATTGACGGGCTGTATGACAGCGACCCGCATAAGAATGCCCAGGCAAAGCTCATAGATGAGGTAACTGATATTGACGACGGTATCCTTGCTCTTGCTGGAGGCGAGGGTTCATCACTCGGAACCGGTGGAATGATCACCAAACTGCACGCGGCCATGATAGCGACAAATGCCGGCTGTGAGATGGTAATCGCAAACGGCAGCAATCCTGACATTCTGTATGATATAGTGGATGGAAAGCACGTCGGAACAAGATTTTTGATAGGAACAAAGGGGACACGAAAATGACCACGCTTGAGCTTCTCAAAGTAACCAAAGCTGTATGGGGCAGCATACGCGACGCATCGCCGGAAGAGAAGAACCGCATCCTGCTTGCAATGGCGGACGCCCTGCAGCAGGAGACGGACAGTATACTTGCGGCAAATGAGCAGGACATGGACAAGGCGCGCGGCGGAATATCCGAGGTCATGCTTGACAGGCTCAGTCTAGATCCTGCGCGCATCGACGGCATGGCGGACGGTATCAGAGCCACTGTAAAACTCCCCGACCATACCGGGCGCATCATTTCAGAGACTGTGCATGCAAACGGCATGCACATCTGCAAAAAGCAGGTACCGCTCGGACTTGTCGCAATCATATATGAAAGCCGCCCGAACGTTACATCTGACGCTGCGGCGCTTGCGATAAAGAGCGGCAACGTCTGCATGCTCCGCAGCGGCAAGGAGGCGTTCAACAGCTGTCACGCCATTGTGAGGGCACTTAAGAAGGGCATTGCCTCCGCCGGCGGCAACCCCGACATTGTAAACATAGTCGAGGATACAAGCCGCAGCAGTGCGGAGGATATCATGCAGGCGTCCGGGCTGGTCGATCTGCTCATTCCTCGCGGCGGTGCGGGCTTGATACGTGCCTGTGTGCAGAACGCGACAGTCCCCTGCATAGAAACCGGCACCGGTATATGTCATGTCTATGTCGATGAATTTGCGGATCTTGACAAGGCCGTCAATATAATAGTCAACGCCAAGACCAGCCGCCCCTCCGTATGCAACGCAGAGGAGGTCTGCCTTGTACATAAAGCGGTTGCGGCAAAGTTCCTTCCCATGCTGAAAAGAGCTCTTGTGGACGACCGCCGCGCCGCCGGTCTGGTCCCTGTTGAGCTGCGTCTTGACCCCGCTGCCGCGCGAATAATCGACGGCACGCCGGCCTCCTCCGCCGACTTCGATACCGAATTTCTTAACTATATTCTCGCAGTTGCAGTTGTCGACAGTCTTGATGCCGCAATTGCCCATATTCGGAAGCACTCCACGCACCACAGCGATGCGATAGTCACGGAGAACGCCGACTGCGCGAAGCGCTTCGTCAACGAGATAGACAGCGCCGCGGTATACGTCAATGTCTCCACTCGCTTCACTGACGGTGGTGAATTTGGGCTGGGCTGTGAAATGGGAATCTCCACGCAAAAACTGCACGCGAGAGGTCCTATGGGGCTTGACGAGCTGAGTACGTATAAATACATCATAACCGGCGACGGTCAGGTCAGATAAATACAGGCGTAAAGCGGCAAGGAGCCGGGGCTCAGCAGTGAGACCCGGCTCCTTGCTGCTTTACGCCTGCAGAAAATTGGAAGCTTATGCTGCTCATGATGCGCTTATATCAGCTTATATCATTTTTGTGGTGATTATCATACACTGTTTATTGCATCGGCAGCTCCACCGCAATGGTGGTGCCCTTATCCGAGCTTTCCTCCACCCAAACGGAGCCGCCGTGGAGATCGGCGATCTCCCACACCAGCGAGAGGCCCAGCCCCGCGCCGCCGTACTCCCGGCTGCGGGACTTATCCACTCGGAAGAACGGCTGGAAAATGCTCCGCTGATACTCCTCCGGGATGCCGCGACCGGTGTCGGAAACACGGATCAGGAG
>CAKTPC010000112.1 GCA_934590505.1 uncultured Oscillospiraceae bacterium
ACCGATTCGGCGGAGCTTGCCCGTGAGGAAGAAAGAATAAGCAAGAAGAAAGCGGCGCAGATGTTTGAAAGCGGCGCTCTTGCCGTGCTGCCTGCCGGTACGTTCGCGGCGCTGAAGGAAATACACAGGTATCTTTTTGAGGATATTTATGATTTCGCGGGCGAGATACGCACGGTGAATCTCGCAAAGGGCAATTTCCGCTTTGCACCGCTGATGTATCTCGACGCGGCACTTGCGAGCATTGATAAAATGCCGCAGTCGACATATGACGAGATCATCGAGAAGTATGTTGAGATGAACATTGCCCATCCGTTTCGGGAGGGCAACGGACGCAGTATGCGTATATGGCTTGACCTGATGCTGAAAAACGGTATCGCTAAGGTCGTGGACTGGAGCCGGGTAGACAAGGAGGATTACCTGCTTGCTATGGAACGCAGCCCCATACGTGACACAGAGATCAAGGTACTGCTCAAAGCGGCGCTGACGGAGGACGTGGACAGCCGCGAGATATATATGAAAGGTATAGACCACAGTTACTACTACGAGGGCTATACCACCTTCAAGACTGAGGAACTGTAATAAGACTTACGCTACGTACGCCTCCGAAACAGATAAAACCAGCGGCTGAGAGGCTTTATCCATTCAGCCGAAAAGAGCCGACTCCTATGTTTTCAAGTGGAGTCGGCTCTTTTCGGCTTGCCTGTCGTAATATAGTCGCTCTTATTTACTTGGTCACTCTTTGCGCCGGTTCTTTCTCAGATGCTCGGCAATTTCAAACAACAGCTCAACATCCTCGGGAGAAAGTCCGTCCGCGCTTATCGCAGCTCGATCGTTTATGCCAAGCAGAAAATCCGATGAAACGCCAAATATATTTGCCAGCTCGACGATATATTGAGTGGAGGGTACAGATATCCCCATTTCCCACGCATTGACGCTCGACCGGGTTATCCCCAAACGCCGGGCAAGTTCCGATTGGGTAAGACCCTTCTTCTCACGAAGGCTTTTTATTTTTTCAGCAATCATTTTAACACCCTCCAATGCTGCCATCAGTTAACAGGAACGTATACGCCTGTAAGCTGATGGTCAGTATGGTAAAACAATCACCAAGATGTTTCATTATCACAGAGATGTTTATACTTGACATTTTGCCCAAACAAAGTTATATTACAGACAGACACTTTAATTTGCACGATACTAAAAAGAAGGGATTTGAGAAAATGAAAAAGATAATAAGTGTCATTCTGTTATGCGCTATGGCAATCACTTTATGCGCCTGCGGAGACAAAGGGGCAAAAGCCTTTGAGGAGGCAAGCCAGATGTACGACGCAGGAGACTACGCCGGAGCATTTGCCATTCTGGATGAAAACCGCGACAGCGGCAACGCGGATATTCAGACGCTGCTCGGTGACTGCTACTATTTCGGTCGGGGCACGGAGCAGGACTATACCAAGGCAGCGGAGATGTACGCTGCCGCGGCTGAACAGGGCAGCGCAGGAGCACAGTATGCGCTTGGATCTATGTATCTTGATGGCAGCGGCGTGAAGCAGGATTACAGCAAGGCCGTTGATCTCTGCACAAAAGCTTATGAGCAGGGCAACATGGACGCATGCGTCACCCTTGGATATATGTATGAAAATGGCTACGGCGTGACAAGAGATATGGCGAAAGCGGTAGAACTGTACACGGAGGCGGCTGATGCCGGGATGTCCTGGGGGCAGAATAACCTCGGCTGGTGCTACTATTACGGCGAAGGTGTAGATTATGATCTGAACAAAGCGGCAGAGCTGTTTGAAACGGCTGCGTCGCAGGAAAATATAAACGCACGCTACGGTCTTGGACTTTGTAATTTTGATATGGGAAATTACAAAACCGCGCTTGACTGCTTTAAAACCGCGACGGAAGCCGACTATCCCGGCGCAAAGGACATGCTTGCCAGATGCTATCTCTTTGGTTACGGCACGGACGTTGATGAAGCCGAAGCCTTTAAGCTTCTCAAGGAAGCGGTCAACGAGACTCACGATACGGATTCCATGTACTACCTTGCACAGTGCTATCTTTTCGGCGTGGGTTCGGAGCCGGATACCGACACGGCAATAAGCTGGTTCACCTCTGCGGCGGGAGCCGGCAATATAGATGCGCAGGTATTTCTCGGCGATCTTTATCTCGGAGCAAGAGACGGCTATGTTGAAATGGACACCGAGGAGGGGATCAAATGGATGACAATGGCGGCCGATGCCGGAGATGGTGACTCTATGTACATTCTGGAACAGATATACCGCATGCCGTTTTACGGGGTGGTAGATATGGACAAGAGTCTGGAATACTGCAAGATGGCCATAGAAAACGGCATTGTGGACGCGGCAGACGATCTTGGCCAATATGATATGGATGACAGCGATTACATAGACTGGACGATCAAGGGGGCCGAGCTCGGCAGCATGCTGTGTCAGGTAAATATGGCAGGAGCATACTGTGACGGCGAATACGGGCTGGAGAAGGACTTTGCCGAAGCGGCAAAATACCTCAAGATGGCCAAGGACAATACAGATTCTTCATATTACGATACTATGGTACAAATTGTAGACCAGTATCCGGATCACTATCCAGAGCTTAAGGATTTGATGGCCTGAAAAAGTTGAACCTAAAAGAGGATGCAGCGAAATAAAAACTCGCTGCATCCTCATTGTTGTATTGCCTCTTAAGAGCCATCACGAAAGCCCCTCGCACTGAGGGGCTTTTAAAATAATCTCAAATTATAAACCCGCCGTCAACGGAGATGACCTGACCGGTGGTGTACTCGCTCCTTGCGAGAAACAGCATGGCTTCGGCGATATCCTCGGGGCGGCCGAGCTTGCGCAGCGGTATTTCATCGGCGAGCATGTCCAGTGTCTCGCGGCCGAGCACCTGGACCATATCGGTGTTTATAACGCCGGGAGCGATGCAGTTGACGCGGATTCCGGAGGGCGCAAGCTCCGCTGCGAGGGAGCGCGTCAGTCCGACAATGGCGTGCTTGGTGGATGAATATGCGACCTCGCAGGACGCGCCGTGTACGCCCCAGATGGAGGCCATGTTGATGATGCAGCCGGAGTGCTCATGCAGCATGTGCGGCAGGACAGCCTGAATGGTATTGTAGCAGCCGCCGAGGTTCACGTCAAAGATGCGCTTCCATGTCTCAGGCTCAATGTCCTGAAACTGCTGCTGTTTTGCGATGCCGGCGTTGTTGACGAGCAGGGAGATATGCCCCAGCTCGTGCTCTGTGCGCGAGACCATTTCGCGCACTGCCAGTGCATCTGCCACGTCCGCCTGCTGCCAGATAGCGCTCGCGCCGTTGGCCTTGAGTTCTTCTGCGAGAGCCTCGGCCTTGTCGGTGCGCTCAACGCAGTTTATGCACACGGCGTAGCCCTCTTTTGCGAGTGCACGGGCGCACTGCGCTCCGATGCCGCGGGAGGAGCCTGTAACAAGCGCGACATGCATCATACCGCCTCCTTTGCAGCCTGCGGAAGGCTGCGCTCGATAAGACCGCGGCTGTAGTCCGCCAGCTCATTCGTGCTCATTTCCTTGACCTTATCCGCAGGGACAACGTCAAGAATACTGAGGTCAACGTCGGTGGGGCGGAGGAAGAGATTTCTCTTGATTTTCTCGCTGCCGATTATCGAGGCGATGACCAGTGGGACGCCGGCCTTTTGCGCGATCTTGAAGGAGCCGGGGTGGAAGGGCAGCAGCGACAGGGTCTTGCTGCGTGTGCCCTCGGGATAGATACCGACGGAGCAGATATCCTTTTCCAGATAGTCCGCGGCGGTGAGGATGGTCTTGAGGGCATTGCGGTTGTTCTCACGGTCGATGGGCAGGAAGCCCGCGCCGTAGGATACGCGCCCGACGATAGGGATGCGCATGTTGGAGGGCTTGGAAATAAAGGATATGTTATAATCTCGGAGCTTGCTCATGACGACGAGCGGATCGAATATCGAGCGGTGGTTGCAGACAAACAGAAAGCGCTCGCCCGTGGGCAGCTTATCCATGCCATGGATGTGCGTGCGCACCCAGGCGTAACCGCACATGACGGAGCTGACGGAAATGCAGCCGAGACGGCAGATACCGCTCTGCTTTGTGATGGGCTTTGCGGTCGAGACGAAGATCGCGACGACTGCCCAGAACAGCAGGAACAAGATGTTCAGCGCAATGAAGCAACACGCGAACAGCAGCAGGGTTTTCCACATGACAAAGCCCGCGAAGTGTACATATATAATTACCGCCGCAAGCGACAGCAGAAGAAACAGAAGGATCAAAGCTAAAGCACCGCCTTTTGAAAACTAAATAAAACTAAATTTTAAAAATATTAAAATTCATTTAAGATTTATTTTACCACGGCTTTCGATTTTGCCAAGAGTATTTCAAATTTCTTGATTAAAATTTTACATTTTATGGGCACTGTGCATTGACTGTACAGCGTAAAAAGCTTAATTTATATATGTATCATATAAAGGCGAGTGAGCGCTGTGCGGGAGGATTATTGCCTTGAGGACGCTGCAGGTCTGCCGAAGGGGACGGATTTCTGCGTCGTTGCGGAGAGCGACTGTATGGAGCCGTACATAAAAAGGGGAGAGCGCGTGTGCGTGAGCCGTAAGCAGACACCGGCGGAGGGAGAAGCGGGGCTGTTTCTCTACCGCGGCGCAGTATACTGCCGCCAGTGGTGCGAGGACTATACAGGCGCGCTGTACCTGCTGTGCGCAAACCCCCGGCGGGAGAGCGAGAACATCCGTATCGACCGCGAAGAGCGCGGGCAGTGCCGCTGCCTCGGCAGGGTGCTGACGGATAAAAAGCTGCCGATGCCGGTATACGGCACTGGCCGAGGGCGCACATGAAGCAAAAATGAATTGACATTCATTGAAAGAATAATGTACACTATACATGCCGTTGCAGTTGGCATCGCGCGGGGCAAAGGGCTGAGGCGGGAGGAATTTGTTAAGAATGAAGATAAGTAAAGATAAAAAACCGATATGTTTTATCCTGCTTGCAGTGTTTTTGTTCATGGCCCTGCTCTCGTTTTTGACGCCGATGATCGCTGATGATTACAGCTACAGTTTCAGCTTTGCGGATTATCGTAGGATCGAGTCTGTCGGGGACATCGTTGAATCGATGGCGGCGCACAGGGAAACGATAAACGGGAGGATCATTGCACACAGCATGGTCCAGCTTTTCCTGCTGCTGCCGAAGGCGGTATTCAACACGGTGAACGGCCTTGCCGCGGCGCTTTTTGTTTTTCTCATTTCGCTTTATTCGGATTTCGGTCTTGAGAGAAAAAATGCATTCGTGCTGGCCATAGCGGTGCTGGCGCTTTGGTATTTCGTGCCTCAGTTCGGCGAGGTTTTTCTCTGGCTCGACGGAGCGTTCAGCTATGGCTGGGCGATGCTGTTTTCGCTGCTGTTCGTGTTTCCGTTTTACTGCGAGTTTTGCGGAAACGGACGCATGACGCATGGGTGGTCAAAAGCGCTGTATGTTGTCTTTGCCTTTGCCGCGGGCGCGTATTCCGAGAGCATTTCTCTTGCGATGCTCTTCATAGCGTTCTGTCTCTTGGCGGGGACCTTAGTTCAGAAAAGAAAAATGCCGCTGTTCCTTACGGCGGCTATGGCTGCCGCGCTTTTGGGATATGTGTTTTTGATGCTGTCACCCTCTGAGCTTGGCGGCCGGGCGGGGGAGTTTTCTCTGTCTGCGGTGGCGCGGAGCTTTGAATATGCCGTCGAGCTTACGAAGCTGCATCTCGCCAAGCTATACTGCGCCTTTATGCTGATATTTGCAGTCGCAGTAGAATCGGAACTTACAAAACCGAAAGGAGAAAGAGATTTCAAACCGGCGGTTTTCGCGGCGATCGCTTTTTTGGGCGGACTTGTGTCGATCGCAGTGTTTGCGTTTGCAAAGTATTTCCCGAACAGGGCTATGTGCGCGTCGGCCTGCTGGACGATAGTTGCAGGCACGGTGCTGCTTGCCGGAATGTTTGCACGCAGGCGCTCATTTGTTTCCGGACTTGCGGGCATCCTGGCGGTGCTGTTCGCGTTCTCGTTTGTCCTTGGCGTGCTGGACGTGGCGGTGGTATACAAAAAATCCAATGAAAGGCTCACACAGATCGCGGAAGCAAAGGCGAACGGTGAGACGAGTATAGTTCTGGAAAAGTTTGTGGCTGACACGAAATACAGCCCCGCCTATGAGCTTACGGATATAGCCGAAGGCGAGAACGAATGGCCGAATGACGCCATCGCGAGTTATTTTGGATTTGAAACTGTAAGCGGAAAATAGAAGATGATAGGGCAGCACCGCCGGCTTACCGTGCGGTGCTGCCCATAAAATTGTCTTGAGCGCGGTCCGCCGTTTTGGACTGCGCTCAAGTAATATTAAGACACCGGTGCTGCCTTTGCCAATGGCGCGGCAGCGTAGGCTTTATTCCGGGTTGCACCCGGACATCACCGCTGCGCCCGGACAGCTCCGGCGGGACGGGTCGCTTGGCT
>CAKTPC010000113.1 GCA_934590505.1 uncultured Oscillospiraceae bacterium
ATTACAAGAAAAATTTGTATTGTTTACCTGTGGAATTAAGCCATGTCCTCTGCTATAATAAGCATGGGTGAGAATCTGTAGGGAACTGCTGACAAAGCTTTCCTCGGCTTCTCCCCAATATTATCTGCCGGGAGGCGATACTTTGAACATAGAGCTAAGCGAAAAGGAATTCAGGCGTCTGCTTGACATGGTGTATATCGGCAACTGGATACTCAACTCCACCAGAGGGGACGACCGCTTTGAGGACTACGACCAGCTTCAGGAAAAGCTCTTCTCGCTCTGCCCGGATCACGGTATGCGCGCTCTTATCCAGCGCTGGCACGGGCACATCTTCCCGTCGCAGGCGTATGAGGACGGCGGCATACACGAGGCCATCGCCGACTATGAGGACGGCGTGTTTTTCAACATTCTTGCCGAGGAGCTGGCGCGGCGCGACCTTGACCTTGTCGACACCGACCCGGAGGATTTCTCGGAGCTGACGGCGCGCATGGACGAATACATGGCGGAGTTCGAGAAAAACGGCCTTAACACCATTAATATTGATCTGTGAGGCGGAAAATGAACGACGAGCTTACAAGAGAAGATATCAGAAAAATGAAGGAAGAGCTTGACTACCGCCGGCTTGAGCTTATGCCGGGACTTATTGAGGAGGTCAAGCGTACCCGCGCCTTCGGCGATTTGAGCGAGAACTTCGAGTACAAGGCCGCAAAGCAGGCGCAGAACAAAAACCGCAGCCGCATAAGGTATCTTGAGGGCATGATAAAGTCCGCGAAGGTGATAGACGACCGCTCTGCTTCCGACGAGGTCGGCCTATTCGACAAAGTGGAAATATACATCCCGGAGGACGACGACACGCAGATAATCCAGGTCGTCACGACCGTGCGCTGCGACCCGCTCCATGGGCTTATCAGTAAGGAGTCCCCCTTCGGAAAAGAGGTGCTTGGGAAAAGGGTCGGCGATAAATTCACCGTCCACGTCAGCGATACCTACAGCTACGAGGCGGAGATACGCAAGATCACCAAGGGCGAGGACGATGGCTCGGCCCCGCTGATGCAATATTAATATTAAAAAACATCTCAGGAAAGATTTGCTTTCCTGAGATGTTTTTAGCTTTACGCCGCTTTGGCGAGGGTGTTGAGGTCGGTCATGTCATACAGCGCGGTCTTGCCGCCGGTAAAGCGGTAATATGCCGCAAGTGCATAATAGCCCTGTGCCGCAGCGGTCGGGTCGAGCTTGCCGTCAGAGACATGGCGGAAACCGCCGCCGTCAACGTAGAAGCTGCAGAGGGAATCGAGCACGCTCACGCCGTTCTTGACAAAGCGTGCATCGTTATCCGGATCGATGCCGAGGGCGGTGAGCGCGGTGATGACCTGAGAGGCCGATTCGCTGTTGACACTGCCGTAGCTGTCATACCCGCCGGTGGTATTCTGGAGAGTCGACAGGCAGGTCACGGCTTTGTCGACCGCTTCCTTGACCTTTGCGTCGGTCTTATAATACGCGGCGAGAGCCTGGAGCGCCATTGCTGTCATGTCCGGTTCGGCCTTGTCACCGGAATATGCCCAGCCGCCATCTGTGAGCTGTTTATCGAGAATGTACTCCACAAGTCCGTCACGGCTCGCCTGTTCAGCGGTCTTGTCCGCAGAGGGGATATCATAACCGCGGCAGTCAAAGGCAAGCAGAGTGTAGATCGCGCCGCTCAATCCCTGCTGTGTGACGTAGTCCATATCGCTGAGCGCTTTCAGCAGATCGTGTCCGCCGACGTTGGTCACGTCCTTGTCCAGCGCACTGAGCACGAGGACGAGCTTCGCGTTGTCGGTGGCGCGCTTTTCATCGAGGCGGCCGTTCTCACCGATGTTTTCGGAGACATATTTCTCGATAGCCTTGTAATAGTCATCGGAGACCTTGCGCCCGCTGCGCGCGAGACCGAGGATGTACCACTCGCTGCCGAAGGCATTCAGCTCATCGCCGGGGAGCTTCTCAATATAGTCGCCGGTCTTCTTATAGATATCGTCGAGCTTCTTTACGGCGTTTTTGAGAATGTCGGCATAGGCTTTCTCCGCGGCGAGCAGGGTACGGTAATTTGTTACCTGCTTCTTTTCGCTGTCGGTAAGGCTGTCATAGGCCTTACGCGCGGCGGCGATATCGTCTCCGCTGCGCTTTGTGACGGTACCGATGGCGTTGATGAGGTCAATGACCTCTGCCGGGGTATATTCTCCGCTGTGGCCAAGCTTGGTATAGTCATCGGTATAGAACATCTCAATGCTGTCACCGTCGGAGACAAAGTACTGATTCATCGTGACGCTGGCAAGGCTGCCGTTGACGGAGTACATCCAGCCGGAATTGGGGCCGCGGTCCTTCTCCTTGAGAGTCCCGTTCGGACCGGAAATGGCGCTGATGTATGTGCTGCCGGAGGCGGAATAGCCGTGGCTCGCGAGAGCCCTATGCAGCACATCAAGCGCGCTGGTGCCCTCGGGGAGCTTATCGAGCTTGCAGGAGAACCACTCGCTGCCGTTATCGCTGAGGGTGAAGTACACAGTGTACAGATCCTCAATGGGCTTGTCGCTTGTGGGATCGGTGCCGGTCACCTGAAGCTGTATGGAGACGGGTTGGTTCACGAGCTGGCTCAGGCGCTTGTCGTCAGGGTATTTCTTTGCAAGCTCAGCAAATCGCTCGCTTGAGAGCCAGCTCGTTATCGTGACGAGCTTATGCTCCTTATCGCGCGTGACGAGAAGATTCTCGTGCGTGATGACCTTGGGGTTGCTTGACTTGAAAAGCCGCCACTGCTCCGCGGCCTGCCAGCCGTCCATCTCGCTCGGCGCGATGCCCTTGCCGGTCACGTCCTTGTAGTTATACACCCAGACCAGCTCGCCGCTGTCGTTGAGGTAGGCCTCCTGGAAAGCGTGCAGATCGGTCTGTATATCATCGGGACTGGTGTTGGCGTTTCTTATGCCGTCAAAGTAGTGCGCCTTGACAAGCTCCATCAGCTCAAGCTCACGGTCGATCTCCTCATTGACGAGGGGCTGCACCGTCAGCTCGATATCACGGGAAGCAAATTTGCCGGTAGCCTTTTCGGTTATCGTAACTGTCACGGTGACCTTGACGGGATCCTCGCCGGGCAGCGGGCGCAGGACTTCTACGCGCGCGGCGTTGTTCACATCAAAGGTCTTGATGACATCGGGGTTGCTGCTCCTGATGGTGACGGGGTAATACTTGCCGTCGATATTGAAATCACGCGTAGTGGGGAACTTTATCCCGCTGGAGGCGACGTTTGCGGGATCTATCTTCTCACCGGTCACGTCGTCGGTCAGACCGGGATCCTTAAGACCCGCGTCAAGCTTTGCCTGAAGCAGCTCGGTTATATCCTGCGCGTCGGGATCGCCCTTGACGCAGACGGTAAAGTCCTTTGTCACGGAAACGCCGTCAACACTGTTGCACGTGAGCGTTGCGGTGAGGGTGACATCCTGATCGAGCTTGCCGGGAGTGACGGTGGTTTTATACGGAGAATAGTACGGGTAGTAAGGCGCGGAACCGATCTTGATGACGGAGCTGTCCGCGGAGGTCCATGTCACCGTGCACCACGTGTCGAGCGTAGAATAGTCATAGCCGTCGTTGGGAGTCTTGCCTTCTTTAAAGGGGCACTTCGTCAGTTCAAGGCTGTCCGTCACCTCTGCGGGTACGGTGACACGACCGGCTGCGAGCTCGAGAACCGCCCTGACTTTATCGGTGTTCCAGGGAATGGTCGCGCGCAGGTCTTTTTCCATGCTCTGCCCGTTCAGGCTGAGCACAACAGTGAAATTCACGTATCCGGGGCCGCCGGACATGCCGTCGCTGAAATAATAATCTATCGTACCGTCAGCGGCGATGGTGGATTTTTTGTCGCCGCTCTGTGCGGCAGCCTTCATTGCCATCTCGACCTTGCTCTCACCGATCTGCGCTTTGAGCATATCGAGGACGTTGGTGTCCGTGCCGTATTTGGGAAGGAGCCTGGACGGCATCGCGGCGGCCGCTTTGTTCAGCGCAGCTTCGGTATCCGCAGCCTCGGCAGAGTAGACGGTGAGCTTGTAGTCACGGGTCTTGACGGCACCGTCTTTAGTGACTGCTGCGGTGATGGTCAGCTCTTGCGTCCCGGTGTCCGGCATGGCGACAATGCTTCCGTCAGAGAACAGCGCACTGTCGCTTGAATACGCGGCTGTCCAGCCGTCACCGGACTCGGGAAGAGCCAGAGAGCCGGTCGCTCTGACGCAGCTGTCGGCAGGCAGGGAAGCCTTGATGGCCTTGAAGGCGGCGCTGAAATCGTCCTCTTTCCAGACGGCATAGAGGTCGAAGCTCTCACCGTCCTCGCTGCCGTCGTCCCAATAATCGCCCTCTTCAAATTCGCGGTTGAGCAGATCGCCGGTCTTATATTTGACGGTGCTGCTGTAGCTGCTTGTGCTCCAGCCGATGAAGTCATAGTCCTCGCGCGAGTAGCCGCACTCCGGGATGATATAATCCGCGCCGAAGTCGACACGGACATCTGCCATGGAACCGGTCACGCTGCTCTTGTCCGAGTATTTGATGTTGAACCTGACGATGTACTGGTAATTTCTCCATCCGGCGTAGAGAGTGACCTCGCCAAGACCGCTGAAATCGGTGGAGGCGGTCACTTTATTCGTGAGTGCGGCGTCGGTATACCAGACGTCAAAGGCCTTGTTTGCCGGGTAGTAGAAGTCGGTGAGATAGGGAAGGGAGCTGTAGACCTTGTCAGGGGTGACGGTCCTGTCCTTGATGGCGGTCTTATATCCGTTCCCCTCAAAGTGGACGGTGACGCCCTTTTCCCAATGGGCGTATATGGTGAAGTTCCCGTTGTCCGCTTCTGTGAACTTATAGGAATAGTCTATCTCATTGCCGCCCTCAGCCGCATCGTACCAGCCGATGAATATATAGCCGGTGCGCTCGGGATTTTTAAGCTCACTGTATCTCGAACCTGAGTCGGTATACACGTAGTTGTAATTGCTGCCTGCGACGCAGACGCGCTCTTCGGTCAGACCGTCATAGTTATAGTCGACCGTGATATGTACAGGCACGGCAGCGTACACCGCAATGCCGTCATCCTCGGCTGACAGCGCCGCCGGTTCCTCCGTGGCCGCGGGGCTCTCGGTGGGTTCGGGCACAGCTGTGGATTCGGGTGCGGTCGTCGTCTCCGGTGTGGCCGTGGGGGAGGGCTCTGCCGTGATCACAAGAGTGTCCGTAGGTGTAGGTTCGGGCGTGGCTGCGGCCTCAGGTACAGCGGAGGCTGCTGGCTCGACCGGTTCTGCTGCGGCCAGCTGCTCCTGCGCTGTGGTATCGCCGGCCTCGGCAAAAGCCGCGGCGGGTACAAGGCTGAGCAGCATTATAAGCGAAAGTACAAATGACAAAAATCTTTTCATAAATTCCTCCAATAAACTCTTATAGCTGACTGCGGCCGACACGAGCTTATTCGTAGGTGATGCTTCTGAACAGTTCGGAAGCGTCCGCGCACATCCCATTCACTTCTGAAGTTCTCTCCTTCCGGTTTGGTGCCGTCGCGGGAGCACAAAAAAGCGGTCCCTTTACCGAAGAGACCGCAGCATAACAACAGGACACAGGTTTCCCTGTGTCAAAAAATCAGCCTGCTCCTCCTCGGGACGGTTGAATTGCTTCCTTCACGGTAAGTCTTCTGACTTGTGGATCATCCTCGGACGCGCCTTCCCGGGATCGCTCCCAGTGACGTATATGCACCCTTGTCCCCAAATACAGCAGCGGGACTGCTCCGGATTCACACCGGATTCCTTGTTAGGCAAACCATTACAGTCTGCGCCGCAAAGGATATTCAATTACGCGGTGATTATAACATGCCGGCGCCGAGCAGGCAAGAAGAAAAATACCGGGATCGCACCTGCGATCCCGGTATTTGGGTATTGACATTTACTGTACCTGGCCGGCTTTATCGACGCCGCGCAGAGTGTTGACGGTTTTCGCGACGGTGGCCTGAGCTTCCTTATACTCGCGCATACTGCGGCGCAGAAGCTCTTCCTCCTTGAGGCGCTGCGCCTCGCGGCGGGCGCGGTTTTCCTCGGACTTCTCCGGCTCCTCGGCGATGCCGACGAGCAGAAGCACGTCGTTATCTTCGACCTTTACAAAGCCCTCGTCGACAGCAACCTTATGGCGCGCGCCGTCCGGCGTTGTAAATTCCGCAATGCCGGGGGTGACTGCGCCGAGCATGTTGCAGTGATTGGCGAGGATGCCGTTTTTGCCGCCCAAGGTGGGGAAAACAAGGCTCTCGCATTCGCCGTCGAAGAACCTGCCCTCGGCGGAAATGACTCTCAGCTTAAAGGTGTTCATGCGCGCTCACTCCGCAGCTGTTCGGCACGCTTCTTCACATCATCGATAGTGCCGGCGTTGAAGAAGGCGGCCTCGGGGTATTCGTCCATGCTGCCGGAGAGGATCTCCTTGAAGCCGCGCAGCGTCTCGCTCAGCGGGACATA
>CAKTPC010000114.1 GCA_934590505.1 uncultured Oscillospiraceae bacterium
GTCAACGCCTTGGAGTACGTCATGATCCCCGAGCTTGAGGAGAACATCAAATACATCTCCATGAAGCTTGAGGAGAACGAGAACTCCACCAAGGTCAGGCTGCTCAAGGTCAAGGAAATGGTGCTTCAGGACGCCCACAAATTCAAATAAGCAAAACCGAAACAACACCCCCGCCGTCATCTGACGGCGGGGGTGTTTATGCTGATAAAACGAGCCCGGATAACTGCAACCGTTATCCGGACTCTGACTAAGGGCGGCAGTATGGGTACCGCCTCTAGTTTCTTATACAGTCATGCCGAGAACCTTGGGCAGAGCAATACTGAGCTGCGGTATATACGCAACGACGAGCGTTATCATAAACATCATAACGATGTACGGGATCAGTTTCCGCACGACCGCTCCCATGTTGCGCTCATCGGCCAGCTGGTTGGAGATATACAGCGTACCGGCGAAGGGCGGGGTGACCATGCCGACGGCAATGTTCATTATCATAAATGCGCCTACATGTACCGAGCTGAGCCCCAGCGCCTGAGTTATCGGGATGATTATCGGGCAGGTAAGGAGTATGATGGAGGTCGGATCAATGATGCAGCCGAGAACGAACAGGAGCAGGTTCACGACCGTAAGTATCGCGAACTTGTTGCTCAGGCCTGCCAGTACTGCTTTCGATACTGCCGCGGCAAGACCGCTGCTCGAAACGAACCATGCCATGGCCGTGGCGCAGCATACTATCGTAAGCATTGAGCTTACACGCACGCTAATCTCACAGACGCTTTTCCATATCTGCTTGAAGCTCAGATTGCGGTAAATGACGCAGCCGACGATGATCGCGTAAATGCAGGATACAGCCGCGGCTTCCGTCGGGGTAAAAATGCCGCCGTAAATGCCGCCGAGTATCAGGATGGGCATGCCCAGTGCAAAGATCGCCTGAAAGAAGGTTGACGCAAACTCCTTGAATATCAGCTTCACGCTTGCACGCTTTTCCAAATGTCCGTAGCGTATCCCGTGCATTACGCAGAAGCTCACTGCCAGCAGGAAGCCGGGCACGATACCGGCCATGAACAGCGAACCGACGGAGACCGACGCTGTTGTTGCAAAGACGACCATCGGAATGCTCGGCGGGATGATGATGCCCAGCGACGCGGAGGATGCGTTTATTGCCGCCGCGTCTGCGGGTTCATAGCCGGCGTCCTTCATCGGCTCTATCATGATACCGCCGATCGCCGCCGCCGTTGCGGGCGCGGAACCGGAGATAGCGCCGAAGAACGCTGAGGATATCGTGGTTATGCACGCCGAGGCAGCCGGAAGCTTTCTGAAGCACATCCGCATGAAACGCACCAGCCGTTCGGAAATTCCGCTTACTTCCATGAGTTCGCCCGAAAGGGTGAACAGCGGCAGAGCAAGCAGCGGGAAGCTGTCAAGCGAGGTGAACATTTTCTGGGTTATGGCGGGAAGCGCGTTTATATCACCTGCCGTGAGCATGCTGAGTATCGTTGCCAGACCGACAGCCACAGCGATCGGCGTTCCGAATATCAGGAAGAAGATCAGAGTAAGGATAAGTACAAGGCCGAAAGACATTTATTTATCCCCCTCTCTGAGTTTGGCGTTGATCTCGGAGATCTGCGTATAGAAGAGCGCAATGTAATGCGCTATCAGCAGCAGGCAGCCAAGCGGGACGCAGCTGTACATGATCCACATAGGTATTTTCAGGGAAGGACTGGTCTGACCTATATTGATTTGATGGGCCATCATCCTGCCGCCGTACACCACGCAGAATATGCAGAACGCGCATACAAGGATGAGCCGTATCAGCGCGAACACCTTCTGCCATTTGAGCGGCAGCTTTTCGCTCACAACGTCGATGCTGAACATCTGACCGCGCTGCGCGCTCAGCCCCGCCACGATGAATACCGACCAGATCATGCAGTACCTGGATGCCTCATCGCTCCATGCCATGTTGTACAGACCCGTGTAGCGGCCGACGGTGGCAAAGAAAACCAGACCCATCATCAGAAGCAGCAGCGCGCCGCCGATCCCTTTTTCAATTTTACACACCCATTTGCCGAAAGTTTTCATGGGGCATTCCTCTCTTGTGCTTTACTGCCCGCGCAGAGCGTTGACAAAGTCCATGTCGATCTGATCCTTGTAATTATCGACTACGAAGCTGCAGGCTTCTGCCCACTCGTCCATGTCGATATCGGTGACGGTTCCGCCGTTTTCGATCCATGCCGCGTAGTCCTTCTCCTCGAGGTCCTGAACGAGCTGGCGCTCATAGTCGCGCGCCTCTGCATCGGCTTCAACGATCCACTGCTGATACTCTGCGGGCAGACTGTCGAAGAAGGCACGGTTTATCATGCTGACGGTAGCGCTGTAGACATGGTGGGTCTTGGTGCAGTTGGGGTCTGCCTCATAGAAGGAGCCCGCGACGGTAACGCCGATGGGGTTATCGTGGCCGTCAATGGTGCCCTGCTGGAGAGAAGTAAAGACCTCGCCGATGGACATCGGGGTCGCGTAAGCGCCGAGACCGTTGAACAGGGAGATGAATACGTCGTTTTCCATGACTCTGATCTTGAGGCCCTTAAGATCCTCGGGGTGCTCGATTATCTTCTTTGCGTTGTACAGATCGCGGTAGCCGAGCTCCCAGAAGCTCATCGCGTAAATACCGGTGGATTCGAGAGTGTCGAGGACTTCACGGCCCATTTCGCCGTCCAGCACGTTGTATGCGGTCTGGCGGTCGGTCACGACGTAGGGCAGGTCAAGAGGCAGAAAGCTTGCGGAGAAGTTTGCTATCGGGCCGGTTGCGATGTTGCACATCTCGAAGGTGCCGAGGCCGACGCCCTCTATCGTTTCGCGGTCGCCGCCGAGGACGCTGCCTGCGCACAGCTCGACCTGGATGAGACCGCCGCTCTTTTCGTCAAGCAGCTTCCCAAAATACTCAACGCCCTGCCCCAGTGCGGAATCAGCAGCGGCACCGATGCCGACGCGCAGCTTCACGGTTTTGGCCTGAGCGGCGTCGCTGGCCGCGGCGGAAGCGTCGCTTCCGGAGGAAGCAGCCGTGCCGGAGCTGCCGCAGCCGGCGAGCATGCCGACTGCCATAACGAGTGCAAGAATAAGGCAAAGTACTTTATTGAAATTTTTCATATTTTCTCCTTTCAGTCATTTATCACGGTGTCGCCAAACTTCCGTCTGTATAGCGGAACTGCGTCCACTGTATTATTTCGTCCTTGGCCGGATACTTCTTGGCCTTCTCTTCGTCGAACTCCACGCCGAATCCCGGTGCGGAATTGACATATGCATAGCCGTTTTTGACCTCCGGTATGCCGGGAAAGACCTCGCGCACGTTTTCACCGAAGCCGCTCCACTCCTGAATGCCGAAGTTGGTGCAGGCAAGATCCATGTGCATCTGCGCCGTATGGCCGACCGGGTTCATGTCTGTCGGCGCGTGCCATGCGGTGCGCACGCCGAAGATTTCGCTGAAATGCGCGATTTTTATCGCGGGGGTGAAGCCGCCGATCATGCTTGGGTGTATCCTGATGAAATCAATGAGACGCTCAGATATCAGTGTTTTCCACTCCAGCGGATTCGTGCACAGCTCACCGTGAGAGACAGGTGTTGTGCATACGGCTTTTACATTTTTGTAATACTCGTACTGATCCGGGGCAAAAAGGTCCTCAAGGAAGAACAGTCTGTAAGGCTCCAGAGCCTTAGCCAGAGCGATCGCGTCACCGGCAGGCACACGCTCATGCACGTCATGCACAAGCTCCGGAGCATATCCGAAGCGGGAGCGCGCCTCGTCGAACATTGCGACGGTCTCCTCAACGTAAGCCTTGGGGTCCTGATAGAAGCCTTCCTTTGCGCCTATCGGCCGCCAAGGTCTCTGGTTCTGTGAAAAGCCTTTCATCGGGAAATACTGGAGGCGGACATTATGGTATCCTTCCTCGAGCCGCTTCTGCGCCTCGTCAAGTATTTCCTCCCTGCTCTCACCGTTAGCGTATGCATAGAGCGCAACGCCCTCTCTGCACTTGCCCCCGATAAGCTGGTATACGGGCATGTTGGCTTCCCTGCCTTTTATGTCCCACAGCGCCATATCCACGCCGCTGACGGCGTTGTTCCCGATAGGCCCGTTGCGCCAGTAGCCGTTGTTGTGCATCAGGTTCCACAGCTCCTGTATCTCCGATGCATCCCTTCCGACTACCAGCGGCTTTACGTATTCCTCAATGGCGGTGACAACAGCCTTGCAGCGCTGCGTATATGTCGCGCAGCCGTAGCCGTAAAGTCCCGGCTGGTCTGTGTCCACGCGGACGACTACGAGGTTTATGCCGTCCGGGCAGGTTATAAATGTTCTGACATTAGTTATTTTTGCCAAATTCTGCCCTCCCTTCAACAAAATTATAAATTAACGTATCGGCCGAAATACGATTAATTAACGTCGTTCATATACTGCCTCTGAAAGAAGTAGTCAATGCGCTCCTTGTTGCGCTGCAGGAACTTATCCTGCTCTGCTATTGCCTCACCGGACTGGTTGCTCAGCAGCCCGTTCAGCAGGTGCCGGTGATTCTCGATACAATCCGTGAAATGATTGTGCATTTTCTCCTCGTCCGGATAATCACGCATCATAAGCTTGTTTGTTTCGAGCAGCACCTTATAATATTCGTCGTGGAATATTCTCATTATCTGTATAAATATAGAATTTCCGCTGCAAATGATGATCGACAGATGAAACATCAGGTCGTATTTTGTCAGTTCAACATAGTCGAGCTTTGCTGCGGCTTCCTCCATTCCGTGAAAGGCCGCTTTCACGTCGCTGAAGTCATGCTCCTCACCGCTGTCGATTATTGCTCTTACCGCGCTGTTTTCTATCGCGCTGCGCAGCTCAATCATGTCCCGGTATTCCTTCGCACTGATGTCCATTGTGTCAGTGAAACCGGAATGATCGAACAGTTCGTTGTTGTCGCAGATGTAGGTGCCTTTGCCGTGTACGGTCTCTACAAGACCTATGGATCTGAGCCGCTGTATCGCCGCGCGGATGGTCGATCTGCTTACGTTGAATATCCCGCACAGCTCGGCTTCGGTCGGGAGCTTATCCCCGCTTTTCCAAGCCCCGGACTTTATATTGTCAAGCAGCTGCTTGTAGACAATATCGTCCCGTCGTTCCGTCGCAATTGGTTGCATAATTGCTTCTCTCCTTATCAGTTGTTTTCCCATACAAAACAATTTCTGATCATTCATGACATACTGCCACATGCCGAAAATGTATGTTGACTGTTGTCAGACAACTATATATTAACGATCTTTTTCGTTTTGTCAATGCATTTTTGCAGGGGATGCGTCGTTTTTGGTAAGTTGTCTAATTTACCACGCATATTTTTGTGGATAATTTCCGATAGTGCCGCCGTCAGACGCAAAAACAGAGAGGAGCAGACCAGTTCTGCTCCTCTCTGTTTTTGCGGTTGCACCGAACATGTATTTATCCGGTCTGCGGCTGCGGCGTTTCCCCTCAGCCGCGGCGCTTCTTATAGATGACTGCCGCGGCGCCCGCGCATGCGAGGGACGCTGCCATCACGGCTATCCATAGGCCGAGGTTCGATTCGTCACCGGTCCTCGGTGAGCTCTTGCCGCTCGTCACGGTGACGGAGACGCTGTCAAACAGCTTCTGGCCGCTGAGGTCATAGGCCAGACCGGCCGCCGTGGCGCCGGTGACGGAGGCCGTGTTCTCTATCACGGTCCCGGCAGCGAGCCCGGACTTGAGCTTCACGGTCAGCGTGAAGCTCACAGACTTGCCGTCTGCAAGGCTTGCGGCTGTCCACGTACCGGTTCCGGCGGAGTAATCGCCGGTGCTGTCTGAATAGCGGAGCTTGGAATCGAGCTTATCGGCAACGTTGATATTGCTCAGGTCGACGCCCGTGTTGTTCGTCACGGTGACGGTGTACTTCACGGTCGAGCCGGGGGTGGCGTAGGTCTTATCCACGGCCTTTGTGATCGTGAGCTTGCTCCAATCGGGCTGGGTGTAGGTGTTCTCGATCTTCAGCATGATGGGCTGACGGACATCGGCCGCGGGCAGGGGGAGTGTGAATTTGAAAGTGCTGTTTCCGAGTGCGCAGATGCAGCCGGGAATGTCATAGCCGGACTGGTCGAAGCTGAAGGTCAGCTCCGTGCCGGCCTGAAGGGTGACATCCGCTGCGGAAAACTCCAGGTACGGCACGCCGTTCTCAGTGCCCGGGGTGAGAGTAAACGGGCCTTGGAAGGCAATTGCCTCCTCCGGGGCATTGATGCAGTTAAGCTTATAGCCGAAGCTGTCGGGCAGCTTTGTCAGCCCCTTGAAGTAGGTGCGCACCGTCAGGGACGGATAGGTGTAAAGATTTTCCTTGACGTAGCTGAGCGTTATTTCAACATTGATACCGGCGATCGCGTCTTGGGCAGTGACCTTGATCGGATCGGTCTCCGTTGTCAGTGTGCAGATATAGCCG
>CAKTPC010000115.1 GCA_934590505.1 uncultured Oscillospiraceae bacterium
TCCGCGATCTCGCCGCCCCAATCGTCCATTGCGGACATGGCGATCTGCGAGATGCTCCCCTCTTCCGGCAGGAGCTTTTCACGCACGGCGATAGTCTCCGGCAGGTCGAGGTTATACCAGTGGGCATATCCCTGCATGCGGTAGCAGCGCGTATCCAGCCCGCATGCGATGTTGACTACGACCGCGCCGGGGTGCGCCGCGAGCCATTCAGATGTGAGCTTATCCAGTACGATAGTGCGGGCAATGACGCCGCTGTGCATCGCCGCGTCTTTATCCGCAAGAGAGAAGTCATAATCGAGCCCGCCGATGATCTCCTCGGCCTTCTTATCTCTTATTGCGCCGCGGCCGCGGCTCTCCTTTGCGCGGGCGTAAACCGTCTGCAGCATAGTCTCCGGTACGCCGGTGAGCTTTATTTTTTCATCCATGTCATTTTACCTCCTCTGCTTTCAGCTGCCGCCCCGCCCAGACGGCGTTTGCCGCCATCCAGATGCAGAGCGCTGCATTCCCTGAGCCCTGGCTCAGTACAAAATCCCAAGTGGAAATCTCCGCGCCCAACAGCTGCCGTATGTCCGGAAGCAGGACAAACACTAGCTGCCAGACGAGCTGGTGAAATACGAACATCCGCCGCGGCAGGACGGTCTTACCCGTCAGCAACGCGTATGCGCTGACGAGAATGAGCAGGCAGTCCCGCCGATAGCTTTTAAGGTCAAGCGTCATGCGTCCTCACCCTTTCCGACAGATGAACCACGCGATGCCTTTAAGATTCCCGACAGTCACATCCGCGTACATGTTCTGAAGCCGCGCTTTCAGGCCCGAAACGGTCTCATAGGGCGGGGTGAAGAACTTCATCCGTTCATAGACCTTGCTGACAAAGCGGTCAGTTCTCCTGCACTCACCGATGACATAGAAGCAGCCGCAGAAGGTCCCGCCGGGCTTCAAAACGCGGAGCGTCTCGCGGTAGGCCGCCTCCTTATCGGGAAAGGCATGAAAGCCGTTGAGTGACAGGACGATATCGAAAGTCCCGTCCTCATATGACAGCGCACCTACGTCGCCTTGACTGAACGTGACGTTTTTGAGCCCCAGCCTTTCCGCCTTTTCACGCGCCTGACCCATCATGTCCGGGGAATAGTCAAGGCAGGTTATATCCGCGTCGGGCAGCGTCTTATAGACCGGCATGGTAAGTATGCCCGTGCCGACTGGGACCTCCAGCAATTTCCCGGAAAAACCCTCCGGGATCCCGGAGAGTGCCTTCTCCAGATAATCGTCACACTCAGCCTTGTCCATGTCCCACACCAAACGGCACACAGCTCTACCACTGGGCGTAGAACAGGTTATCATTCCGTCATAAAAGCTGTTGCTGCCCGTCATGCGATAGGCACTGCGTATCGCGTCCTTGCGTTCCATAAGCTCCCTCTTTCTTCGTTAAATTCATTTAACCCGTAGTCGTAAGTTAGATACAACTAACTCTTGGTGGTTTTACAGATTATCAAAAACTGAGAACTCCAAACTAAAGTCGGTAGTTCAACGGCTTCCCCTTGAGGGGAAGGCTTTTTGCGGCCGGCTTCAACTTTTTGTCAAATAACCTTCGGTTATTTGACAATTTAAAATAACTCTCTGCATGCGCCGCGCACAAGAGTTTCGAGGACCTTCGGATAAAGCTCCCCTATCTGCTCCTGATGCGAGACCGTAAGGATAAGCCCGCGCACGGTTGCCGCGGCCAAAGCCATGCCGCCCTTTGGCTGCAAGCCGCTGCCCTCTAAAAGCGCGCGGATATGAACCTCATCGTCATGGTAATGCGCGGACTTGACCTCCTGCGGCAGCCTGCGCAGAAGGAACTCCGCGTCGTTCTCGATAAAGACAAGCGCCCGCGTCTCGGAGAGCCACCGGCATGTTCCAAGTATCGCCGCCTCCGCGCGCTCAGCGGGCGGCAGATCGGCGTTATCCCGCAGCGCCTGCTGCGCCGCGGCATAGCCCTCGGTATGTATATCCTCCAGTGCGGCAAAAAACAGCAGCTCCTTGGAGTCAAAGAATTTATAAAACGATCCCTTGGATATGCCGACCGCCTCTGCCAGCTGTTCGACCGAGGTTTTTCGCATGCCGATGGTAACACCGCAGTGCCGGGCCTCGCGGATCAGTTCCTTCCGGATCGATTCATTTTGTTCCTCTGAAAATGCCACTGTCCGCACTCCTTAAACTTTTGACCGAATTTACTCTTTCGGTCAAATAATAACAACATTTCTTTCAAATGTCAATGGGAAAATCCGTTTGCTATATAGAAAAATATCCTTTGACCAGCAGCGGTCAAAGGATATTTTTGAATCTCTTTTATCCGAACACGGAGAGCAGGAAACCGGCGGCGATAGCGGAGCCGATGACGCCTGCAACGTTCGGGCCCATGGCATGCATGAGCAGGTAGTTGTTCTTGTTGTACTTGCGGCCGACGTCCTGAGACACGCGCGCCGCCATAGGAACTGCGGACACACCCGCCGAACCGATGAGCGGATTGATCTGCCCGCCCGAGGTCTTGTACATCACGATGCCGCCGAGAAGCCCGCCGACCGTGGATATCGAGAAGGACACAAGCCCGAGGAAGATGATGTATATCGTGCGGATGTTGAGGAAGGTCTCCGCACCCATCGTCGCGCCGACGCTCGTCGCGAGGAAGATCGTGATGATGTTCATCAGTGCGTTCTGCACTGTGTCGGAGAGTCTGTCGGTAACGCCGGTCTCACGGAAGAGGTTGCCGAGCATGAGGCAGCCTATCAGCGGAGCCGTCGAGGGCAGCAGCAGGATAACGAAGGTGCTGACGACTATCGGGAAGATTATCTTCTCGGTCTTCGAGACCTCGCGCGCCTGAACCATCTTGACCTTGCGCATCTTGTCCGTCGTCATGAGCTTCATGATAGGCGGCTGGATCAGCGGTATCAGCGCCATGTACGAATACGCCGCGATGGCGATCGGCCCAAGCAGCTCCGGTGCGAGCTTCGTTGTAAGGTAGATCGCAGTCGGGCCGTCCGCGCCGCCGATGATGCCGATGGAGGCAGCCTGCGGGCCGGTGAAGCCGAGCAGGATCGCGCCGAAGAACGCGACGAACACACCCAGCTGTGCCGCCGCTCCGAGCAGCAGGCTCTTGGGATTTGCGATTAGCGGGCCGAAGTCCGTCATCGCACCAACACCCATGAAGATGAGCGAGGGATAGATACCGGCCTTGACGCCGATGTAGAAGAAGTCAAGCAGACCTGCGTTGCTCATAATGTGGCCGTAGCTGTGATAGAAGGGGCTCGCTTCATCGAGGAAGGCCTCCCACAGCTCAGGGTGGTACAGCGCGTTTCCGCCGCCGAGAGCGACAAAGTACGACAGGTTCGACAGCAGGCAGCCGAAGGCTATGCCGACGAGCAGCAGCGGCTCGAACTTCTTGACGATGCCGAGGTACAGGAGCACAAACGCGATAAGGATCATGATAAGGTTCTTCCAGCCGCCGTCCATGAAAAAGGCCGAGAAGCCCGATTCTGACCACAGCTTATAGAACACTCCAAGAACGTCCATAGCTCTCCTCCTTATGCGATGACGACCAGCGGAGTGCCTGTCTCGACGACCGCGCCCTTGGTAACGCTGATCTGCGCTACCGTACCGGACTTTGTGGCGGAGATCTCGTTCTCCATCTTCATGGCCTCAAGGACGATAAGCACGTCGCCTTCGTTGACATGCTGCCCCTGTGCGACGTTTATCTTCAGAATGTTGCCGGGCATGGGGCTGGTGACGACCTCGCCCGCGGCGAGCGCGCCGGCTGCCGGTGCAGCTGCCGGAGCCGCCGCGACAGGTGCTGCGGGTGCGGCAGGTGCTGCCGCCGCTGCGGGAGCTGCCAGTTCATATTCGTTCACGAGCATAGCCTCGCCCTTCTCTACCTCTACCTCGTATACGCGGTTATTGAGAGTTACTTTGTATTTCATTTGTCCTTGACCTCCCTGATGGATTTGAAGCGCAGTTCGTTTAAAGGTTTTCCGAGCTTGTCGGCAACTATTGCCATGACCATTGCGGCGTCTCTCGGGTCGGTGTCATAGAGCTTCAGCTCCCCGGCGGTGCCGGGAGCGGCTGCCGGTGCAGCAGGTGCTGCCGCGGGTGCAGCTGCGGGGACCTTAGCCGCCTTACGCTTTGCGCTCTTGAACATAAGGTCGCCGACGAACATCACGAGGATCATCAGCATTATGATCCCGATGAACACGACCGCGTAGCCCAGCAGCGCCGTCATCGCGGCGTCGCCGACAGAAATGTTTATAAGGTCATTCATGATTCATCTCTCCTCAGATCTGCTCTATAGAATAGCGGACGCTGTGTTCCTCCGCCTCTCTGCGCTTTTCAAAGAAGTTCTCCGCGACCTGCGGGAAGGCGATGTAGCTGAGCACATCCTCCTCGCATCTTGCGGTGTCGCCAAGCTCGGCCTGCGCCTTCTCGAAGGTATCCGCCGGGAGCGTCTCGGCATAGCGTCCCTCGATGGGCTTCTCATCGCCGAGGATCTTTGCCCTGACCTCGGGGTCGATGGGCGCGGGGGTCTTGCCGTATTCGCCGCGGCAGTATGCGCGCATCTCCGCGCCGACGTTCTTGTAGCGCTCACCGGCAAGGACGTTCTGCACGGCCTGCGTGCCGATAAGCTGGCTCGTCGGGGTGACGAGCGGAGGATAGCCCATGTCCTTGCGCACGCGCGGGGTCTCCTCAAGCGCTTCGTCAAACTTGTCCAGCTTGTTCATCATCTTGAGCTGACTGAGCAGGTTCGAGAGCATGCCGCCGGGGATCTGGTAGGTCAGGCACTGGGTGTCGGTCGTGAGGGAAATTGGGTTGAGCGTGCCGTCGGCAATGTACTCGGCGCGGACATGCTTAAAGTAGTCCGCCATCTTGTGCAGGATCGACGGGTCTAAGCTCATGTCACAGCCCATTTCCTTGAGGGTGTAATACATCGTCTCGGTCGCGGGCTGCGAGGTGCCGCCGGAGAACGGAGATATGGCGGTGTCGATAACGTCGGCCCCGGCCTCTATGCCCTTGAGATAGGTCATGAAGGCAAGCCCCGTCGTGCAGTGCGTATGCAGCACGACCGGCAGGTCGACCGCGTCCTTCAGCGCGGAGACGAGATCATAGCAGCTCTGGGGGGTCATTATGCCGGCCATGTCCTTTATGCAGATGGAGCTCACGCCCATCGCGGCCATTTCCTTCGCAAGCTCGACGTACTTATCCAGAGTGTGTACGGGGCTCGTGGTATAGGAGATAGCACCGGAGGCCATCGCCCCGGACTTCACCGTCTCCTCTATGGCGACCTTGAGGTTATCCGTATCGTTGAGCGCGTCGAATATACGGATGATGTCTATGCCGTTTCTGACGGACGCGCGCACAAAGCGGCGGACTATATCGTCGCTATAATGCTTGTAGCCGAGGATGTTCTGCCCGCGCAGGAGCATCTGGAGCTTGGTGTTCGGCATCGCCGCGCGGATCTTGCGCAGCCGCTCCCACGGATCCTCATTGAGAAAGCGCAGGCACACATCAAAGGTCGCGCCGCCCCAGCACTCCACGGAATAGAACCCTGCCTTGTCCATCTCCGCCAGCATCGGCGCAAACTTCTCATACGGCAGCCGAGTCGCAATAAGCGACTGGTTCGCATCCCTCAGTATAGTCTCGGTAAACTCTACTTTCTTCATGTCTCCTCCCCCGATCTTATGTTATAATTATCGGTTTTGCCGACTGTTTTGCGAATCTTCAAATTCTCACGCATTATACCATATTATAGCACAGTGCCTGCTCATATTCCATTGCCAAAACCACCAGCTTTTTCTGCCGTTTGGCAGATTTCTGACACTCTTTTTTTGCTTTTGTAACAAATCGTGCCGCACTGCCATAAAGAAAATGTTAAATATCCGCACCAGTATATTTGCTCACTGCCCCTTTGCACACGCCAATAAAATCAGGACTGCGGCGAAAAGGAAATCGCTGCGGCCCCAATACAAGCAATGCGGAAAAAACGACCTCAAAACTAAAGGGCACGCCGCGGCGTGCCCTTTGTGTGAGTTATCGATTATTCCTTATCGTCATCCTTCTCGACGGTGATCTCTATCTCGATGCCGTCCTCGTCGTCGGCTGCAGTGCCGTCGTCCTCGGTGGCATCGACGATGGACTCAAAGTCTGCGTCCTCGGCGGGAGCGGTCTCGGCGGCGAACTCGTCCTTCATCGTCTGGATCTGCGCCTGTTTGCCGTTGATGCTCTCGATGAGCCCGGCGGCCTGCTCAAACAGGGGTGCGAAGAAGCCCTCGGGAGCATCCTTTGCCTGGTCGTAATACAGGCGGCCGATCTCGGCGTAGACACGCTTGAGCTCCTCAGAGTCGCCGTTTATCTCCAGTGAGAGCTTTGCCATCTGGCCGTAGGACTTTGCGCGGTTCGCGCCGTGCTCGTATATGTCCTTGATAGCGCCGCTGTC
>CAKTPC010000116.1 GCA_934590505.1 uncultured Oscillospiraceae bacterium
ATGGTCTGCCCGTAGGAGAACATGGCGTACATCGTCTCATAAATATCCCGGTTGAGCTTCACATAGAACTCATCCGGCTTCAGCTTTTCCAGCACCTCCGGGATGCACCGGGGGTCTATGAGCATCGAGCCTATGACCGCCTGCTCCGCCGGGGCGGAGTACGGTGTTTTTTTGCCCAGCAGTTCGTCCATTACCTGATTCCTCAGTCCGGCCTTGCAGCCTGATCTATTATCCCTCTACGACCAGAACGTTTATAGTTCCGCTGACCTCGTAGCCGAGCTTCGCCTTGACGCTGAAGCTGCCGAAGGTCTTTATCGGCTCGGCCTGGACGATCTTGTTCTTCTCGATGTCGATATCGAACTGCGCCTTGAGTGCATCGCTTATTTCCTGAGAAGTGACAGCGCCGAAGAGCTTACCGGCATTGCCGGCCTTGGCCTTGATGATGACCTGCACGCCGCCGAGCTTCTTTGCATTCTCCTCTGCCTGCGCCTTCTCCTTGGCGATCTGCGCGGCCTTGGCCTTCTCCTTGAGCTTGAGCGCGTTTATGTTGTCAGCGGTCGCCTCGGAGGCAAGCTTGCGCGGGAGCAGGTAGTTTCTTGCGTAGCCGTCGGAGACTTCCTTCAGCTCGCCCTTCTTGCCCTGACCCTTGACGTCCTCATGAAAAATAACCTTCATTTTCTATTATCCCCTTTCAGGCAAAATAATCATCTATGGCGGCATATATTTTGTCTACCGCCTCTTTGAGAGTTTCTCCCTGCTGGAACTGCACCGCCGCGGCGCTTCTGTTGCCGCCGCCGCCGAGCTTTTCCATGATGAGCTGTACATTGAGTTCGCCTATCGAGCGCGCGGAGGCGAACACTCCGCCCTTGCCGTCGGGTGCGACGACGATAGACGCATCCACACCTGAGACGTTCAGCAGCTCGTCCGCCGCCTGTGCGGCGACTACGCGCTCCTGCGGCTCGTCGGGTGCGGCGACGGCGACCTTGCGGTAGAGCTTCGCGCTCTGGAGTATCTTGTACTTTGCGACGGTGTCCTCCATGTCCGACTGGAACAGACGCTTGACCGCCGCCGTGTCCGCGCCGTGACGGCGCAGCACCGCCGCTGCATCAAATGTACGCTCGCCGGTGCGGATAGTGAAGCTCTTGGTATCGAGCACGATGCCGGACATCAGCGCCTCGGCCTCGCAGCGGAGCATGTCCGTCGCCTCGGGAAGCTCCTGAAGTATCTCGGTCATAAGCTCACACGCGGATGACGCGTAGGGCTCGATAAAGCCGAGTGCGGCGTCGTGTATATATGTCGCGGCGACACGGTGGTGGTCTATGACAGCGACGCGCTTGCACAGGTTCAGCAGGTCCGGGCACTCCACCTGCTCCGGGCGGTTCGTGTCCACAACGGCGAGGAGCGTGTGCGCGTCGACCTTGGAGGGCGCTTCCTGCGGAGTAAGGAATATGTCCTTATACTCCGGCTCGCGGCGCACCATATCGATAAGCGGGGTCGCGGCACAGTGCTTAGTATCGGCGACTATCGACGCGTGCACGCCGAGCTGCCGCGCAAGACAGCATACGCCGACTGCCGCGCCGATGCTGTCCAGATCGCCGAAGCGGTGACCCATAACGAGCACCTTGGACGAGTCCTTTATAAGCTCGGAGAAGGCATTGGCCATAACGCGGGACTTGACCTTTGTGCGCTTTTCTATCTCGAAGCCGCGCCCGCCATAGAACTCAAAGCTCATCTTGTTCTTGATAACGGTCTGGTCGCCGCCGCGGGAGAGCGCGAGCTCACCTGCCATGTCCGCAAACTGGAGCGCCTCGCCGAAGGTATCCGCATCCGCACCGAGTCCGATGCTTATGGACGCGGCGATGCCGCTTGGACTTTCGACCTCGTGCATCTCCTCGGTGATCTTGAACTTGCCGGCCTTGAGCCACTCAAGGTCGCGCCGCTCCATCAGGACAATGTACCTGTCGCGGTCATAGCGGCGCAGGATACCGTCAAAGGATGAGCACCACTGGCCGAGCTTGTCCTCTACCGCATCGCGTATATCGTTCTTTATACGCTCCGGCTGGTTCTTGGTGAGCTCTTCAAGATTATCGATGATGATGACGCCCGCGATTGGGCGGCTGTTCTCATATTCGATGCGGATGTTGTCATAGTCCGTGACATCCACCCAGTAGGTTATGCCCATGAACGGGCTTTTTTCCTTGTCCTTATCGGAGCGGATGATGTTGCCGTGCAGCTGGTACTTCCGGTTTCCTACCTCAAGCAAAGTCGGGTACCGGGTCTTGCCTTCGAGCAGCCACTTGCCCGAGAACTGCGGCACAAGCTCCGTCAGGTTCGCGTCGAGCCGCGTGCCGGTCTCGCCGCACATTTTGAAGAACATTTCATTGCCCCAGATAATACGCGAATCGTCCAGCCCGAACACCGCGATCGGCAGGGGGAAATTCGTCAGCGTACTGCTCTTGGCGTTCTCCGTCTCGTAGGTCACGGATTCGATATACGCCTTGAGCTGCTTCTCTCTTCTGCGCTTTGACAGGAAGAAGAAGATCATGAGCAGCAGAATGGCTCCGCCCTCTATAGCCGCAAGCGGGTACATGCCGTACAGCAGTGTTGCGGCGGCAAATGCGATAAGCAGGATCAGCGGCAGCTTGCCTGGTTCGGCAAGGCGCCTGAGATTCTTGTTCAAGCCGCGCACCTCCTCTTTAAGATGTCTCTTTTTATCCTCTTGGGACAATTTCCCATAGTAGTCTACGATACGATATTTTATTATATCAAATCCGTCCCCCGTTTACAACAAATAATTTGCGTCCGTTCACAGATAATAAGCGTAAAGCAAGTGCAAGTGAAGGGGGCGTCATTATAAAAGCAGTTATCATGGCCGGGGGCATGGGCACACGGCTCAGAAGCATCACCGGCGACACGCCGAAGCCGATGGTCCCGCTGCTCGGCAGACCGATGATGGAGCACATAATCATCCTCCTGCGCGAGCAGGGCTTTACGGATATCTGCGCGGCGGTGAGGTACCGCGCTGGCGATATTATGGGCTATTTCGGCGACGGCAGCCGCTTCGGCGTAAGGCTCCAGTACCGCGTGGAGGAGCACGCGCTCGGCACCGCCGGCGGCGTGAAGAACTGCCGGGACTTTTACGGCAACGAGGATTTCCTTGTAATAAGCGGAGACGCCGCCTGTGACTTTGAGCTGCGCACGCTCATGGACGCGCACCGCAGCCGCGGCGCCGACGCGACTATTGCGCTCTTTCGCAGCGGTGAGCCGCTGCGCTACGGGCTCGCCGTCACGGACTCTGATGGGCACGTGCGCTCGTTCATCGAGAAGCCTGACTGGAGCCGCGTCGTCACCGACCTTGTGAACACCGGGATATACGTGCTCTCCCCTCACGCGATGGCGCTCGTGCCCGACGGCACGGAATACGACTTCGGCAAGCAGCTTTTCCCGCGGCTCCTTGAGGGCAGCAGAACAGTCCTCGGCGTGCCGATGGGCGGCTATTGGTGCGATGTCGGCACGCCCCTGTCCTATTACCGCTGCTGTGTTGACGCGCTTGAGGGGCGGCTGCGTCTCGACCTGCCGGAGCAGTTTCGTCCGGGCAGCGCGCCCAAAGCGGAGGACGGGCCCGAGGACGCGGACTTTACAGAGGAGTGCCCCTGTGAAAGCCGCGCGGGACTCATGGGCGCACTCTCCGAGCTGATGCTCGATATGGGCGCGGACTACTCCGACGGTCTGCGCTTGCGCACGGAGCGCTATTCACTGCACATCCGCCCCTGTTCCGACCGCTCCGCCGTCAGGATAGGCGTGCGCGCGGACGACGCGGAGTTTGCAAAGGAGCTGGCGCTCTCGGCAAAGGCTCTTGCCCAAGCATTGAAATTATAGAAACTGCAAAAGTAGGCGCGCCGCACGCGGCACGCCTATTATAATCGTCACAACGGGACACCATATCCGCCGCCTTTAGGCGGCGATTTCATCCTTGCCCTCGGCAAGGATCTCTTTGTGACTAAGGCTCCGCCGAAGTCACTCCGTGTATTTTTCGCTGAAGCAGCGATCCGGCAGGCAGCCGGCAAGGCCGGTCAGCAGCAGGCGCATGCCCCGTTCCGGTTCCTCCTGCGCGGCACAGAGCTGCTGCGAGGGCATGGGCTCTCTGCTGAAGGACGCTCTCACAGTCGTGCCGCTGCCCTCCCGGCTCTCCAGCAGAAGCGTGCCGCCGTGGAGGTTCGCTATCGCGAGCGCCGCGGTGAGGCCAAGTCCCGCCCCGCGATCTATGTCCGCGATCCCAAAGCCGTGCCTATAGCGGTCAAACGCGAAGTGCAGCTTATCCGGTGCGATGCCGCAGCCGTCGTCATTGACGGAGATCACGACCCTTTCGCGGTTCTCTATAAGACGCAGGCTGATCCTAGTACAGCCCGCGGCGTGTGTCAGGCTGTTTGAAATGAGGTTCAGAACGAGATTCTCCGCAAGCGTCGGGTAAATGCTCACGGTCAGCTCCTCGGGTCCTGAGTATACAACGCGCGGCCCGTCGCTTATGAGGTTCACGGTGTCGGCAAGCCGGATCAGCAGTGCCGCAAGGTCTGTCGGCCTCGGGACAAAGAACAGGCTTCCGTCGTCTATCGAGCGTATCAGCGTGACATTTGAGAGCATCCGGTTTATCCTGTAGTAGTCATGCGTCACGGAGGCGATCCCTGCAAGAAGTTCCGTGTCGTTGGTCTCCTCTGCGCGGGTGCGGAGCATCTCGGTCGTGACGCCCAGCCCCATCAGGCAGCTGCGCAGGGAGTAGATCAGCGCATCGTTTATAAGCGCGGCTGACTCCTCGTACTTTGTGAGGAACACTGCGCGCACACCATCCATCGATGTCACGCGGACGATGTAGCGCACACCGCCTATCGGCAGATCACCGATAAAGGACGCGGCCTGCGCCTCGGCTATCTCTGCGCCAAACACATTCTTTACGGAACTGCCGACGCAGTTCTCTCCGAGTATTGCTTTCGCGGCGGAATTTGCGAACTGTATCCTCCCGCTGCGCACGAGCACGGCGGCTTCACTGGATAACGCGAGAACATCGGCTGAGATCATAAGCATGTCAATATTCCTCCTGCGGCTTTTATACGGATATTTTATCAAAGCTGGACAAAATAAACAAGAGCGAGCAGAAAAAGAGCGGATAAAATATCGAAATTTCGGCACATTTTATTTCGGAAACTGGGCTTTTCATATTGATTTTTACGAATATTATATGTTATTATTTGAACGTAAACAAAAGCATATATTTCCTGCCCGGCGTTTTCCGCCGCGCAGGGTGCATATATGAGATCAATTTTGTATTTTCTTAAAAATGGAGGATATTACAATGATCAAAGTTGGTATCAATGGTTTCGGCCGCATCGGCTCTCTCGCTTTCAGAGCAGCCATCAAGTCTGATGACATCGAAGTCGTCGCCATCAACGCTCCCGGCCATCCCGCTTCCCACATCGCTTACTGCGTAAAGTACGATACCGTTCACGGCCGCTTCGACGGCGAAGTCGTCGGCAACGACGAGGACAGCACCGTTACCGTTAACGGCAAGGTCGTCAAGGTTCTTTCCGACAAGTCCTACCGTGACGCTACCCTCATTCCCTGGGGCGAGCTGGGTGTTGACTACGTTCTCGAGTGCACCGGCGTTTACCTGACCAAGGAAAAGGCACAGGCTCACATCGATGCCGGCGCAAAGGTCGTCATCATGTCCGGCCCCGCAAAGGACGATACCCCGATGTTCGTCTGCGGCGTCAACCTCGACAAGTACACCAAGGACATGCAGTTCGTCTCCAACGCTTCCTGCACCACCAACTGCCTTGCTCCTATGGCAAAGGTCATCAATGACAACTTCGGCATCGTCGAAGGCCTCATGACCACCGTCCACGCTTCCACCGCTACTCAGGCCATCGTTGACGGCTTCCCCAAGAAGAAGGATCTGCGCGGCGCACGCTCCGTTTACAACAACATCATCCCCGCTTCCACCGGCGCTGCAAAGGCAGTCGGCAAGGTCATCCCCGAGCTCAACGGCAAGCTCACCGGTATGTCCATGCGCGTTCCCACTCCCGATGTCTCCGTCGTTGACCTGACCGTCCGCCTTGAGAAGGCAGCCACCATGGACGATATCAAGGCAGCTATGAAGGCAGCTTCCGAAGGCCCCATGAAGGGCGTTCTGGAGTACGTTGACGATGAGGTCGTCTCCTCTGACTTCCGCACCGATCTGCACACCTCCATCTTCGACGCACAGGCCGGCATCTCCCTCAACGATCATTTCGTCAAGCTCGTCGCTTGGTACGACAATGAGTGGGGCTTCTCCAACAAGATGCTTGACCTCACCCGCCACATCGACTCCGTCCGCAACGCATAATTT
>CAKTPC010000117.1 GCA_934590505.1 uncultured Oscillospiraceae bacterium
AAGTACCGTACATCAGTTCTTTCCTCCTAAAAAAATAAAATCATGAACAGAGCAGATACTGTTCATGACCTCGAAAAAGAATCACCAAGGTGGCCTGACAGCTCTCCGCTTACGCGACAGTCCGGCGGATATTCTCCGACGACCCAGATATACCGGCTCAGGAAGTCCGGTACTCTTCGGCGGCTGCTCCTTTCGTCCCAACGGTTCCTGCCGTCTTTCAAGGGGACTACTCTTAACATCCGCGCCTCTATCATGCTTTGTTCAATTGCCTGCATTATAGCACGCTTTTTTTCTGTGTCAATAGGAATATGAAGAAAAAGTAAATTTTTATTCAATGCAAACATCAAAAGGCGGAAATCACGCCGATTATTTGTGACCAAGGCAGAAAAATGACTGAATTTTTTGATTTTTCCATAAAACCGCGCTCCGGAAACTCCCTCGGAATGTTTTCCCGCGGGCACTTTCTCTGGCTGCTGGCCGCACTCGCAGCGTGGCTGATCATGTGCCGGAGCTATAAACGCTGCGCCCCCGCCCGCCGCGTCAGTATGCGCCGCGCAGCAGCGGGCGCAGCGCTCGCAACAGAACTCCTGCGGGCGCTGCTGCTGATGCGTGCGGGTGAATACGGCGTCGGGCGCCTGCCGCTGCACCTGTGCGCACTCACGATATATATAAGCTTCCTCCACTCCCTGCGCGGCGGGGAGCTTACGGGGCAGTTTCTTTATGCCTTCTGCATGCCAGGAGCCGTATGCGCGCTGCTCTTTCCGGATTGGAGCGGCTATCCCGCCTTTCGCTTTATGAGCGTGAGCTCCTTTGTGCTGCATATCCTGCTCGTGGGCTATACGCTGATGCTCGTAGCGGGCGGAGATCTCCGTCCCGACATGCGCCGCGCCCCTGCCTGTCTCGGTATAATGCTGCTAATCGCGGTGCCTGTCTATATATTTGACCGCCTGATGGGTACAAATTATATGTTTCTCAACTGGCCGTCGCCCGGCTCACCGCTGGAGTGGTTCGCTTTTCTCGGCCGCCCCGGCTACCTGCTGGGCTACCTCCCGCTCCTCGCCGCCGCGTGGGCGGTGATCTACGGTTCAGCCTGGATACTGGACAAAAATCGTGGGCAATCTTCGTAGCAGAGTAACCGTGAATATTGCAGAACGACATTTTTTGTGGTAGATTTATTCCAAGAGGGAATATAATCAGCTTTTTCATAAAACAGTTGTAAAGGATGACATGATGATATGAGTGAAAACAATCTTTATATACGTGATGGGCTGCTTGAGAAATTTGAATTTCAAAGTTACGGACACGCGCTTGAAATCCTTAACGGTGCGTTTCAAACAGAATGGGATGAAATTCAGGACAGTCTGGAGCGCCTGATGATAACGACGGATGAGTTGCGTGAAGCCGGGGGAAATGAAACATCAATTCCGAAAAAGTTTGATGATGTTTTATACCCGCTCGGCTGGAGGGAAATACGAATAACCGGAGATCTTCTGGTAAAGATGTACCCGAGACGTTCGGAGCAAAGGGGCAGATTTTCCAATGTTCCTTTCGATGAAAAAACGATTGAGGGGTACATAGACGGGCACAACATTGACTTTATAAAAGATAAAGTTGCCTTTGATTTAGAGTGGAATAGCAAGGATCAAACCTTTGACAGAGACTTGCTGGCTATGCGAACATATTTCGACTGTGGTCTTATAGATGTTGGTATTATTGTGACAAGATCGCAGGAGTTGAACGATATTTTCAGAGAGATAAAAGACAGTAACGGAAAAACTCTTATTTCAAAATACGGTGCAAGCACCACTTGGATGGGCAAGCTGGAATATAGGCTGAAATCACGCAGGAATGGCGGCTGTCCGATTCTGGCAGTCGGCATAAAAAAGGCCTGCGTTGAGGGGTATTGTTAATATGGATATAGACCAGAAAATCAGCGTTGAGCAAACTGTGTATGATTTTCGGCAGTTTACTAACGGTAAAAAATATAGAACGATTTATGCAGATCCGCCTTGGCAGTTCCAGAATCGTACCGGCAAGGTAGCTCCAGAACATAGGCGGCTTAGCCGATATGGCACAATGAAATTAGACGAGATAAAGCAGCTTCCGGTGAATGAAGTCGCTGCTGACAAATGTCATTTATACTTATGGGTTCCTAATGCTCTGCTCCCGGAAGGACTTGAAGTTATGCGTGCATGGGGATTCGAGTACAAAACCAATATCATATGGGAAAAGGTTCGTAAGGATGGTATGCCTGATGGCCGAGGCGTCGGCTTCTATTTTCGCAATGTCACAGAAATTCTGCTGTTTGGTATAAAAGGTGATAAAAACCGTACATTAGATAAGGGTAGAACACAAGTTAATTTAATACGATCTATGAAGCGCGAACATTCACGCAAGCCAGATGAGTTTGTTTCTCTAATTGAAGGATGCTCACCGGGCCCCTATTTGGAACTTTTCGCAAGAGGAAACCGAAACGGCTGGGATATGTGGGGCAATCAGGCTGATGATAATTATGAGCCAGATTGGAATACCTATGCTAACCACACTGTGTCAGGAGCGTCGATGTCAGCAAAAATACTGCAAATGAAATAATAAACAAACTCCTCCCGTATAACTTGGGTCATACGGGAGGAGTTTGTTTATGTCCAACTTAAAAACCAATGATCTTCTTACTATTAGGTAACGGAAGCGTATACCGGCAGGCGATATACCCAGCGTCTCTCACTTCTTATGATACAGCTTCTTTGCCTGATATCTCGGCTCAAAGGAGATATTGACGCCGAGCTTCTTGAACATCTCCTCATCGACATGGGAGAGAATGACGGAGGAGTGCGCCTCGCAGCCCTTGAGGCTGTTGATCTGGTCGATCGCGTAGCCCGCCATCGGGTTCATGACCGAGCATATCGTCAGCGCGATAAGCATCTCATCCGTGTGCAGGCGCGGATTATGGTTGCCGAGGTGCTCGACCTTGAGGTGCTGGATTGGCTCGATGACGCCCGGAGCGATAAGCTGCAGCGGCTTGTCTATCCCCGCGAGCTTCTTGAGAGCGTTCAGCAGGCAGGCCGAGGACGCACCGAGCAGCGAACTTGTCTTGCCGGTGACTATAGTCCCGTCGTTCAGCTCCAGCGCGACGGCGGGCGCACCCGTCTCCGCGGCGCGGTCGAGCGCTGCCTTGACTACCGGGCGGTCCTCAATGGAGATACCGGCAGAGTTCATGATAAGCTCGATCTTGCGCAGTTCGGCTGCGTCGCTCAAGCCCTGACGCACGGCGCAGGCGGCGGCATAGTAGCGGCGGATGATCTCCTGCTTTGACGCTTCGCAGCAGGCCTCGTCATCAGTGATGCAGTAGCCTGCCATGTTGACGCCCATGTCCGTCGGGCTCTTGTACGGGCTCTCGCCGTAGATGCGCTTGAAGATCGCTTCAAGCACGGGGAATATCTCAACATCGCGGTTATAGTTGACGGTGGTGATGCCGTAGGCTTCGAGGTGGAACGGGTCTATCATGTTCACGTCGTCAAGATCGGCGGTCGCGGCCTCGTAGGCGAGGTTCACCGGGTGCTTGAGCGGGAGGTTCCATACCGGGAAGGTCTCAAACTTTGCGTAGCCCGCGTCGATGCCGCGCTTATGCTCATGGTAGAGCTGGCTCAGGCAGGTGGCCATCTTGCCGCTGCCGGGGCCGGGCGCCGTAACGACGACGAGCGAGCGCGTCGTCTCGATATATTCGTTCTTTCCGAAGCCCTCCTCTGAGATTATGAGCGGGACATTCGAGGGATAGTCTGGGATGATATAGTGCAGATACACCGCGACGCCGAGCGCCTCAAGGCGCTTCTTGAACTGGTCGGCGATGGCCTGGCCGCGGTAGTGCGTGATGACGACGCTGCCGATATAGAGTCCTATCCCGCGGAACGCGTCGATAAGGCGGAGCGTGTCATCCTCATAGGTAATGCCGAGGTCGCCCCGGCGCTTGCTGCGCTCGATATCGTCTGCGGATATGGCGATGACTATCTCCGCCTCGTCCTTCATCTCAAGCAGCATCTTCACCTTGCTGTCCGGTGCGAAGCCCGGCAGCACGCGGGACGCGTGGAAGTCGTCAAAGAGCTTGCCGCCGAACTCCAGATACAGCTTGCCGCCGAATTTGGAGATACGGTCGCGTATGTTCTGCGATTGCAGCTTTACGTATTTGTCATTATCAAAGCCTATCCTGTTCATATGAAGATCCCTCTGTTCTCTCTCGGTGTATCCCGGTCGTATTTTTCAATGAAATATTTTAGCACACAAAAACAGGCAGGACAAGATTATACTTTTTTTATTCATAAACTTGTGCTAATATGTATGTTGAATTGGTATCTTATTTTTTCTTTCAGGAAAGGCATACATAAATGGGAATTTTCAACAAGCTGTTCGGTAGCTATTCCGACCGTGAGCTCAAGCGCATCTACCCGATAGCGGACAAGATAGAAGCACTCTCCGATGAGTACGCCGCAAAATCTGATGAGGAGCTGCGCGCCAAGACCGATGAATTTAAGCAGCGCCTTGCCGCTGGCGAGACGCTGGACGATATCCTCCCCGAGGCCTATGCCACCGTGCGTGAGGCCGCGTGGCGCGTGCTCGGCATGAGGCCGTTCAGGGTGCAGCTCATCGGCGGCATTGTCCTGCATCAGGGCCGCATCGCCGAAATGAAGACCGGTGAAGGCAAAACGCTTGTCGCCGTGCTCCCGGCCTACCTCAACGCACTGACCGGCGAGGGCGTGCACATCGTCACCGTGAACGACTACCTTGCCAAGCGCGACAGCGAATGGATGGGCAAGGTTCACCGCTTCCTCGGCCTGAGCGTCGGCCTTATCGTCCATGGGCTCAATAACGATGAGCGCCGCGCGGCCTATAACTGCGATATCACCTACGGCACGAACAACGAGATGGGCTTTGACTATCTGCGTGATAACATGGCTCTCTATAAGGAGAACATGGTCCAGCGCGGACATGCCTTTGCCATCGTCGACGAGGTCGACTCCATCCTTATCGATGAAGCCAGAACCCCGCTCATCATCTCCGGTCAGGGCGACGAGAGCACCGACCTCTACCGTCAGGCTGACGATTTCGTCAGCCGTCTGAAGAAGGTCGTCTACGCGAGCGTCGATGAGAAGGAGGAGGAGAGCGAGGATCTCGACGCGGACTATGTCGTCGACGAAAAGGCCAAGACCGCAACGCTCACCGCCCGCGGCATCGCCAAGGCAGAGCGCGCCTTCAACCTTGAAAACCTCGCCGATATTGAGAACGCGACTCTCTCGCACCATATAAATCAGGCGCTCAAGGCGCACGGCATCATGAAGCGCGACATTGACTATATTGTCAAGGATGGCGAGATAATCATTGTCGATGAGTTCACGGGCCGTCTCATGCTCGGCCGACGTTACTCCGAGGGGCTGCATCAGGCGATCGAGGCAAAGGAGCATGTCGATGTTCAAAAGGAAAACAAGACCCTTGCGACCATAACCTTCCAGAATTACTTCCGTCTCTACGGCAAGCTCTCCGGCATGACCGGCACCGCCGCGACCGAGGCGGAAGAGTTTGACGCAATATACCGTCTCGATATCATCGAGATCCCGACGAACAAGCCCGTTATAAGGGTCGACCACCCCGACGTTGTGTATAAGAACGACGTCGGCAAGAACCGCGCGATAATCGAGCAGATAGTCGCCTGCCATGAGAAGGGCCAGCCCGTCCTGGTCGGCACTATATCTATAGAGAAGAGCGAGTATATCTCCTCCCTGCTCAAGCGCCGCGGCATCCCGCACACGGTGCTCAACGCAAAGTACCATGAGAAGGAAGCCGAGATCGTCGCTCAGGCCGGTAAGTTCGGCGCTGTCACGATAGCGACGAACATGGCCGGCCGCGGCACCGATATTACCCTCGGCGGCAACGCCGAGTTCATGGCCAAGGCCGACCTGCGCAAGGCAGGCTACGACGAGGCCACCATCGCTGAAGCCACGGGCTACGCCGATACGGACGACGAGAACATCCTCGCCGCGCGCGCTATGTTTGCCGAGCGCATGAAGGCACACAAGGCGGAGACTGACGCGGAGGCCGAAAAGGTCCGCGCCGTCGGCGGTCTCTTCATCCTTGGCACCGAACGGCACGAGTCCCGCCGTATCGACAACCAGCTGCGCGGCCGTGCCGGCCGTCAGGGCGACCCCGGCGAGAGCCGTTTCTTCCTTGCACTGACGGACGACGTCATGCGCCTCTTCGGCTCCGACAGGCTCACCGGCCTTATGGACACGATGAAGGTCGACGAGGACACCCCGCTTGACCATAAGAT
>CAKTPC010000118.1 GCA_934590505.1 uncultured Oscillospiraceae bacterium
CCGAGGGCACTCTCGATGCAAACTACTTCCAGCACCGCCCCTACCTCAACAGCTACAACGAGTCCAACGGCACCGACCTCGTCTCCGCAGCAGTTATCCACTATGAGCCGTTTGGCATCTACGGCAACGGCGTTTCCAGCATCTCCGAAGTTCCCGAAGGCGCAACCATCATCATCCCCGCTGACGACAGCAACGGCACCCGCGCACTTCTCCTTCTCCAGCAGGAAGGCCTGATCGAGCTGCCCGAGGACGCTTCTCTTGAAAACGGCGTCACCGTTCTCGACATCGTTGACGACCACGGCTACAATGTCCAGGCTGTTCAGGCCGACACCGTCGCAGCACAGCTCAAGAACAGCGATGAAGGCACCATCGCCGTCATCAACGGCAACTACGCTCTCCAGGCTGGCTACAGCGTTGCTAAGGACGCTCTCGCAACCGAGAACACCGACAGTGAAGCTGCCGAGACCTACGCAAACGTAGTCGCAGTCCGCGCAGGCGAAGAGAACAGCGAGAAGATCCAGGCTCTCGTCAAGGCTCTCCAGTCCGACGCTGTCAAGCAGTTCATCACCGAGACCTACGACGGCTCCGTCGTTGCTCTCTTCTGATCGAGCAAAGCACAAATCTTAACAAGACTTAATCCCTTGCCCCCATTTATGAATAAATGGGGGCTTTTCTTTTGGGGAGCTTTGCTGTATAATTACGATAAACTCTTGATGTAAAGGACGGCGAAGTTTTTGAAAAAGCCCGTTAAAATAATTCTCATAGTCCTGTGCGTCGTTTTCATCGGCGTGTTTGGCTTCAGCGCGTATAAGATAGTCTCCACCATAAACGGCTATAAGCAGGCCGAGAAGTCTTATACCGACCTTACCCAGCAGTTCACGAATACGACCTCAGCCTCCCCGACGCCTGTGCCCTCTGCCGATGTCGGCGACGGTATCGACCCTGAGGTCTCGCCCATCGATGTGGATATTGCGGCTCTGCATGCGCAGTACCCCGATGTCGTTGGCTGGATATATTCCCCGAATACGAAGATCAATTACCCCATCGCCTATACCGACAATAACTTCTGGTACCTCGACCATCTTTATGATGAGTCCTATAACGCAAACGGCACTATCTTTATCGACACCAAGTGCGCGTCTGACTTCTCGGATAAGAACACGCTCGTCTACGGCCATAACATGAACGACGGCTCAATGTTCGCAAGCCTCAGAGACTACCGCGACGAGAGCTATTATCCCGACCACCCCTGCCTTTACATCAGCACCGAGAACTATCATTACCGTCTCGACCTGATCGCAGGCTTTGTGACCGAGCCCACGTCCTTCGCATATGCCAACACCTTCGATGAGGACGAGCAGTTCCTGCACTATATCGAGACCATCAAGTCCATGTCCACCTTCAAGTCCGACGTTGAAGTCTCTGCGGAGGACAAGGTCGTCACCCTCTCCACCTGCACCTATGAGATCGACGACGGACGCTATGTCGTCGTCGGCAAGCTGGTTCGGATCCACTGAGGAAAAGTAAAATTCCAACTAAGAAGTTGGGTGTATCATGATACACCCAACTTCTTAGTTTAGACCCACCAAAATTATTCTCAAGCAGCTGCTTCATCATGCAGCAAAGGCGTGGGCGTGGTGCTCATGCCTCACTGCTATTTTTCGGTTAGCTCTATCCCAACTATTGACTTAGAACCTAATGCAGCAAAAGACAGAAAAGACCTTCGGATCTCTCCGAAGGTCTTTTGCTGTTAATTAAGTTTTCTAAACTCAGATTCCGCCATCGGCGCCGTAGATCAGATCGGGGACTATGTTGATCAGAGTCGGGCAGAAGGTGAGCAGGAGCAGGACGAGTATCAAGCAGAGGATAAACGGCCAGACTTCCTTCAAGAAATCGCTTATCGGGCACTTGGTGATGCCGCAGGTGGTGAACATCATGGAGCCGAACGGAGGAGTGATACCGCCGATCATGATGTTGACGATCGCGACAAGTCCGAAGTGGTAGACGCCGATGCCGAGGCTTCTTGCCACAGGCAGCAGCAGCGGGGTGATGATCATCAGAGCCGCGCCGCCTTCAAGGAACATACCCATGATGAGCAGGATTACGTTCGTGAGCATCAGGAACGCATACTTGTTGGAGGTAAGGTTCAGAACAGCGGTGGTGACGATCTTGGGGAGATTGATCCAGGTCATATACTGTCCGAAAACGGAAGCGGAGACCATGATCAGAACGACGCTCGAGGTACCGGCAATGGTATCGAGGACGATGGGGATGAAGTGCTTGCGGAAGGACAGGCGCTTATAGACGAGCTTGCCTATAACGAAGCAGTACAGAACTGCGACTGCACCGCCCTCAGACGGGGTGAACATGCCGAAACGCATACCCAGGATGATGCCGAAGGGGAAGAACAGACCCCAGAAGGAGTCAAGCGCCTGCTTGGCAACGACCTTTGCGGGAGGGAACTTCTCTCTCGTGGTTGGGTAGTTACGCTTCTTTGCAATGATCGCAACAGTGATCATCATCGACAGGGACATCAGGATGCCGGGGACATAGCCGGCTGCGAAGGTACGGCCGAGAGATGCCTGCGCGATGAGACAGTAGACGATGAGGTTAACTCCGGGAGGAATAACAGGCGTTGCAGCCGATGAGGCCGCGGTGATGGCAGCGGAGAAGGCCTTGGAGTAGCCGCGCTTTTCCATCTCTGGAACCAGCATCTTGGACTGCATGGCGCAGTCAGCGTTTGCGGAACCGGAGCAGCCGCCCATCAGCATGGACAGCAGGACGTTGACCTGTGCAAGGCCGCCGCGCATATGACCGGTGACGCATTCGCAGAAGTCCATCATCTTGTCGCTTATGCCGCCGAAGTTCATAACGGAGCCGGACATGATGAAGAACGGGATAGCCAGCATGGAGAAAGACTGTGTAGAGTTCATGACCTTCTGCAGCAGCAGCCAGCACTGGGTGCTGGGGTCAAGAACGAGGAAGTAGAAGAAGGTGGAGCCGAACAGTGCGTACACTATGGGCAGCCCCGCGAAGTAGAGTATGAATACCAGAAATACAGGGATCAACTGTGTAAATGTCAATGTCATCAGAAGTTCCCTCCTTCAACCTGATATTCGTCGGGGTCGTCGTTTTCTTTCTTCTTGATGATGTGCAGTCTCTCGGTCAGGAAGAAGTAGATCGAGTAGATCGTGGACAGACCGAAGCCGAGAGGAACTGCAATGCCGGTGAATATCTTGGGCACACGCAGGATATCGGTAACTGCGGGCTTGTAAACGCCTCTGACGTAGAGGAGGTTATAGGCATACTGAGAGCAGATAACGGTAAGCATGATGAGGATGGCAAGCTCAAGGATGCTGACGATGAACATGAGCGTTTTCTTTGTCTTGCCATGCAGCAGGTTGACGACGATGTCAACGCCGAGGTGGGCATGCTTGCGGTAAGCGTAGGCGCTGCCGATGAAAACCGTCCAGACAAACAGGCTCGTGACGATCTCCTCGCTCCACTGGAGCGGAGAGTTGAGCATGTAGCGCATGATGACGTTCAGGTTAACGATGATGACACAGGCCACGAGGGTCGTGCCGGTAATGACAGCGTCGAGGTTTTTCAGTATGTGCTTAAAGGTTATTTTTTTCTTCATTAACAGGATCCTTTAGTAGCAGATTTTGAATAACTTCAACTTATTTGGGCATTTCTCGCGTTTTGTATAAGCATTCTGTTAAAAAACCGTATACGCGTATAAAGAATTTTAACAAAGCGCCAAACATCTGACACGGACTGCCTGAAAGCTTTCAGGCAGTCCTGTCGTAAACAGTTATTGTGCTGATGCTAAAAGTAATAACTTATGCGTTGTTTGCGCGGTACTCGGCGACGAGGCCCTTCAGCTGGTCATATGCCTCGTAGGTGGAGCCGTACTCTTCAACGATCCAGTCGATGACCGGCTCGCAGGCCTTGGAGAAAGCGTCGAGGTCGACTTCGTTCCAGGTAACGCCCTGGCTCTTCAGGAACTCGATCTGGGTAGCTTCATCGTCCTCGCAGGAGGTCTGCTCCCACATGCCGCACTCATAAGCGCAGTCCTCAATGATCTTCTGATACTTCTCGGGGATGGTGTTCCAGCAATCCTCGGAGATGAACAGCCAACGGGTTGCGATCAGGTGGTTGGTCTCAGCGACCTTCTTGACCAGCTCGTAGGGGTTGCCTGCGCCGGCGAGGGTGGAGACGGAACCTTCGAAGCCTTCAACAACGCCGGAGGAGATGGCGGAGAGGCACTCGGTGAAGCTCATGGGGTTAGCAGTTGCGCCAAGGCACTCGAGGGTCTTGGTGAACAGAGCGGAGGAAGTGGCACGGAGAACGTGGCCCTTCAGATCCTCGGGAGTCTTAACGTCGAGGTTGGTAACGACGGAACGGAAGCCGAAGGAGTAGTGGGTGTCAAGGATGTGGATGCCCTGAGCTGCCAGTTCCTTCTCGAGGTTTGCAACAAAGTCGGAATCCATAACGTAGTTGTACTCGGCGTTGCTGCTGTAAAGCATCGGAGCGAGGACCATAGCGGCATCGCCTGCATAGTCAGCAAACAGAGAGGGCTCTTCAAGACCCATCCAGTTTTCGCCGTTGACAGCACGGGTGACGGAGTCGCCGTAGCAGTCAAGCTCATTCTGGCCGTAGTAGGTAACGGTGATGTGGCCGTCGGTCTGCTCAGTGATCATCTGAGCGAGCTTCTCGGAAGCCTTGTAGTTCCACTCGGTGGGCTGGAACACGTTGGAGAACTTGAGGTCAAGATGGAAGTCATCAGCGGGATCTGCCGCTGCAGCGTCAGCTGCGGGAGCGGAAGCGTTGTTGCTGCTGCCGCATGCGCACAGTGCGAAGACCATGACTACTGCCAGAAGCATTGCAATAATTTTTTTCATTTGTCTCTCCTTAGTTCATAAATTTTTCGTGTTTCAACTCTCTGCCGTGAGCTTACATATCTCCGAACTTGTCCGCTCCCCCCACCGCTTAAACAAGCCCTGTTTTCGCGTTTTGGTTTGTGCAGATACCGTCCGATGCATAAGCAAGCTGTTAACAGATTGTTAACGCTCATGTAGCATACACCATGTTTTCAGTAATTGTCAATCTGATTTCTTGTGATTTTTGTTAAAATGCGCAAAGATTGGCGTTTTGCTGCAAAACGCCTTTGTACTTTTGTCATAAATAATATTTTGACAATTGTTTCAATTTCTTTTCCGATGTTGTAAACTTGTTCCGGCAGGTTCTGCCTATACTCTGTAACACAGGAGCCGCAATGGTATTATACGAAACACATATCAAGCACACCGAGGAGAGCCTCACAGCCCTCGCGCACATGCAGTATGATCTTTTCTGCACCGGCAACCGCATCGGCAGGACGGCTATTGCCGCGGGGCTGTTCGTCTTTGGTGCGCTGAACTACACGCAGTGGTGGGGTCTGCTGCTGATCGCCTACGGCAGCTATCTGATCTCCAGCAAGTACGCAGCCGCGAACCGCACCGCGAAAAAGCTCGCCCGGCAGATAAGAGAGTCCGGCGGGGAGTACCCCTCCTCCAAATATATTTTTGAAGAGAACCGGATGCGTGTCATTACTCTTCCTAATAATTCAGAGCTCGATCCCCTCTCCTATTCAGAAATCGTAGGGCTTGGAGCGGATCTGTATAACTATTATATATTCCGCACAGAGTTCGGCGGGTACATGATCCCGAAGGCCGAGCTTGGCGATAAGAGCGATGAGTTTCGCCGCTTTATCGAGAAAAAGTCCGGCAAGCTTTTTGTGAGCAAACGCAGCCGTTTTGTGCGTCTGCGCGAATGGATGCACCGCCGTGATAACGAGCCGTATCATCTCTGAGGCGCGGTACTGCTTTTACGCAAAATGCTGCTATTATAATTAGCACTTCAAAAAGCAGAAATAGTTTAAATTGGGCAGGGAGCTTCCCTGCCCGGTTTACTTATGCAGAAGTGTAAGAATATCTATAAATATTCTTCATGTTTGTAGACGCCCTGTTAAAAAACTTTTTACATCCGCTTCAGGATTTGTTAAGCAATATGTGGTAACCTATGAGCGTTGAGTCGTTAGCCAAGCGACCCGTCCCGCCGGAGCTGTCCGGGCGCAGCGGTGATGTCCGGGTGCAACCCGGAATAAAGCCTACGC
>CAKTPC010000119.1 GCA_934590505.1 uncultured Oscillospiraceae bacterium
CTGGATAAGAGTATCTGCCCGATAGACTGGAACAAAACGCCGCGTGAGGTGCTCAAGCATATATACGGGCTCCAGCCGTGGCCGGTGGCCACGATGGAGCTTGAGGGCAAGACGGTGCGCGTTTTTGCTGCGAAGTATACGGACGGGAAAACCGAAAAGACGCCCGGAGCCGTGGTCAGCGCAGATAATGGCGGGCTTGAGATCGCCTGCGCCGGCGGTGAGACGCTGCTCATAACCGAGCTTCAGGCTCCCGGGAAGAAGCGCATGGGCGCTGAGGACTACCTCAGAGGACATCAGATCAAGGTAGAGTAAGGAATATGCAGACAGGGGCAAGGGAAGCCGCGCTTGAGACGCTTATGCGCTGCCGTCGTGATGGTGCGTGGTCGGGCGCGTCAATTGACGCCGGAATAAAAAAATATGAACTTAGCCGCCGGGACGCGGCGCTGGCGTCACGGCTGTGTCTGGGAGTTATCCAGAACAGCAGCCTCTGCGATTATTATATCGGATGCTGCTGCGGTGCGAAGCTTGAGCCGAAGGTGCGCGACATACTGCGCATGGGAGTATACCAGCTGCTGTTTCTGGACAGAATACCGGCCAGAGCTGCGGTCAGCGAGGCAGTCGTGCTGTGCAAAAGCCAAGGCTGTGCGAGAGCGGCGGGGCTTGTGAACGCCGTGCTGCGCAGGATCGCCGACCATATAAATTCTCTGCCGCCAATACCAGGCGAGGGCACGGCAGGCTATCTCTCGATAAAATACAGCCATCCCGAATGGCTGGTGCAGTATCTTATAGACCGCAAGGGCTATGATTTCACGGAAGAGTTCCTGCGCTGCTGCAACAGTCCTGCGCCGCTGAGCATTCAGGTGAACACACTGAAGGTCAGCGCGGCGGACTACGCACGGGCGCTTGCGAGAGCGGAGCTTGAATATGAGCGCTGCGATGATCCGGAGGGCTGCATCACGCTCCCGGGTGGTTCGGCAACGGAGCTTCCGGGCTTTGACGAGGGGCTGTTCTACGTGCAGGACCGCGCTGCACGAATGGCGGTGGAGATCGCCGCGCCGAAAGCTGGTATGCGCGTGCTCGATGCCTGCTCCTGCCCCGGCGGGAAATCCTTCGCAGCGGCGATAGCTATGGAAAACCGCGGCCGCATACTTGCCTGCGACATTCACGAGAAGAAGCTGCGCCTTGTGAGAGACGGCGCGCAGCGGCTCGGGATAGGCATTATAGAGACAGCTGCGATGGATGCGAGGAATTTTCGGGCAGAGCTTGCGGAGAGCTTCGATGTCGCCATTGCGGATGTGCCGTGTTCGGGCTTCGGCGTTATTGCGAAGAAGCCGGAGATACGCTCCAAAACGCCGGAGAGCATTGCGGAGCTTCCGAAAATACAGGGCGAGATACTGGACAACGTTTCAAAATATGTGCGTCCGGGCGGCGTGCTGCTATACTCGACCTGCACCGTGACGGCGGAAGAGAACGAAAATACGGTAAACGCGTTTCTTGAAAGAAACAGGGACTATAGGGCGGAGCCGTTCGAGGTCTGCGGCATCAGCGCACCGGAGGGGATGTACACCTTCTGGCCGAATGTCGACAAGACGGACGGGTTCTTTGCCGCAAAGCTGAGAAGGCGGCAGTGATTATGAAAAAAGATATAGTTTCAATGCTGCCTGAGGAGCTTGAGCAGGACTTCGTGCTCATGGGCGAACAGAAGTTCAGGGCAAAGCAGGTGTTCCAGTGGCTCAGCCGCGGTGTGCGTGACTTTGATAAGATGACGAATCTTTCAAAGCCGCTGCGTGAAAAGCTCAAGAGCGAATACGAGCTGTACGAACCGAGGGTCATCGGCAAGCAGGTCTCGTCCATCGATGGAACAATTAAGTATTTATGGGAACTTAAGGACGGCAACGCCGTCGAAACAGTTGTGATGAGCTATAAGCACGGCAACACTGTGTGCGTCTCGTCACAGGTCGGCTGCCGTCAAGGCTGCGCGTTCTGCGCCTCGACTATAGGCGGACTTGTACGTAATCTCGAACCGTCCGAGATATTGGACGAGGTTTTATTTTCGCAGCTTGATTCAGGAAAGACGATATCGAACATCGTCCTCATGGGCATAGGCGAGCCACTTGATAATTTCGATAATGTCATGCGCTTCCTGAAGCTTGTGAACAGACCGGATGGCGCGAATATCGGCATGCGTCACATTTCGCTTTCCACCTGCGGGCTGATTGAGCGATTTGACGAGCTTGCCGAGCGTGACATGCAGCTGACTCTTTCTGTATCGCTGCACGCACCGGACGATGAGACACGCTCGAAGATCATGCCGGCAAACCGCGGACGCGGGGTCGACGCGCTTATCGCTGCGTGCCGTCGGTATTATGAAAAGACCGGGCGGCGGATATCATTCGAGTACGCGATGATAGACGGTGTGAACGACACGGAGCACCACGCGCGGCTCCTTGCAAAACATGCGAGAGCCGTCGCCGCACACGTGAATCTTATCCCGCTCAACCATGTTGAGGAGCGCCAGTTCCAGCCGTCAACACCGGAGCACATGAAATCGTTTATAAAGATACTCGAGGATAACGGCGTGAACGTCACCGTCAGGCGCAAGCTCGGCGGGGATGTGGACGCTTCCTGCGGCCAGCTGCGCAGGAAGATGCAGAAAAAGCAGTGATCCCCGGCAGGGACACCGGGAGAAAATGAGGACGATATGAAAAGCTTTGGCCTTACCGACAAGGGAAAAGTCAGGAAAGACAATCAGGACTGCTTTATCATTGAGAGCTGCCCTGCGCGCAGCTGCCTTATCGCCGCGCTTTGCGACGGTATGGGCGGGGAGAACGCAGGTGAGATCGCAAGCGCGGTCTCGAACAAGGCTTTCGTCTCATATATATATGATCGTCTCACGTCCAGAACAATCAAAACCGTCAACTATAAGGAAGTCCTGACCAACGCCTGCGCCGAAGCAAACGGCGTTGCATATGAATATTCACTGTTTGACAAGGCATACAGCGGCATGGGCACGACCCTTGTCGGCGGCGTGATTAAGTCCGGCGGGAATGGGTATATTATCAATGTCGGCGACAGCCGCGCCTATCACATCTCCAAGCGTGCGAACAGCATATACCAGATCACAAGAGACCATTCGCTTGTCGAGGAGCTTGTGGAGGCGGGCGCGATAACGAAGGAGCAGGCAAAGCTCCACCCGCAGAAAAATGTCATCACGCGGGCGCTTGGCTCGGAGCCTGAGGTCAGACCGGACTATTTTGAGTTCACGCTACAGCCAGGGGATATCCTGCTGCTGTGCTCGGACGGCCTTTCCAATATGGTGACCGATCTTGAAATGCTCGAATACGCGAAGGAATATCAGGATCCGGAGCTTATCTGCCGGGCACTGATGAGCAAGGCACTTATCCGCGGTGCAAGGGACAACGTCACTGTCGTCGCGGTCATGAGATGAAGTTTCCCATGGAGTATCGTGGAGTATAATATATGGAAAACAACGACAAATATATAGGCACATTGCTTGACGACCGATACGAGATCTTGCAGATAATCGGCGAGGGCGGCATGGCCATCGTATATAAGGCGCTCGACCATAGGCTCAACCGCAATGTTGCGGTGAAGATCATGCGCGAGGACATGCTGGCAGATGAGGAGTTCAGGAGCCGCTTCTGCGCCGAGGCGCACGCCGTTGCGATGCTGTCTCATCCGAATATTGTGGCGGTGTACGACGTCAGCCACAGCGATGCTATGGAATACATAGTCATGGAGTTGGTGGAGGGCATCACGCTGCGGCAGTATATGGACAGGCGCGGTGCGCTTGCGTGGCGCGAGGTGCTGCATTTCACAAAGCAGATCGCGAAGGCGATATCCCACGCCCACGAGCGCGGGATAATCCACCGCGATATAAAGCCGCAGAACGTCATGATGCTGCGCGACGGCACTGTCAAGGTCGCTGACTTCGGCATTGCCGCGCTTGAAAATGAAATATATGAAAATAACGGACAGGCCGTAGGGTCGATACACTACATTGCGCCCGAACAGGCGCGCGGCGAGTGCCCGGATGCGCGCAGTGATGTGTATTCTCTGGGCGTTGTCATGTATGAAATGCTCACGGGGCATAAGCCATACGAGGGCGATACGATAGGTGAGATCGCCGTAAAGCATATGAACGCCGACCCCGAGCCGCCGCACGAGCTCGTCCCGGATATTCCGCCCGAGCTTGAGCGCATTACGCTCAAAGCTATGAGCGCGCCGATAGATGAGCGCTACCAGTCTGCAAACGAGCTGCTTCACGACCTTGACGCGTTTACTCAGGCGCAGCTCAAGACTGAGGACGAGGAGCAGGAAGATGACTTTGAGAACCCGGCAGTCGTACCCATACGCTCCGTGAGCGAGATGGATAAGGAGCGCTACGCCGTGCGGCACCGCCGCGCGCAGAGCGTGAGCTTTCTTTCGGGCGTGTTCGGAGCAATCGTGCTCAGCATACTGCTGTTCGCGTTCCTGTGGGATTTCTGGCTCGGTGAGATATTCTCCCCGGCGGAGCGCATCAGCCTGCCAAACTTCATCGGCAGCAATTATCAGGCCGTCGTTGAAAATGCCGACCTTGCGGCAATGTACAGCTTCAATGTCGTCTACGTTGTGGACACGAACACCGAGAGCGGCACGATACTTGGGCAGGACCCGAGCCCCGGCAGGAGCATGATGGTCACGCCAGAAGGTATCCGCGTGGAGCTTACCGTCAGCACAGGGACTATCTTTACGGCTGTCCCGGACGTTGTGAACATCGACTACCGCGAAGCGAAGAACCGCCTCCAACAGGCAGGCTTCCAGGTCGAGATCGAAAACGCGACCTCTAATTCCGTCACAAAGGACTATGTGATAAGCACAAGCCCCGCCGCGAATGAGCAGCTCAGCGCGGGCTCGACGGTGTATGTGACCGTCAGCTCCGGTCCGGAGATTGGCCACGTCGAGATGCCGAACCTTGTTGGGCTTACCGAGGACGCTGCGATATCAAAGCTTGAGAGCGTCGGACTCAGCTACGGCGGCTCCGACAGAGTCTCAAGCGACCTTGACGCGGGCACGGTCATCGGCCAAAGCATCAACGCATTTACTGAGGTAGAGGAGCACTCCAAGATTCAGCTTAAGGTATCCTCCGGCCCGGATAATTACAGGTGAGCAATGACTGAGGGAATAATCATAAAAGCGCTCAGCGGCTTTTATTATGTGGAGACTGGGCTTGGCGTGCTTGAGTGCCGCGCGAGAGGACGATTCCGCCTTGACGGCACGTCACCGCTCGTCGGTGACAGGGTGCTGTGCAGCCCCGAGGCGAACGGCAAGGGGCGTATAGACTCCGTGCGCGAGCGGCGCAATTGGTTCATCCGTCCCGCCGTCGCGAATGTTGACACGCTCGTGTTCGTCGCTGCGAACACGAACCCCGTGACCGATCCTTTCCTTGCCGACAGGATATCCGTTATCGCGGCCGAAGCGGACTGTGAGTTTGTGCTGTGCATAAACAAAACGGACATCGACCCCGGCGATACGCTGTACACGGCGTTTACAAAAGCGGGCTTTCGAGTCCTGCGCACAAGCGCGGAGACCGGCGAGGGCATAGATGAGCTGCGCCGGGCGCTGAAAGGGCAGGTCTGTGCCTTTACTGGCAACTCCGGTGTCGGCAAGTCGAGCATACTCAACGTGCTCATTCCGGGGATAAACATCGAGACGGGCGAGGTCAGTGAGCGCCTTGGCCGAGGGAAGCACACGACGAGGCACGTCGAACTCTACGACCTCGGCGAAGGTACATTCATAGCCGACACTCCGGGCTTTGCCTCACTTGACGTGGAGATGATATGCGAGATCAGCAAGGAGGGCCTGCAGCACTGCTTTATTGATTTCACTCCGTACATAGGCAAGTGCCGCTTTAATGACTGTGCGCACCTCAAAGAGCCGGGCTGCGCCGTGACGGCGGCAGTCGCAGCGGGGGAGATAGCCCCCAGCCGTTACAGTTCCTATCAGCGGCTGTATGAAATAATCGCGCAGCGTAAGTCCTGGGAAAACTGAATAGCGGACACATAAAACGACCGTCCGCCGCGTAGAATGCAGAGAATACATTTCGCGGGGGGCGGTCATTTTATGCGCAGAGGTA
>CAKTPC010000120.1 GCA_934590505.1 uncultured Oscillospiraceae bacterium
CTCTTCCGCAGGGATCTGACTTCTATCATCTGTCTCTCCTCCTTGTATCATGGCGCGCATTTCCTCCTCGCTCACACCAAGGCTGTGCAGCTCCGCCGTCAGTGCCGAGAGCTTTTCCATAAGCTCCGCTTTGCGCGCTTTAGCAGCGTCGTTTTCTCGGCTGACATAGCTGCCCTTGCCGGGTACGGAGACGGTGTAGCCCTCCGCCTCAAGCTCCCGGTAGGCGCGCTGGATCGTGTTCGGGTTTATCGTCAGGCTGACGGCAAGCTCCCTTACCGACGGCAGTCTGCTGCCCTCGGTGAGCACACCGTTTATGATAAGCTGACGCAGGCCGTCCTTTACCTGCTCATATATCGGCCGCGAATCGCGATAGTTCAGCTGTATCACTCATATTCCCCCTGTGCTAACTGTACCAATTTAATTAATACAGTTAATATATACCACTCCCCCGCCCCGCTGTCAATACGAGAAAATCTTAAATTTGGCGGATATTGGAAAACGGTGTCGGTTTAGATGTACCTTTTCGCCGTGTCCAACTGCGGTACGCTCCGCGGTGGCGAGGCCGTTCTAAGTTGGCCTTTCGCAGCGTTTAACTGCTGGTCACTCCGTGGGGTGACTTTCTCGACGCGGAGAAAGTCACCCTGCGGAGCGACCGGCAGTGCGACACCACGTAGTGCTTCTCAAAAAACCGCGCAGCCCGATCCACGTACTGCGTTCCTTCCCCCACCAAGCAAAAATCGCGCCGCTCTTTTGAGCGGCGCGACATGCGCATTATCGTTGTTTATCTCTCCTGGACCTGCTTGCCGGTCAGGTGCTCTATCGTTATCTCATAGAGCTGCACCCCACGGATCGAACGTTCCATCTCTCCGTCGATCTCGCTCTTGTCAGGGAAATACTTTTCGGCGAGCCTGCGCACCTCGGCCTCAGTTCTGGCCGCGTCATCTATCAGATGGCAGCGCCCGAAAACGACGGTGCTCTGCGTGTAAGGCGCCCATTCGCCCTCTTTGTACCGGCTGTTTCCATAGACCGTAAAGCAGACCTTGTCGCTCTTTTTCAGCGAGTCCACCTTGTGTCCGGCCTTTGCGCCGTGAAAATATATCCTGCCGTTCTCCATGTCGTAGAAGTAGTTGACCGGCAGTGCAAAAGGATAGCCATCGTCGCCGTTCACCGCGAGGATGCCGCGCTTCTCGTTCAGCAGCAGTGCTTTCGCGTCCTCATCAGATATTGCCTTTGTCTTTCTCCTCATCGGCCTGAACATGTGTTCTCCCTCCTCATTCAGCAGCAGCGCTTTCAGCTGCTGCAGATCATTCACGATGTGATCCGCGCCCGCAGAGGCAAGCTCGCCCTCCGCCGCATAGCCGTAGCGCACGCCAATGCAGTCCACGCCGCAGGCCTTCGCCCCGGCGATGTCGTACTTCGTGTCGCCGACAAGAACGGTCTCTTTCCTGTCTGCGCCGAGGGCGTTCATCGCGCGCGTCAGAACCGCCGCCTTGGAGTTGTTGTTGCCGTCGCTGTCGCTGCCGGAGATGACCTCGAACAGCTCCAGCATTCCCTCCCCTGCCAGCAGCTCTTCGGCGAGGTGCTGCGGCTTCGAGGTCGCGATGCCGACATGCATCCCCGCGTCGATAAGCGTGCGGAGCAGCTCCTTTATCCCGGGGAATACCCTGCATTCATACAGGCCGATCGGCTGATAGCGCTCGCGAAAATCCTCCGTCGCGGCTTCGGCCTCCTCCTGAGAAAGATCGAATTTCTCCATGAACATGTCCACCAGCGGAGGACCCGCAAAGCAGCGCAGCGAATCGAGTTCCGCCTCGATCCCGCGCTTTTTAAGCGCGTATTGGACTGACTTGGTTATTCCTTCGACCGTGTCAAAAACGGTCCCGTCGAAATCAAACAGGATATATTTGTACATGAATTCCCTCCTTTGTTTGATTGAAATATGATTATAACCGAGCCGCGCCGAGATGTCAATCATGGCGCGGACTGCATATAATAGACCATGCTTTTATAAGGGGGTACAGATATGGACACTGTGTTTTTCCTCGCGGCAAATTCCGGCAAGGGCTTTTATTCTCTGTATGACGGTTTCCCGGAGCGCCGCGGGGTGTTTCTGAGCATAATCAAGGGCGGGCCGGGCACCGGCAAATCGGGCTTCATGCGGCGCATATCCGCTGCAGCAAAGCAGTCCGGGCTCGATACGGAGGAGATAATATGCTCCGGTGACCCGGATTCGCTGGACGCGCTGTATATCCCGGCGCTTGGCCGCGCGTGGATGGACGGAACGGCGCCGCATGTGCGTGAGCCGAAGGTCTTTGCCGCCGACGCTGGCTATGAGGACCTCGGCCGCTTCTGCGCATCCCCGCTCGGGAAAGCCGACGCCGCGCTTGCTTGTGAAATTAACCGGGATTACAAAGCCGTGTACGCTCAGGCCTACAATCTCCTCGCCGCCGCAGCACAGACGGCGGACTGCGCCCGTGAAGCGCCGCTCTCCTGCGCCGGGGCAGAGAAGATAAGTGCGCTTATCGGCGAGGCTGGAGAGCCCGGCTTTATCAAGCGCCGGTTTCTGAGCGCCATGAGCTGCATGGGGCGCGTGCGCCTTGCCGGTACGCTTCGTGAGCTTTGCCCACACACCATCATGCTCAGCGATGAGGGGCTTGATCACGCCGCACGTATGGCGGTGGAAGCAGGGCTCGGCGCTATCATCTGCCCGCAGCCGCTGCGTCCGGATAGGCTTGACGCCGTGCTGCTGCCGGAGCGTTCATTGGCCTTCGTTTCCCGCGCATGGGAGCGCGAGAGTACGGAGAGCATCGAAGCCGAAGCGGAGGAGAACGAATTTGCCGCTCTGCGTGATGTGCTGCTGGATCACGCTTGTGCCCTGCTCGCCAAGGCAAAGGGAATGCACGATGAGCTTGAGCGCGTCTACCGCCCGTACATGGATTTCTCCTCGCTCACCGCGTATACCGACAGGGTCATCCACAGCCTGCTCGACTAAAAACATCGCCGGTCTGATAATTCAGATCGGCGATGTAATTTTATTGTTTTTAGAAGCAGTAGATCATGGGGCAGCCGCAGGTCTGGCCGCACAGCAGCTGAGAGCCGCAGAGCGCCAGCCACAGCGGGCTGAGGTTCACGCGGTGGCCGTAGCCGGTGGAGTAGCTGTCATAGAAATCGCGTCCGCTTTGAAGCTGTTCGAGCAGCCGGCGGTATTCCTCGTTGCCCGGCTCTATTTCAACCGCGCGCTTGGCATGCTCAAGCGCCGTGACCTTGTTGCCCATGTACATGTTCGCCCCGGCAGAGAGGTAGTACCACTTGCCGTCGCGCTCCGACATCGGAACTCCGGACAGTGCGTTCAGCGCTTCGCGGTACATGCCGTTGCGGATGTAATTTTTTGCGGCGGTGTATTCGCTGCGTTCGGTCTGACGGTTCTGCTGCGCATTCGACCAGCCGTCAAAACCGCCCCAGCTCGTCCACGGGTTCCAGCCGTATTGCTCATATTGGCCGTACTGAGCCCCGCCGTAGCCGTTACCGGCCTGCTGGCCATATGCGCCCGCCTTGGCGGTGCCGTTCTTTATCTGGTCATAGGCGGTGTTGATGTCGTTCATCTTCCGCGCTGCCTCTTCGTCACCGGGGTTAAGGTCGGGGTGGTATTTCTTCGTAAGCTCGCGGTACGCTTTTTTTATTTCTTCGTCCGACGCGTCGGGAGAGACGCCCAGAACCTTGTATGGATCCTGATACATTTACAGGTCCTTTCTGCTGTATTTCTTATTAAATTGTGCCCACAGCCCTACACACAGTATATTTTGCATCAGTCCCGCGTCTTGGACCAGCGGGAGCTTATCGAAATAGAACACGCATTCGCCGAGCTGCATCTTCAGTATGTCCCGGAAACGCTGCTCGTTATCCTCCCGCCCGGCATAGTCCTTGAATGGGTTATAGCTGCCGGAGGAAACGTCGTCCTCAAGGTCGATGATCGCATCGGAGAGGTAGATAAAGCGCCCCAGCGCGTGGGCCATCCGACCAAGCGTATCCGACCAGCGGTCGTCCTTATAGATAAAGAGCTGCTCCATAAGCTCGCCGAAGGTGTCGGCAGCGGCGTCAGGCTCGCAAAGCCCTGATTTCTCTATCTCTCCGAGCTTTTCGATAGAGCGCTGCATCGCCCCGCACTGCCGCGGATAGCGCTCGGAGATCTCCTCATACCAGCGCTTGAGCGTCCTTGCCTCGGCGTAGGCCGTGAGGCTGCGGTCATCATGCCAATCATCCAGACATTTAAGATAAGCCAAGGCGACGTTCATGTTCGCGGCATAATCGCTTATCTCGTTCGTCATCCACTGCTGCCGCTTGGCCGGGTGGCGCGGACAGACGCTCTCCCCGTGCTCCTCCTCCGGTTCATAGAGCGAGGAGAGCAGCAGCACGAGAAAGGTCAGGTCATAATTGAGCGTGAGCCTTGCGGCGGAGCCGAAACAGCGGTCAAGGCTGCGGCACAGCCCGCAGTAGTACTCCTTATAGCGCTGCTGCTGTTCCTCTTCAAGCAGCTCCGATGCTGCGACAAGATACCCGAACATATCAGGTTTTCCCCGTGAAGGACGTGCCGCACTTGCGGCAGACTATATTGACCTTGCCGTGCCCTCTCGGAACGCGCAGAGTTATCTTGCAGTTGGGACAGGTGAAAAACTTATAGTCCTTGCGCTGCACCCAGCGCTCGTGCCGCACCTTGAGCGCAGCGGAGACTTTGTACCTTGCGCGGATATACTTCCCGTTTTCCTCACGGCGCTTGTAAACATTGCGGGAAAGCATACGGAAGTATGCATACGCCAGCAGCACGAATACAAACGGATATACATATCTGCCTATCCCGTCCTTGAATATCGCCGCGATTAAAAGCAGCACGATATCGACGAGCAGCAGAAAACGATTTAGCTGGTCGTTGCCGTTGCGCCCGGCCATGAAGCGCGCCATTTTTTCTCTCATAGTCCACCTTCGATGATTTCATAGGCATTGTCTGTCTTTTTCCTAAGAGAGCATTTTATCACAATGCCTATGTAAAACATCAAGAAAGTGTTAACTTCGGTTAAGAATTTGAGCTTTCGGATCATTTTTTGCTTTTGCACTCAAGCGACAGGCGTATTATCTCCTCGCACAGCTGCGGATATTCAAGCCCTTCGAGCTTCGCGGCCTTGGGAATGAGGCTGTTCGGCGTCATTCCGGGCAGGGTGTTGACCTCAAGGCACCATGCGCGCCCTTCGCTGTCGATGATGAAATCGGTGCGGGAATAGACCGAAAGGCCGAGTGCGTTGTGGAACTTCAGCGCCGCTTCGCAGACGGTCTGTCTGTCCTTCTCGCTTATGCGGGCGGGGCAGATCTCTCGCGCGCCCTCATCGCCGCTCTGATACTTGGCGACATAGTCAAAGGTTGAGCCCTCGGGCGGTACGATCTCGATCGGACTCAGGCAACGGCCGCCGAGAACCGGGACTGTGACCTCGGTGCCGTGTATCTTCTCCTCGACGACGATGCGGTCGCCGTACTTGAGGATATTGCGCAGGGCGGCTTCCAGCTCCTCGCGCGTATCGGGCAGCTCCACGCCGATGGACGAACCGCCGTTCACGACCTTCACGGCGCAGGGCAGCGGCAGCGTATCGAGGAGCCCCGGGATATCAGCCTCGCCGTAGACGACCTCGCGCCACGGCGCGGTGCGGATGCCGTAGCTGTCCATAACGCGCTTTGCAACAGCCTTATCCATTGCCATCGCGCTGCTGAGCGGGCCGGAGCCTGTATAGGGAACGCCGAGCAGATCGAGCGCGGCCTGAATTTTGCCGTCCTCGCCGTCAGCTCCGTGCAGACCGAGAAAAACACAGTCTGCAAGGGAGCATATCTCAAGCACGTTTTTGCCGAGGCGGCTCGGGCTCCTGAGTTTGCGCGATGCCTTGACCGCTTCAAGGTCGGGCGCTTTTCTTTCGACCGCGACGCTGCCGCAGAAGCCGTCGGGGACATCGAACGCGTCCTCAAGCGCGCCGTCATAATCTTCAAGTCCCATGAACATATCGACGAATACAGCCTTATGGCCGAGGCTGCGCAGGGCTTTGCACACGGAGGTGCTCGTGACGAGCGCGACCTCGCGCTC
>CAKTPC010000121.1 GCA_934590505.1 uncultured Oscillospiraceae bacterium
TAGAGCACCGCCATGACGGGGACGAGCTTCTCCGTGACGAACGCGATGCGCTGGATACCGCCGAGGAAGATAAGCCCTGCAATGACCGTGACCGCAATGCCGATCACCCATGTGGGTATGCCGAGCGCATTTGAGAAAGTCTCGCCGATGGAGTTTGACTGCACCATGCTGCCCATGAAGCCGAGCGCCAGAGTTATGGCTACAGCGAAGAAGCCCGCGAGGAACTTGCCGAAGCCATTCGGGAATGCCTTGTTGATGTAGTAGACCGGGCCGCCGTGGACTGTGCCGTCTTCTTTAACAGTCCTTGTCTCCTGCGCAAGGACCGCCTCGGAATAGATAGTCGCCATGCCGAAGAATGCGATGATCCACATCCAGAAGATCGCGCCGGGGCCGCCGGTGAGGATAGCGCCGCTTGCGCCGATTATATTGCCGGTGCCGACCTGCGCCGCGACGGCGGTAGCGAGCGCCTGGAATGAGCTAAGTCCGCTCTCCTGCTTTCCGCCGTGCAGGCTGATCTTGCCGAACACGCTGCGCATACCCTCACCGAAGCAGCGCACCTGCACAAATCGCGTCTTTATACTGAAGAATATACCGGTGCCGACGAGCAGGATCACCAGTATGTAATCCGAAAGATAGAAGTTGATTTTCTGAACAATGCTTAAAACTGCCTGCATGTTTCTTTCCCCCGATAACAAAAATTCCCGCCCCTGTGTCGGAAACTCCGAACAAGGCGGGACAACTGCAAGCAATGCAAAGCTGTGTTCCACTCTGTCCTTTGGCCTGAGAGATTCGGTCTGACGACCTTGCACCTTCGGCACTCAAATAAATGAGATTCTCCAGAGTTCCTCCACTTCCAGTCTCGCATTCCGGAATACGATTCTGAAAGCTTCAATGGCTATTTAATTGAAGCAATGACAATATAACACGGCTTATCTGCAATTGCAAGCCCCTTCTTCATAATTTGTTCAAAGTCTGCAAATTTCTTATCATGTTCAGTGCCAAACACAGTTTGACTTCAACAATACTTGAAGTTAATTTGATATTCAGTTGTCGAATTCCCGGTTAAATACAGAAAAAGAGGGGGCGGCATGTATGAACAAAGAGACCCAAAAAAGCAGTATCTGGAAAAACTGCATCACCATACCGAATATGCTTTCCGTGTTCCGGCTTATTCTTATCCCGTTTTTCGTCTACGCATATTGCGTAGAACAGAACTTCTGGAAAACGGCGGCGCTGCTTGCGCTGTCCGGGATATCCGACACTGCCGACGGATATATCGCGCGCCGCTTCAATATGGTAAGCGACCTCGGCAAGATCATTGACCCCGTAGCGGATAAGCTTACTCAGGCGGCAATGCTGCTGTGCCTGCTCACGCGCTATCCACTTATGCTGCTTCCGCTCCTGCTCCTCACGTTCAAGGAGATATCTACCGGGATAATGAGCCTTATCGTCATCAGGAAAACCGGGCTTGTCATGAGCGCTGATTGGCACGGCAAGGTCACGACCGGGCTCCTGTACGCGATGATGCTGACGCATATCATCTGGTACCGCATCCCGGCGTCGGTTTCAAACGCGATGATCGCTGTCTGCACAGCAATGATGCTGCTGTCGTTCGTGCTGTACATTATAAGGAACGCGAAAGCGCTGAAAGCCGGAGCGGGCTTCACGCATGGAAACGATGTGCCACTGGCTTCAATGAGAGAAATAAAAGCGGAGGAATAAATCATGTCTTGGCAGATACTTTATAACCCCAAGGCTGGCAACGGACGCGGCAAAGAAGGCGCAGAAAAGCTGAAAGACCTTCTGCACGATAGTGAACTTGCGTTTACCGACATGACCGGTATCACTGATACCGCAGCGTTTCAGCGCTCACTGGGCACGGATGATAAGCTTGTTATCTGCGGCGGTGACGGAACGCTGAACAGGTTCATAAATGACTTTGATCTGTCCCGTATATCAAATGAGATATACTACTACGCCACCGGAAGCGGCAATGATTTTCTGCGCGATATCGACGGTGCGTTGCCTGACTCTCCGGTACTCATAAACGACTACATAAAGGATCTGCCGGCTGTTACGGTTCAGGGAAGGACATATAAGTTCCTCAACGGTATCGGCTACGGCATAGACGGCTACTGCTGCGAGGTCGGCGACCGTCTGCGCGAGCAGGGCGACAGCAAGATAAACTATACCGGCATCGCCATAAAGGGGCTGCTGTTCCACTATAAGCCGCGCAACGCCGTCGTTACCGTCGACGGTATAAACTGCCCCTATAAAAAGGTATGGCTCACGCCGACGATGAATGGCCGCTATTACGGCGGCGGTATGATGCCGACTCCGAATCAGGACCGGCTCGGGTTCAACAGGTCGCTGTCCGTCATGGTCTTTTTCGGCTCAAGCAAGCTCAAAACACTGGCGATCTTCCCTTCAATCTTCAAGGGTGAGCATATAAACCACCGGCACAATATAAAGGTGCTGTGCGGGCATGAGATCACCGTGCGCTTTGACCGCCCCACTCCGCTCCAAATCGACGGCGAGACGATCCTCGGCGTAACCGAATACACTGTCAGAGCCGCCGCAGACGCCGCCAGTGCGGATATTGAAGCCACGGAGTAATAAACGATAAGAAGCGATTTAAATCGCGATCAGAGAGAAAAAGTTTCAGCCTGACCGGAATTTTCCGGGCAGGCTGAAAAAATATCTGTTTACTTGAGAATGACCTTGTTGAAGTTCTTCTTGCCGCGTCTGACTACTATGCCATTTTTCAGCTCGTCAGCGGAATAGGTCTTGCCTATGTCAGTGACCTTTTCGTCGTCGACCGTAACGCCGCCCTGCTGGATATTGCGGCGGGCGTCGGACTTGGATGCGCAGAGTCCGGACTTGACAAGAACGGTCATTATATCCACCGCGCCGTCGGTGAGGTCAGCGTCCGTGAGCTCGGTCATAGGCATATGCTCGGCGTCGCCGCCGCCGACAAACAGAGCCTTTGCTGCGTTCTCGGCCTTCTTGGCCTCTTCTTCGCCGTGGACAAGGCTGGTGAGCTCGTATGCGAGTATCTCTTTTGCACGGTTAAGCTGGCTGCCTTCCCATTTGTCCATCTCGTCGATCTGCTCAAGCGGCAGGAAGGTCAGCATACGGATGCACTTGAGCACGTCCGCATCGCCGACGTTGCGCCAGTACTGGTAGAACTCAAAGGGGCTGGTCTTGTTCGGGTCAAGCCAGACGGCACCGGAAGCGGTCTTACCCATCTTGTTGCCCTCGGAGTTGAGGAGCAGCGTTATAGTCATCGCGTGTGCGTCCTTGCCGAGCTTGCGGCGGATAAGCTCCGTGCCGCCGAGCATATTGCTCCACTGGTCGTTTCCGCCGAACTGCATGTTGCAGCCGTAATGCTGGAACATGTAGTAGAAGTCATAGCTCTGCATGATCATGTAGTTGAACTCAAGGAAGCTCAGCCCCTTTTCCATACGCTGCTTGTAGCACTCGGCGCGGAGCATGTTGTTGACGGAGAAGCATGCACCGACCTCGCGCAGCAGGTCTATATAATTGAGCGGGGCGAGCCAGTCCGCGTTATGCAGCATGAGCGCCTTGCCGTCAGAAAAGTCAATGAATTTTTCCATCTGACGCTTGAAGCACTCTGCATTATGATTGATGTCCTCCTTCGTCAGCATCTTGCGCATATCGGTACGGCCGGAAGGGTCGCCGATGAGCGTGGTGCCGTCGCCGATAAGAGCGATGGGCTTGTTCCCTGCCATCTGCAGACGCTTCATAAGGCACAGCGCCATGAAGTGGCCAACATGCAGAGAATCCGCGGTGCAGTCAAAGCCGATGTAGAAGGTGGCCTTGCCGTTATTCACCATGTTCCTGATCTCTTCTTCGTTTGTCACCTGAGCGATAAGTCCTCTGGCGACGAGTTCTTCGTAAATACCCATTTTTATTTCCCCCATAAAATTATTTGTATTCTTTGATTATTTTTTCTGCTTTCGCCGCTTCATAAGCGATAAGCTCATCGCAGCTGATACCGTTGCTTTTGAGGTCCAGGCACCTTACGCAGCCGAAGTTATTGCGGAAGTCTCCGGTCAACGCTTTGGCAAGCGCGGCTATATTTACCTTTGCCTCAGTATCGGATGCGTCGTTATACGGGCAGCACAGTCCGGCAGCCATAAGCGCTCCGGACACTGCTCCGCACATTTCCCCGCAGCGCATACCGCCGCCGAAGCCGCCGGCTATCGCAAGCGCCGTCTTTTCGTCCATGCCGGTATACTCGCCGCAGGCGGCAAGCACTGCCTGCGCACAGTTATAGCCTTGACCGTGCAGTAAAACGGCCTTTTCGCTGACAGTCATTATATCACCTCACAAAAAAGCCCCCTGTCCTTTCGGACAGAGGGCATATACTATGCGGTACCACCTCTGCATCATCCGCCCCTCGCGAAGCGGATCTCTGCAAGTGCAATGCACTTCCGCGCTGTATCGGGCGCACCCGTCATAGCCTACTCTCAATGCTTTCGGTATGCCGCTCGGGACTGTATTCAACTGTCCGCCTCTCCCCCTCGCAGCGAAACGGGGTCTCTCTGTGCAGGCCGTGACAGCTTACTTCTGTCCGTCATAGCGTTGAACATTTGGGATTATACTGTAACTTGACGCCAATGTCAAGCCGTGTGTTTGATTCTTTCCTGCTTGAATTTCTCGCACGCGCGCAGCTGCTCCTCGGCGCTGGCAAGTGTCGTCTCGGTTATGTTGTCGCCGCCGTGCATTCTTGCAAGCTCGCGCTTGCGCCCATCAAGGTCGAGCGGGAGCACGTCTGTATACGTTCTTCCGCCGCGCTCCTCCTTGCGGATAAGATAATGGTTGTCCGCCATCGCAGCGATCTGCGGCAGATGCGTCACGCACATTACCTGCTTGCCGAGCGATACGCAGAAGAGCTTCTCGCCCACCCGCTGCGCCGCGATGCCCGACACGCCCGTGTCGATCTCGTCAAAGATCATCGTCCCGACAGGGTCGTTTTCCGCGAAAACATTCTTCATCGCAAGCATGATGCGGCTAAGCTCACCGCCGGAGGCGATGCGGTTTATGCGCCCGAGCGCCTCACCGGCGTTTGCCGACATGATAAAGCGAATATCGTCGCAGCCGTTTGCGTCAAATCCGGGCTCTCCATCAACGGGTGAAAACTCAACGGCAAACCTGACCGAAGGCATGTTCAGCTCCCGCAGCTCCGTGCTTATGCGTCCTTCAAGCTCAGAGGCGGCCTCACGGCGCTTTTCGCTGAGGGCGGCTGCTTTCGCGGCGCAGTCCTTCGCCGCGGCGTCCAGCTCCCGCCGGAGCTTTGCCGAGCGCTCCTCGGCGTACTGTATGCTGTCAAGCTTCTCGCGGCACTCGTCCAGATAGCTTATCAGCGCGTCCTCATCGCGCGAGTACTTGCGCTGGAGCTTATTCAGAAGCGCAATGCGCGTCTCAAGCTCGTTATATTCCTCAGGGGAAAAATCAAGACTGTCGCGAAAATCGCGCAGCGTCTCCGCCGCGTCCGTCAGCGTAAAGACAGCACTGTTGATATTCTCCGCCGCCGCTTCAAGTTCGGAAGCATAGGCCGAAGCCTTGCCGGTGTAATACGCCGCGTTCTGCGCCATGGACAGGGCGTTGTCCTCCCCGCCGCTGAGCGCGTCCATCGCCTGGTCCAACGCGTCCGTAAGCTTCTCGGAATTGCGCAGAAGATCGCGCCGGGCGCATGCGGAATCGTACTCCCCCACCTTCAGGCCAGCGCGCTCAAGCTCCTCTATCTGGTAGCGCAGACTGTCGCTCAGGCGCTCCTTTTCAACCTCGTCCATCTGGAGCTGGCTGAGCGCCTTGCTGACGGAGCGATATTTTTCCCACGCCGAGGTATAGGTATCCATCGCGTCCTGGTAATTGCCGAAGCGATCAAGATATTCACGGTGGCGGCGCTCATCCATAAGCTGACGTCCGTCGTTCTGGCCGTGGATATCCACCAGCAGTGCCGCAAGCTCCTTGAGCTGCGCCGCTGTGACGGGCGCGCCGCAGACACGGCAGCTGCTTTTCCCGTCTGCTGTGAT
>CAKTPC010000122.1 GCA_934590505.1 uncultured Oscillospiraceae bacterium
CGTCTGAGCGATTATCAGGAGCAGTACGGCGACCTGTATAACCTCGAGGCCACTCCCGCCGAGTCCACCTCCTACCGCCTTGCGAAGCACGATGTTGAGCTCTATCCCGACATCATCACTGCGGCGGAGCCGGGCGGCACCCCGTACTATACCAACAGCTCGCACCTGCCTGTCGGCTACACCGAGGATATCTTCGCCGCGCTCGACATTCAGGACGATCTCCAGACACGCTACACCTCCGGTACCGTTTTCCACGCCTTCCTCGGCGAGAAACTGCCGAGCTGGGAGGCCGCGGCAAACCTCGTGCGCAAGATCGCCGAGAACTATAAGCTGCCTTATTACACCCTTTCTCCCACCTACTCCGTCTGCAAGCACCACGGCTACATCAGCGGCGAGCATTTTACCTGCCCTGAGTGCGGCGAACCCGCCGAGGTCTACAGCCGCATCACCGGCTACTACCGCCCCGTACAGAACTGGAATGCCGGCAAGACTCAGGAGTACAAGGAGCGTAAGGAATACGTCATCGACCATTCCGTGCTCAAGCACAACGGACCGATCGAGGAGTCCGCACCCAAGACCGAGGAGAACACCGCAAAGAACGGCGAGCATGAGGGCGAGGTCAGCAGCGGCGCGAGAGCCATGCTCTTCACGACTCAGACCTGCCCCAACTGCCGCATCGCCTGCTCCTATCTCGATAAGGCCGGCTTTGAGTATGAGAAGCTGCTGGCCGGGGACAATGTTGAGCTCGCGCTCAACTACGGCGTCAAGCAGGCTCCTACCCTTGTCGTCACTGACGGCGAGAACTTTGAGAAGTTCGCAGGCGCGAGCGCTATCAAGGCGTTCCTGAGCACCCGGGCATAAGCCAAGCATATAAAAAAATCAAAGCCCGGGCTTATCCGGGCTTTGTCATGTGAGGATGTAGAACATGATCTATGACGTCATCGTTATCGGCGGCGGTCCCGCGGGGCTCACCGCGGCGACATATATAAGGCGCGCGGGGAAGAGCGTGCTGGTCATCGAGAAGGCCGCCTTCGGCGGGCAGATCACGCGCAGCCCCAATGTCGAAAACTTCCCCAGCTATATCTCCGTCAGCGGCACGCAGATAGGCGACATGCTGCTTGAGCAGGCCATGAACCAGGGGGCGGAGGTCGAGCTTGAGGAGGTCGTCTCCGTATCAGCTTCGGGCGAGGAAAAGACTGTTCTCTGCGCTTCCGGTGCGGAATATGCCTGCCGTGCGCTCATAATCGCGACCGGCGCAAAGCCGCGCACCCTCGGCCTTGAAAACGAGGAGCGGCTCACCGGCAGCGGCGTGTGCTATTGCAGCGTGTGCGACGGTGCATTCTTCGCCGGGCAGGACGTTGCCGTCTCGGGCGGCGGCAACAGCGCGCTGTCTGACGCGATGCTGCTGAGCGAAATTTGCCGCAAGGTGTATCTCATCCACCGGCGCGGCAGCTTCCGCGGCGAGGCAAGGCTCGTCGAGGCGCTGCGCGGCAAGTCCAACGTTGAGTTTGTTCTCGATGCGAAGATAAGCGCACTGATCGGCGCAGACGAGCTCTCCGGTGTCGAGGTCGAGCAGGGCGGCGAGCGCCGCGTGCTGCCGGTCTCCGGGCTCTTCGTCTCCATCGGCCGCGCGCCCGATACCGAAATTTTCAGCGGGCTCATCTCTCTCGATAAGGGCGGCTATGCCGCCTCAGGCGAGGACTGCCTGACTGTCTGCCCCGGCGTGTTTGCCGCTGGGGACTGCCGCGCAAAGTCCGTCCGCCAGCTCACGACCGCCATGTCTGACGGCTCCGTCGCGGCTCTCGCGGCCTGCGCATGGCTGGATAAATAATGTAAATATGAAACGACAGGCTGCACGGAACTCCGTGCAGCCTGTCGTTTGAGCATGTCAAAGAACCCGTATGCAGCAGAGGTCACGGGAAGGAAGATACGGTGAAAGAAACCCAGGAGGGGTGTCTTTCACGTCCAATAAGAAAAAAGTCTGAACGACAGGCTGCACGGAACTCCGTGCAGCCTGTCGTTTACGTCTGCGGCGCGAAATAATTCGATTGAGCGTAGGCAAAGCTTTCGTTGAAGCGGCGCGCGGCCTCGATGCTGAGTGCGTCATTTGGCCGCATCATGTCAAAGGCGTGCATGTCCGTCTCATAAACGTCAGCACTTGCGGGTATACCGCAGTCCCTTAGCCGCCGGATATAATTCAGCGTCTCGGCATAGAACGGCTCGCCGGTGCTGACGAAGGTATACGCCGGGGGCAGCCCCTCCATGTTCTCGACACGGGCGGGCGCCGCGTATGGCGAAAGCCATTCCCGGTCAGCGCCGCGCAGATAGCAGCGCCATCCGAAGTGGTTCTTCCATGTGTTCCACATACGCCCGTGGTTATCGCGCGAGGTCTCTGTGTCCCGGTCGTCAAGCATCGGGTAGAGCGGCATCTGAAAGGCGATGTTCACCTCTTTTGTGTCCCGCGCCCTGATGCAGACCGCCGCGCACAGCCCTCCGCCCGCGCTCTCGCCGCCGACCATGAGCTGGTCCTGACGCATCCCAAGCTCCGCCGCGTGCTCCTTCATATAAACCAGCGCCGTATAGCAGTCGTCGATCGCCGCGGGGTACGGCGAAAACGGTGCAAGCCGGTAGTCGGGGGAGACGACGACAGCGCCGAAGCTCTTCACCAGCTCGACTGCGCGGGAGATGTATACCATCTCCTTCATGCCGGAAATATATCCGCCGCCGTGGATCCACAGCACGCCCGTAGCCGGGGCGGAAAGCTCCTCCGGGGACAGCACCAGCGCCGGGACGCGCCGGGCACCTGATGGGATGTATATTTTCCGCACCCGTATTCCCGGGCAGGGCTTCATTATAAGCATAGGCCGCTCCTGTTGTGGTTTTTCTGATAATATACATCAAAAGCTCCGTCCGCGCAAGGCGGGCGATAAAAAGGCTCTGCACCGGTTTTTCGGTGCAGAGCCAATATTTGCTGTTTACCTTACCATTCGAGGTTCTTTTCCGTCTCCTTGGAAAAGACGTGTGCGACGTTGCCGTTGAAGCTGAAGCTGACGGCGTCGCCCATTGCATAGTGCTCCTTCATGTCGAGCGTCGGGACGATGATGATAACGTCCTTACCCTCGGCGGTGACGTGCAGGTGCACGGACGAGCCCATCATTTCGCTCACGTCGACCTTCGCGGCGATACCCTCGCCGGCAGGCGCGATGACCGTGTGCTCCGGACGGACGCCGAGCGTCACGGGCTGGGACTTCACGTCGTTTTCAAGCAGGCGCGCTTCCTTCTCCTCGCTCAGCTCAATGCGCTTGCCGCCGAGCTCGACGAAGAACTTCTTATCCTCGCGCACGAGCTGCGCGTCGAAGAAGTTCATCTGCGGCGTGCCGATGAAGCCCGCGACGAAGAGGTTGCGCGGATTGTTGAACACCTCCTGCGGGGTGCCGATCTGCTGAATGTAGCCGTCGCGCATGATGACTATCCTGTCGCCGAGGGTCATGGCCTCGGTCTGGTCGTGGGTGACGTATATAAAGGTTGTATTGATACGTTCGCGCAGCTTGATTATCTCGGCGCGCATCTGGTTGCGCAGCTTAGCGTCGAGGTTGGAGAGCGGCTCGTCCATCAGAAAGACTGCGGGATCGCGCACGATCGCGCGGCCGATGGCGACGCGCTGGCGCTGGCCGCCGGACAGAGCCTTGGGCTTGCGGTCAAGGTACTGGGTGATATCGAGGATCTCCGCGGCTTCGCGGACCTTCTTGTCGATAACGTCCTTGCGCTCCTTGCGCAGCTTCAGGGAGAAGGCCATGTTCTCATAGACGGTCATGTGCGGGTACAGGGCGTAGTTCTGGAAAACCATTGCGATATCCCTGTCCTTGGGCGCGACGTCGTTCATGAGCTTGCCGTCGATGTAAAGCTCTCCCTCGGTGATCTCCTCAAGACCTGCGACCATTCTCAGCGTCGTGGACTTGCCGCAGCCGGAGGGGCCGACCAGAACGATGAACTCCTTATCGGCGATGTCAAGGCTGAATTCCTGCACCGCGACAACGCCCTGCTCGGTTATCTGGAGCTTGGCCTTGCCTTCCTCTTCCTTGTCGTCCTTCTTCTTTTTCTTCTTGTTCTCTCCGCTTACGAACGGGTAGATTTTTTTGACATTTCTCAGTGATACGGTTGCCATTCTTTTCGACTCTATGCGCCGGGCCTCCGCCTCAGACGCACTCGCAGGGGCATCGCCGCCCGCATTACGGCAGATCTCCACGCTGCCGCACCCTGAGCCTCAGGGAAAATAATTTCCTCCTTCATTAAAGCTATGCGCGGCATTGTGTGGAGTGCCGCGCACGCAGTCAAATCGGGTACAGTACCCGTTACATTCGATTATACAGGCCGCGCCCTGATATTACAACTCAAAAATCCCCACCGGAAATTGTGCACTTTGCCATGGAATACCGCCGCGCCGCCGCGCATATACATAGGAGGAAAACTTTACGGGTGGTGAAGAGATGAGAATTTTACGCATGGGCAGCATAGGCCCCGCGGTCGAGCTGCTTCAGCTCGCGCTCAACCGCGCGGGCTTCGGGGAGCTGCGGAAGGACGGCATATTTTCGAGCGCGACGGACAGCGCCCTGCGCCGTTTTCAATCCGCGCACGGCCTGACGCCAGACGGCGTCGCTGGGCGGGACACGCACAGGGCTCTGCTGCCGTGGTACACCGGTTATATAATGCACCGTGTAAAGCGCGGCGATACGCTCTGGACCATCTCGCAGATGCACGGCAGCAGCGTCGAAGCTATAGAGACAGCAAACCCGGGCATAGTACCTGAGCGGCTGAGCGTGGGGGAGTATGTCACCGTGCCGCTGCCGTTTCCGGTCGTGCCGATAGATATAAACTGGTCGTCGGCGCTCGTGGGCTACTGCGTGCGCGGGCTTGCCGCGCGCCATCCGTTCATCTCCGCCGGGGATATCGGCAAGAGCGTGATGGGCCGTCCGCTATGGCGGCTGAGCCTCGGCACGGGGGAGAACCGCGTGCTGTATAATGCCTCGCACCATGCCAATGAATGGATATGCACGCCGGTACTCATGAAGTTTGCCGAGGAACTCTGCCAAGCCTATGTCACCGGCGGGACGCTGTTTGACCAGAGCGCCGCGGATATCCTATCGTACGCGGATATCCACCTCGTCCCCGCCGTGAACCCTGACGGCATGGATCTTGTGACCGGCGAGCTGCAAAGCGGCGAGTTTTACCGGCAGGCGCAGAACATCGCCGCGGACTATCCGCGTTTTCCGTTCCCCTCGGGCTGGAAGGCGAACATACGCGGGGTCGATTTAAACCTGCAATACCCCGCTGGATGGGAGCAGGCGCGGGAGAATAAATACGCTCTAGGCATCCGCTCGCCCGCCCCGGCGGACTTCGTCGGCAGTGCGCCGCTCACCGCGCCCGAGAGCCGCGCGATGTATGATTATACCCTTGCCCTCTCACCGGCGCTGACCCTTGCACTGCACACGCAGGGCGAGGTGATCTACTGGCGCTATCTCGACTATGAGCCGCCGCAGTCGCGCCGCATCGGGGAGATATTTGCCGAGGCCTCGGGCTATACTCTTGAGGAGACGCCCTTTTCATCCGGCTTTGCCGGGTACAAGGATTGGTTCATCGAGAGCTTTGACCGCCCCGGCTATACGATCGAGGCAGGGCTTGGCACGAACCCGCTGCCGACGTATCAGTTCCCGGATATCTATGAGCGCTGTCTCGGTATCCTCGTCTACGGCGCGCTTGTGACATGATAACAGCCCCATATGCAGCTTGGATATCTGCATATGGGGCTGTACAGCAATTGAAATTTAATGCGCTTTGCGCTCACTTTACCGCATCGAGCAGAGCCTGAACGCGGTCGGTCTTTTCCCAGCTCACGCCGAGGTCCTCGCGACCCATGTGGCCGTAGGCGGCGAGCTTGCGGTATATGGGACGGCGCAGGTCGAGGTCGCGGATGATGGCGCTCGGGCGCAGGTCGAACACCTTCTGCACCGCCTCGGACAGGACGGCGTCGGAGACCGTGCCGGTGCCGAAGGTCTCAACGAG
>CAKTPC010000123.1 GCA_934590505.1 uncultured Oscillospiraceae bacterium
GTGCTGGAGCTGCGCTTCGGCATCGTCGACGGGCGCACCCGCACGCTTGAGGAGGTCGGCAAGGAGTTCAACGTCACGCGTGAGCGTATCCGCCAGATTGAGGCGAAGGCGCTGCGCAAGCTGCGCCACCCCAGCCGCTCCAAGAAGCTCAGGGATTTCCTTAACTGAAAAAGACACCGCCCCGCTGCCGTATAGTGCAGCGGGGCGGTGATATAAATACCGAAAAAAGTACTCCCGCACCCATCGTGCTTAGCACGGTGGGTGCGGGGACGTTTATGCGCCGCAGGTGCGGCGGGCGCTTATTTCATATTGGTGAGCGGGGTCAGAGCGAGGTAGTCCTCCAGAGGAGCGTCGTTCATCACAAGCTCAATGATCTGACGGCCGAGCGGATCAAGCTCGTCGGTCATGAACTGCTTGAGCTGCTCCTTGAAGAAGTCGGTCAGGATCTTCGCGCCGGCGTCGTAGCCTTCGAAGCCAAGCTTCGACTGGAGCTCAGGGCGCAGGAAGGTCTGACGGACATACTGGCCGTCGATCTTCATCTCATCGAGCGAGTAACCGAATATCGGGCAGCGTGCCGGGACAAGGTGCTTCATCTTAATGTGGCCGCCGTGGCGCGCAAGGTACTCACGGGTGATCCACTCGCCCATGAAGCCGACCTGATATGCGCCGATGTGTTGGTTCGGGATGAGGATGTTCAGCGTGTTCGGGCAGGCGAGCATCTGGTGGAGCAGCATGTTGGCCTGAGTGACCTTCTTGCCGGTGGAGAACGGCCAGTAGGAGCCGACGCCCTCAGCCTTCAGGCCGCTGCCGGCATTGGTATCGGCGATGGAGGGGTTCTTGAAGCCGCGCGGCGCGATGAGACGCCAGACCCACGCGATGGAGATCGGGACTATCTGGATCATGCCCATGACGCCGTAGTTCGGAGCCATGACCGTGGACGGCGGCATACGCACGCCGAAGGAACGGACATTGACCTCCTGCGGATCATTGCCGGGGACGATGTTATCGATCATATTGCGCGGGATAATGACGCGGGGGTTGGTGCAGGGCTTGCCGTCAGACTCGGGGACATGCTCCCAGATAAGGCAGGTCGCGCCGGGGACAGCGTCCATATTGAAGAACTCGAGCGGCTCGGACGGATGGATGCTTATGCGCTCATACTCCGGGCTGTTGCCGTAGTAGTTATCGCCGTCCATGCGCAGGAACCAGCCGTCCTCCGCGTCGGCAATGACGAGGTGGCCGGAGCCGTTCTGCATATCCTTGTGGGCAAGGATCATATCGTCGGCGATCGGATGGATCTTACAGGTCTCGCCGAGGGACAGGTAATACTTTTCACCGCTGACAGTGTGGATACCCATGAGCAGACGGTTATCCTCCTCGCGGTGGACTTCCTCAAGCATCTCGCTCTTGCCGCCGCCGGAAGCACCCTCATGCATGAATACGGTCTCCATCTCATACGGGGACTCGAGCCTTGCGGCGGAGGCATGGTTGGTTATCCAGCCTTCGTTCTCGCCGATATCGAGAAGCATGGAGAACACGCCCTTCTTAGCGGAGGGGCCGGGATAGAGGTTATAAGCAAAGACCTCGTGCAGCTTCTCACTGCGCTGGTGGACAACGACCTGCTTGCCGTTAAAGTGAGTGTGGCGGAAGGGCGGGGCGACATAGATGATGGCGCGGGGAGTAAAGCCGTCCTCGACCTCGTTGATGCTGACAAAGCCCTGCATGTTCGCAAGCGACAGCGCGAAGAACGCGGCGTTCATCGGGCAGATCATAAGGCTGTCATAGCCGTAATATCTGCCGCCGGCGTGGAAGGGCAGGATTATAAGGCGCTGGGAGCCGAGCCAATCCATGGTATCCTTGCGGAGCTTAGAGAACTCATAGCCGTAGACATCGGAAAAGCGCGGCTTATCGGTTGGCAGATCGTCGCCTATGCGCATGCAGTCAGGGTCGCGGCGGCGCATATAGTCCTCCATGAAGTTGACAGCGGTGCCGTTCTTGCAGCGGACGACCTCGGCCTCCTTGACAAGACCCTTGCCGTCGATACTGTAGCACACGTCAAACTTGGAGCTGTGCGTGGGGCCGTAGCACATCTCGATGAGCTGCTCCTTGGTTTCGGGATAGCAGAGGCAGTTGGAATTTTTCAGCGTCTGCATAAGGTCCTCGGGCAGAACGAACTTTGCCAAATAAGCGTCTGTATACATGTTAGAACCTCTTTTCTGATTTATAGCTCAATGAGCCTGGTCTATAAAAAACATAGACCCACTTTATTGTTAATATATTACCACTCTTTGCAGGATTCTTCAATTCTTAAATGTAATGAATTTGGCATTTTCACCGTTAAGAAAACGCGGTGCAATATGTGTATTTTTAACAATTGTGCATTTATGAACAAGCAAATCGTTAACAAATGTGTCTTGCATGATACGCACCGATAGTGTAAACTGTGGCACGGAGGGGACGGCAGTGAAGAATTACAGGCTCACGCTCTGCTATGACGGCAGCCGGTACAGCGGCTGGCAGAAACAGGGCAACACAGGAAACACTATACAGGAAAAGTTGGAAGCCCTGCTGACACGACTGCTCGAGCAGCCGGTGGAGATCGCCGGCTGCGGCAGGACAGACGCCGGGGTCCACGCAAAATGTCAGGTCTGCTCCTTCCGGGCGGATACAGAGCTGGACTGCGCCCAGCTGCTTGCGCGGCTGCGGCAGTATCTGCCGGAGGATATCGGGGCGCTGTCGCTCGAGGAGGCGCCGCCGCGGTTCCACGCGCGGCTTTCCTGCACGGAGAAGAGCTACCTCTACCGCATATGGAACAGCGACGCGCCGAACGTGTTTGAGCGGAAATACGTCTACCGCTACCCCGGCGCGCTCGATACGGACGCGATGCGCCGTGCCGCGCAAAAGCTTATCGGGGAGCACGATTTCACGGCCTTCTGCTCGAACCGGCACATGAAAAAATCCGCAGTGAGGACGCTCAAAAGCATTAAGATAGACCGGCAGGGCGATGAGCTGCGCATCCTGCTGACTGGAAACGGCTTTCTATATAATATGGTGCGCATTATCGTCGGGACACTTATCGAAGCTGGGCGCGGCGAGCGCGATGCGGATAGCATCGTTGCGGCGCTGCAGAGCCGCGACAGAAAAAACGCGGGCTTCACCGCCCCGGCGCAGGGGCTGTGCCTGTGGGAAGTGCAGTACTGAACAAGTCCGAACATAAGAAATCATCGCCGTCTGCATGGACGGCGATAATTTTTTATTCGTCGAGCTTATAGGTAATGTCGTTGCTGAAGTCGAGCCTCGGCTCGGTGCGGTTCAGCACGCGGACGAGCGCCGGGAGGTGCTTGAAGATAACAAGAGCCGACGTGAAGATGCCGAGGCGCAGGATGAGTGAGTCATTGACGATCAGGATGCCGAGGACGATATACGACAACGCCCCTATGACAGCGCCGAGTGAGAGATACTTCGTCGCGAGCGTCGCGATGGCGGTGACGACCAGCACGGCAATACCGAGAGACATATCCGCGGCAAAGGCCGAGACGATCAGGCATATACTCGCATGGCTGCCCTTGAAGTCATAATAGATCGGATAGAGCCTGCCGAGAGTCAGGCAGAAGCCCGCGAACGCACGCCCAGCCTCGGCGTGGCCCTTGATGCCGAGAAGGATACCGCCGATGAAAATGGGGATCAGGTCCTTCACGAGCTCAACAAGCAGGAGCTTCACGAAGCCGCCTGTGCCGTAAATACGGCGGAAGTTTGAAAGCCACACATTGCCGCGGCCAAGCTTCCACAGGCCGCGCCGGAACACGAAATTCGAGGCGAGCACCATCGTATCGAGCCCGCCGAACATGTAGGCGAAGAACGCCGTCGGGATCAGCAGGAGCAAATATACCGTCATTCCTTATCCCCCTTCTGGCGGATAACGATGCGGATGGGCGTGCCCTCAAGTCCGAAAACCGTCCTGAGCTGGTTTTCGATATAGCGCTGGTAGGAGAAATGGAACAGTTCGCGGCTGTTGCAGAAGATGACGAAATTGGGCGGCTTGATGCCGGTCTGGGTCATGTAGTATATCTTCAGGCGGCGGCCCTTGTCCGTGGGCGGCTGTACACGCGCCTGTGCATCGGCAAGGACATTATTGAGCATGCCGGTGGAGATGCGCATATTGCTCTGGTCATTGACGAAGTTGATGAGCTCAAAGAGCTTTTCGGTGCGCTGGCCGGTGGCGGCGGAGATAAAGATAATGGGCGCATAGCTCATGAAGCTCAGATCGCGCATGATGTCCTTGCGCATTTTCTCCATAGTGCCGGTCTCCTTATCGACGAGGTCCCACTTGTTGACCGCGACGATGCAGGCCTTGCCGGATTCGTGCGCGAGCCCTGCGATCTTGGTGTCCTGCTCGGTAACTCCGTCGCGCGCGTCGATCATGATGATGCACACGTCCGCCCGCTCGACAGCAAGCTGGGAGCGCATGACGGAGAACTTCTCGATCTTTTCATCGACCTTCGACTTGCGGCGGATGCCGGCGGTGTCGATGAACATATATCTCCCCTGCTCGTTTTCAAACATGGTATCGACCGCGTCACGCGTAGTACCGGCAATGTCGCTTACGATCAGGCGCTTTTCGCCGAGGATGCGGTTGATGAGCGAGGACTTGCCGACATTCGGCTTGCCGATGACGGCGACCTTGATGCAGTCGTCCTCCTCGTCCTCCTCTTCGGCAGGCGGAAAATACTTCAGACACTCGTCAAGCAGGTCACCCGTGCCGTGCCCGTGCACGGCGGAGACGGCGATAGGATCGCCGAGGCCGAGAGAATAGAACTCATATATGGCGGGGTCCTCCGCACCGGTGGAGTCGGCCTTGTTCACGGCGAGCACAACGGGCTTGCGGGAGCGCAGAAGCATATTGGCAACGTCCTTATCCGCGGCGGTAACGCCGGTGCGGATATCGGTGACGAGGACGATAACGGTTGCGGAGTTTATGGCGATCTGGGCCTGCTCACGCATATAGAGCAGGATCTCGCTGTCGGTGGTCGGCTCGATGCCGCCGGTATCGACCATGTCGAACTTGCGGCCGCACCACTCGCACTCGGCATAGAGCCTGTCGCGCGTGACGCCGGGGGTGTCCTCAACTATGCTGAGTCTGCGCCCGACAAGGCGGTTGAACAGCATCGACTTGCCGACGTTCGGCCGGCCTACTATTGCAACAAGAGGTCTTGACATTCAGTTTCCTCCTACTAATTCTCAGTTTTGGTTGTACTTATAAAACGCTTCGTGCGACTCCTCGCGCACGGGGAGCTTCACCTCAGGCAGGATACCGCTTATCGCGTCCCAGAGGGCGAAGCCGTCGCTCTCTATAGGATAGATGGGTACGCCGAGCGCTTCCACCGCATCCTCGAGCAGCACATCGTCAAGAAAATCCATCTCCTGACGGCGCAGCATATTCTGCGAAATGAACAGGCGCTCACCCAAGGGCTTATCCTTGAGCTGACGGATAAGGTCGCCGCCGGTTATAAGGCCGGTAACGTTGATGCTGTGGCCGAAGAAGTCATTTTCAATGGCGTAGACGCGCCCCTTTATACCGGAGTACTTCTCGCGCGCCATGGCCAGCAGTCTTTCAAAATACGGCGCGACGGAGGTACCGGTGGCGATGGAGAAGTCGATATAGTCCGGTTCGTCCGAGAGCTTCAGTGCGGAGCGGAACTCCGTTTCCAGCAGGCGGATCATGCCGACGCCGTTTTCAAGCTGGGTATATTCCTCATAAAAGTCCTCATCCGGCAGCTCGCGCCCGGCCTTGATATACATCTCATCGCCGCAGAAGAAGATGCGCGTACCGTGGCGGTGGACGCATTTATCGCCGAAGCTCTCGACAAGGTCGATAGTCTCGGCAGCATGCTCAGGCGTAAAAGGTGTGAGCGGATAGAGCTTTTCGCGGAACTTTGTAAGCCCGACGGGGACGATGGAGACGCTGTGCACCGCTGGGTGCATCTGCTCAAGATCCTGCATGGAGCGCAGAAGCTCCTCCCCGTCATTGAGGCCGGGGCAGCAGACGATCTG
>CAKTPC010000124.1 GCA_934590505.1 uncultured Oscillospiraceae bacterium
ATACTCGCGATAATCGTTGCGGTGTTCTCCTCGGTCGCAATGTCCGGCATTCCCGGCGGCGGCGGTACGGGCGAGCTCGTCGTCTGCTCCATCTTCTTCCCGGATCAGCTCGCCATCGCCTACCCGATAGCCATCGCGCTCGGCAATCTCGTCGATCCTCCCGCCACGATGGTGAACGCTGCCGGCGACTATGTTGTCTCCTTCATCGTCTCCCGCTATGTTGACGGCAAGGATTGGCTCCAGAAGCAGCTTCATAAGGAAACCTCCGCTGCGGAATAAAGCGGCAGCAATAAAAGCTCAGGCGCACCGAAAAGGTGCGCCTGAATTTTTTGGTTTCAGTCCTCTTTACTGCCGCAGAGGCTGTCCGCCCAGACCTGGAGCCGCGCCATCAGCCGCTCAAGAGCCGCGTTCAGCGGCGGGGCAGCCTTCGCGATGAGTTTCATCCAGAGCTTTTCTATGCTGTTTATGCGCAGCAGATCGATGAGCGTACACGCGATGTATATCGCGAGCACCGATATGAGCGCATACAGCGGCAGCATCGAAGAGCTATAGTACTCGGGCATGTGAAGCAGCGTCTCCCAGAGATATGGGCGGAAAATGAAGTTATCGTGGATAAGGTAGACGCCGAAGCACGCGGAAGCGGCAACGTTGACAGCGCGGCTGTAAAACGGCTCACTGTTGAGAAAGTACAGGAACAGCTCAAGGGCGATCATAAAATCGAAAACGCCGTTCTGCTTTGCGAAGATGATGCTGTTTTCAAGCAGCGCGCTGCTGCCGGTGTATTTCCCCGCAAGATTGATAAGTATGTCCGAAAGAAGAAGCAGCAGATACGCCAGAAGCGCGCGGACAAGGTGGCGTCCTGCCGCGTGCCGCCCCGGCACATAGTAGCGGCGGATATAACCGGAGATCAAATACATCGTCACGAACCAACCCATTATGTTGTAGCTGTAATCGGCGGCAATGAACGTGGCAAGCACCGACCACAGCAGCACCAGCAGTACGATGAGCCTGAGCAGGGTCTCACGCCCGACTGCCGCAATGAAGCTGTTGAGAAAGGGTGAGAGCAGCATCAGCACGATATAGCACGTCGCGAACCAGTAGCGGGAATAGGTCACCGGCAGGAGTGATTTTATTATGCCGGCCGCACCGAGCGGCTCTGCCGGGGTGAGCACCGTAAGAAACAGGACAAGGCACAGCGCGGAATAAAACCATATCTGTCCCCACAGCTTCATCAGCCGTTTCAGGTCAGTGCCGGAGGCGGATACAAAATAGCCAGAAATGAGCACAAAGCCCATGACCCCCGCCGTGCCCAGCATGGAAATGGCCTCTATGAAGTATTTATTGAAGCTGTAGACACGGTCGATGTTTTCAAAGCCGTGGCCGCCGCAGTGGTGGAAAACGATCAGCAGCATACAAAGTATGCGCATAAGCTCAAGGTTGGAATTTCTTTTTTTCTCTGCCATGGATAAGCCCCCGCAAATAAGAGTTGACTGTATTTATTTCATTATATCTTACAGAGAGGTCACTGTCCATAGCCGCGTGCTGGACAGCGATACCGTTAGTCTATCCGAAGCTTTCAGATATTTCTAATTTTTTTCTTAAAACCTTGGAATAGAATATAGCCAAGCTGAAATGAGTCCGGAAAAAGGAGAAGAAAAAATGAACAAGACACTCAAAAACATTCTTATCGCATTACTCGTGCTCGTCATCATCGGCGCTGCCATCGGCGGCTATTTCATCTACCGCTACAAGACCAACTATATCGGTGCGGACGCCGCGCTGAACATCGCGCTTGACGATGCCAGCACCACCGTCACCATGATCTACTCTGACGACGTTGAATTTGAAAAGGGCCGCCGCTCCGCATGGTACGATGTGGAGTTTGATGACCATGTGAACGAATACAGCTACATTATCGACGCCGTCACCGGCGAGATACTTCACAGCAATATTGAGCCGCAGGACTGATACAGAGCCTATAAAGATTGATTGCACCGCAATTGCGGTGCAATCAATCTTTATATCATCTGTTTTTCATTACGTTCTTCATTCTCTGGCTGTGGTCGAGAATGCTCTTGCGCAGGCGGAGGTTCTTCGGCGTGACTTCAAGCAGCTCGTCGTCGGCGAGGAACTCAAGGCACTGCTCAAGGCTGAGCTGTCTCGGCGGGACAAGGCGCAGCGCCTCGTCGGAACCGGAAGCACGGGTGTTTGTCAGGTGCTTGGTGCGGCAGACATTGACGGGGACATCGTCGCTCTTCTGCGTGACGCCTATAACCATACCGGCATAGACCTTAGTGCCAGGCGTGATGAACATTGCGCCGCGCTCCTGCGCGTTCCAAATGCCGTATGCCACGGCCTCGCCCGTCTCCCACGCGATGAGGGAGCCGGTGCTGCGGCGGGCAATGTCTCCCTTGTAGGGCGCATACTTCTCGAACACGGAAGCAAGGATGCCTTCGCCCTTGGTGTCGGTAAGGAACTCATTGCGGTAGCCGAACAGTCCGCGGGACGGAACGAGGAATTCCATCTTCATGCGGTTGCCGGCGGGGGTCATCTCAAGGAACTCGCCCTTGCGCGCGCCGAGCTTTTCCATGACGGAGCCCATGCAGTCCTGCGGCACATCGACAACGACGCGCTCGATAGGCTCGCACTTCTGCCCGTCGATCTCCTGATACAGCACACGCGGAGGGGACACCTGGAACTCATAGCCCTCGCGGCGCATCGTCTCGATGAGGATGGACAGGCTCATTTCGCCGCGGCCGGCGACGTTGAAGCTGTCTGTGCTGCTGCCGATCTCGGAGACGCGGAGGGAAACGTCCTTGAGCGTCTCACGGAAGAGACGGTCGCGGATCTGGCGGGAGGTGACGAACTTGCCCTCGGTACCTGCAAATGGGCTGTCGTTTACCGAGAAGGTCATTTCCAGCGTCGGTGCGCCGATCTTGACGAACTCTATCGGCTCGGCAAAGCCTCTGGCGCAGATAGTGTCACCGATGGTGACATCGCCTATACCGCTCATCGCGATGATGTTGCCCGCGCCCGCCTCGGTCACCGGGACTCTGTTGAGCCCGTCAAACTGGTAGAGTGACACGGCCTTGGCCTTCATGGGCGGCTCGTCCTGATTGTGGTAGTTGCAGACCTCGATCTCCTGGTTCTGCTTTATCACGCCGCGCTCGATGCGCCCGATGGCAATGCGGCCGACGTACTCGTTATAGTCAATGCTGCTGACGAGCATCTGGAAGGGCTTGTCAAGGTCCATGCTCGGCTCGGGGATGTAGTCAAGGATCGTGTCGAACAACGGCTTGAGGTCGGTGCCGGGAACATCGGGGGAGTAGCTCGCCGTGCCCTGCCTGCCGGAGCAGAAGAGCATCGGGGAATCCAGCTGCTCATCCGTCGCGTTGAGGTCGATGAGCAGTTCGAGCACCTCATCTATGACCTCATGTATACGCTGATCGGGGCGGTCTATCTTATTGACGACGACGATGACGCGGTGGCCGAGCTCCAGCGCACGGCTGAGCACGAAGCGCGTCTGCGGCATCGGACCCTCCGCGGCGTCGACCAGCAGGATAACGCCGTTGACCATCTTGAGTATGCGCTCCACCTCGCCGCCGAAATCGGCATGACCCGGGGTGTCGACTATGTTTATCTTCGTGTCGCCGTACCACACGGCGGTGTTCTTCGCCATGATGGTGATGCCGCGCTCGCGTTCGAGATCGTTCGAGTCCATGACGCGCTCCACGACCTCCTGGTTCTCGCGGTAAACGCCGGACTGCTTGAGCATTTCATCGACAAGAGTGGTCTTGCCGTGGTCAACGTGTGCAATAATGGCGACGTTTCTAAGCTTATCCATATCTATCAGTGCTCCCTTGCTGCGTCCGCATAGCTGCGGTCAAAATTTCTATGTACTATTTTCAACACAAAATGAAATTTTAACACTGCTCTCCGCCTTTTGCAATACTTATATAAATGAAATTTACAAAAAAGTCCTCCTTATTGAAATAATTCTCCCGCCGTGATAGAATCAATGCAGTACGAAAACAGAAATACGGAGACGAAAATAATCTATGAGCCACAATTTTTTTGCCTACATTTCGCGTATGCGCTATATCGGCCGCTGGAGCCTGATGCGCAACGCGCTGCCTGAGAACATACAGGAGCACAGCCACATGGTCGCCGTGATCGCGCACGCGCTTGCTATCATCCGCCGTGACATTTACGGCATCCCCTGCGATCCGGACAGGTGTGCGTCCGTTGCGCTGTTCCATGACAGCTCCGAGATCCTCACCGGCGACCTGCCCACGCCGATAAAGTACCACAGCGCACAGATCCAGTCTGCCTATAAGCAGGTAGAAAAGCTCGCCTGCGATAAGCTTTTGGCGACGCTGCCCGAGGAGCTGCGCGGGACCTATGAATCGCTGCTCTACGGCAGGGACGCCGAGGAGCTGCACGATATCGTCAAGGCCGCCGACAAGCTCTCTGCCTACATCAAGTGCATCGAGGAGCGCAAGACCGGCAATAACGAGTTCATCTCCGCCGAGAAGCAGACCCGCGCCATACTCGACGCGAGCCCCTTACCGGAGGTAAAATATTTTCTGGATAAATTCATCCCGGCCTTTGAGCTGACGCTCGACGAGCTGGGCACTATAGACGAGGAGGGCAAAGCATGACACAGGAAAAGCTTGACCGCATAAACGAGCTTGCGCATCTTGCAAAGGAGCGGGAGCTGACCGCCGCTGAACAGGAGGAGCGCGCCGCGCTGCGCAAGGAGTATATCGAGGACTGGCGCCGCGGCACTATAGAGCTGCTGGAGAATACCTATATCGTCACGCCCGACGGCAAGAAGCACAAGCTGCCGAAAAAGGGCGAGACGCCCAAGGCATAAATACAGGTACTAAAAGCCTTCCCCTTGTTCATTCAAGGAGAAGGCTTTTCATTATTCTTCAGCCCATACCTGGGCGCATTTTACGGCTCTGCGCCAGCCGCGCAGAAGCTCCGCGCGCTTATCTTTGTCCATCGCGGGCACAAATACGCGGTCGATACCCTGATTCTGCTTCACATCCTCAAGGCTCTCCCAGTAGCCTACGGCAAGCCCCGCAAGGTAGGCCGCGCCCAGCGCCGTCGTCTCTATGCACTTCGGCCTGTATACGCTGCACCCTGTGATATCCGCCTGAAACTGCATCAGGAAGTTATTCGCGCATGCACCGCCGTCCACCTTGAGCGCCGCGATCCCGATACCGGAGTCGCGCTCCATGGCCTCGGCGATATCCTGCGTCTGGTAGGCTATCGACTCAAGCGTCGCGCGCACGAGGTGCGCCCGGCTGAAGCCGCGCGTTATGCCGACAACCGTGCCCCGCGCGCGCTGGTTCCAGTACGGCGCGCCGAGCCCCGTAAAGGCCGGGACGACGTAGGCCCCAGCCGTGTCCTGCACCTTTTCGGCGTACTGCTGCGTCTCCGCCGCGTCCGATACCACGTTCAGCTCGTCGCGCAGCCACTGCACCGCCGCCCCGCCGACAAAGATACTGCCCTCAAGGGCGTATTCCACATGGTCCCCGCAGCTTGCGGCGATGGTCGTGACAAGTCCGTTCCTGCTCTCGACTATCTCGCTGCCGGTGTTCATCAGCAGGAAGCAGCCCGTGCCGTAGGTGTTCTTCATCTGCCCCGGCTCGAAGCAGCACTGCCCGAACAGCGCGCACTGCTGGTCGCCAGCCGCGCCCGCAATGGGTATCTCCCCGCCGTACAGCTCGAATTCGCTGCTGCCGTAAATGCAGCTCGAGGGCTTCACCTCCGGGAGCATACACTCAGGCACATCCAGCAGCCCGAGCAGCTCTTTATCCCAGCGCAGCTCGCGGATGTTATAAAGCATAGTGCGGCTGGCGTTGGTGTAGTCCGTCACATGGACGCGCCCGCCCGTCAGCTTCCAGATGAGCCATGTGTCTATCGTGCCGAACAGCAGCTC
>CAKTPC010000125.1 GCA_934590505.1 uncultured Oscillospiraceae bacterium
GAGGTCTTTAAGGATGTTGATTCCGTAACTGACTACTCCGGCAATCTGGAGCTGAGCTTTATTGACTACTCCATGAATGAGAAGCCGAAGTACGACGAGGAGGAGTGCAAGGCGAGAGATGCTACGTACGCCGCCCCCCTCAAGGTCAGGGTCCGTCTGCGCAATAAAGAGACGGAGGAGATCAAGGAGCAGGAGATTTTCATGGGCGACTTCCCGCTCATGACCGACGGCGGCACCTTTATCATCAACGGCGCCGAGCGCGTTATCGTCTCCCAGATCGTCCGTTCCCCCGGTGTGTACTTTGACAAAACCACCGACAAGGCCATGATCAACACCTACGCCGCAACGGTCATACCGTACCATGGCGCATGGCTGGAGTATGAGACCGACGCGAACGATGTGTTCTATGTCCGCATAGACAAGAACCGCAAGCTCCCCATCACCTGGTTCATCAAGGCCATGGGTGCTTACGACGAGAACCGTCCCTCCACCTGGCTCAGCTGCGTGAAGGATCCCTTCGTCGGTGTCACCACCAATGAGCGCATCAAGGAAGTTTTTGGCGAGGACGAGCGCATCATCTCCACTCTCGACAAGGACACATGCGACACCCGCGACGAGTGCCTGCTTGAAATTTACCGCAAGCTGCGCCCGGGCGATCCTCCCACGGTCGAGTCCGCAGAAACTCTGCTTGACGGCCTGTTCTTCGACCGCCGCCGCTATGAGATATCCGATGTCGGCCGCTACAAGTTCAACAAGAAGCTCTCCCTCTTCCCGCGCATCGCGGGCTTTGAGCTGGCAGCTCCCGTGGCAGACCCCTTCACCGGCGAGATCCTCGCCGATGCGGGCGATATAATCAGCCGCGACAAGGCGCGTGAGATTTCCGACGCCGGTGTTATCGACGTTCTGCTGAATGTCGACGGCAAGACCGTGCGCGTGTTCTCCAACGGCATGGTGGACATTTCCCGCTATGTGGGCTTTGACCCGGCAGAGCTCGGCATCAAGGAAAAGGTCCGCGGCATCGTTATGAAGGAGCTTTGCGAGAAGTTCCAGGGCGACGCTCTCAAGGACGCTATCCGTGAGAATATCGATGTGCTTATCCCCAAGCATATTGTTAACGACGATATCTTCGCCTCCGTCAATTACCTTGACTGTCTTGGCCACGGCATCGGCGAGCCGGACGATATCGACCATCTCGGCAACCGCCGCGTCCGCTGCGTGGGCGAACTGCTTCAGAACCAGTTCCGCATCGGCTTCAGCCGTATGGAGCGCGTCATCCGCGAGCGCATGACTCTGCAGGATCTGGACATCGTCACTCCCCAGAGCCTTATCAATATCCGTCCCGTGACCGCAGCCATCAAGGAGTTCTTCGGCTCCTCGCCGCTGAGCCAGTTCATGGACCAGACCAACCCTCTGGCAGAGCTAACCCACAAGCGCCGTATGTCCGCTCTCGGCCCCGGCGGCCTCTCCAGAGAGCGCGCGAGCTTTGACGTCCGAGACGTTCACTACAGCCACTACGGCCGTCTCTGCCCGATAGAAACTCCTGAAGGCCCGAACATCGGCCTTATAAACTACCTCGCCTCCTATGCGAGAGCCAATGAGTACGGCTTCCTCGTCGCCCCCTACCGCAAGGTCGAGAAGGGCACCTGCCGTCTAACCGATCAGGTAGACTACATGACCGCCGACGTTGAGGATCAGTACGTTGTCGCTCAGGCCTCCGAGCCTGTTGATGAAAACGGCTGCCTGCTCAATAAGCGTGTCACCTGCCGTCACCGCAATGATACGATCGAAGTAAACCGCGAGGATGTCGACTATGTCGATATAAGCCCCAAGATGATGATCTCGATCGCGACCGCGATGATCCCCTTCCTTGAGAACGACGACGCGAACCGTGCTCTGATGGGCGCGAACATGCAGCGTCAGGCTGTTCCCCTTATGACTACTCAGGCACCTATCGTTGCCACAGGCATCGAGCATAAGTGCGCTGTTGACTCCGGCGTCTGCATCCTCGCCGAGGGCAGCGGCACTGTCACGAGAGTCGACGCGAAGTATATCACCGTCCGGTACGATGGCGGCGAGACTAAGGATTATAAGCTCATCAAGTTTGCCCGCTCCAACCAGGGCACCTGCATCAACCAGCGTCCCATCGTCTCAGCCGGTCAGCGCGTGGAGAAGGGGGACGTCATGGCTGACGGCCCCAGTACCTCAAACGGCGAAATTTCCCTCGGCAAGAACATCCTTGTCGGCTACATGAACTGGGAAGGCTACAACTACGAGGACGCTATCCTTCTCAATGAGCGCCTTGTCATGGAGGATGTGTTCACCTCCATCCATGTCGAGGAGTACGAGTGCGACGCACGCGATACTAAGCTCGGACCCGAGGAGATCACCCGTGACATTCCCGGCGTCGGTGACGATGCTCTCAAGTACCTTGACGAGCGCGGCATCATCATGGTCGGCGCGGAAGTTACCGCCGGCGATATCCTCGTCGGTAAGGTCACCCCGAAGGGCGAGACCGATCTGACCGCTGAAGAGCGCCTGCTGCGCGCAATCTTCGGTGAAAAGGCACGCGAAGTGCGTGACACCTCGCTCAAGGTTCCCCACGGCGAGAGCGGCATAATCGTCGACGTCAAGGTATTCACCCGCGAAGCCGGCGATGAGATGAACCCCGGCGTCAATCAGGTCGTCCGCGTCTATATCGCCCAGAAGCGTAAGATCTCCGTCGGTGATAAGATGGCCGGCCGCCACGGCAACAAGGGCGTCGTTTCCCGTATCCTTCCGCGTGAGGATATGCCTTACCTGCCCGACGGCACCCCGCTGGATATCGTTCTGAATCCTCTGGGCGTTCCGTCCCGTATGAACATCGGTCAGGTTCTTGAAGTCCACCTTGGCTACGCCGCTCAGGCGCTCGGCTGGAAGGTCGCAACGCCTACCTTCAACGGCGCCAACGAGTCCACCATCCGCGAGACTCTGCGTCAGGCAGGCCTGCGCGAGGACGGCAAGAGCACCATGTACGACGGCCGCACCGGTGAGAAGTTCGATAACGACGTCACCGTCGGCTGGGTCTACTTCCTCAAACTCCACCACCTGGTCGATGATAAGATCCACGCCCGTTCCACCGGCCCCTACAGCCTTGTCACGCAGCAGCCTCTGGGCGGCAAAGCCCAGTTCGGCGGACAGCGCTTCGGCGAAATGGAAGTCTGGGCTCTCGAAGCCTACGGTGCAGCTTACACCCTGCAGGAGATACTCACCGTCAAGTCCGACGATGTCACCGGCCGTGTCAAGACCTACGAGGCCATTGTCAAGGGCAACAACATCCCGCAGCCCGGCGTGCCCGAATCCTTCAAGGTTCTCGTTAAGGAACTCCAGTCCCTGTGTCTGGATATCCGCGTTCTGGATAAGGACGGCAACGAGATCGAACTCAAGGACGACGATGACGACGATTTCATCCCTGACATGAAGGACGAGCTTTACTCCGCCGACGACAGCGAGATCGAGGCCGAGGGCTTCAGCATCGAGGATATCCCCGAAGACGAGCTGGAGGACGACTACAGCTCCAATGACTACAACAGCGAGGAGGATATGTAATGAGCTACACACCGTTTGACGCTATACAGATAGGCATTGCCTCCCCTGATATGATCCGCAGCTGGTCCTACGGCGAGGTCAAGAAGCCGGAGACCATCAACTACCGTACCCTCAAGCCCGAACGCGACGGTCTGTTCTGTGAACGCATCTTCGGACCGACCAAAGACTGGGAGTGCCACTGCGGTAAGTATAAGAAGATCCGTTACAAGGGCAAGATCTGCGACCGCTGCGGCGTCGAGGTCACCAAGAGCAAGGTAAGACGCGAGCGTATGGGTCATATCGACCTTGCCGCCCCTGTCTCCCACATTTGGTACTTCAAGGGCATACCCAGCCGCATGGGCCTTATGCTCGACCTTACTCCGAGGATGCTCGAGAAGGTCCTGTACTTTGCAAACTATATAGTCATCGACCCCGGCTTCACTCCGCTTGAGCGCTGCCAGATCCTCACCGAGCGTGAGTACCGCGACATGCGCGAGAAGTACGAGGACGATTTCAAGGCCGGTATCGGCGCCGAAGCCATCAAGGAGCTGCTCTCCCAGATTGACTGCGACGAACTCGCAAAGCAGCTGCGCGAGGAGCTCAAGACCGCCGGCGGCCAGAAGAAGGCCAAGCTCGTCAAGCGTCTTGAGGTCGTCGAGGCCTTCCGTGCGAGCGGCAACCGCCCCGAGTGGATGATAATCGACGTTCTGCCGGTCATCCCGCCCGAAATTCGCCCGATGGTCCAGCTTGACGGCGGCCGCTTCGCGACCTCCGACCTGAACGATCTGTACCGCCGCGTCATCAACCGCAACAACCGCCTGAAGAGACTCCAGCAGCTCAACGCGCCCGATATCATCGTGCGTAATGAGAAGCGCATGCTTCAGGAAGCGGTCGACGCCCTGATAGACAACGGCCGCCGCGGCAGAGCCGTCACCGGCGCAAACTCCCGCGCACTCAAGTCCCTGAGCGATATGCTCAAGGGCAAGCAGGGCCGCTTCCGCCAGAACCTGCTCGGCAAGCGTGTCGACTATTCCGGTCGTTCCGTTATCGTTGTCGGCCCTGACCTCAAGATATACCAGTGCGGCGTTCCTAAGGAAATGGCTATCGAACTCTTCCGCCCCTTCGTTATGAAGAAGCTGGTCGAGGATGGCGTCGCCAACAACATCAAGTCCGCAAAGAAGATGGTCGACAAGCAGCGCACCGAGGTGTGGGACGCCCTTGAGGACGTTATCAAGGAGCACCCCGTCCTCCTCAACCGTGCGCCTACTCTGCACCGTCTCGGTATTCAGGCTTTCGAGCCTATCCTCGTTGAAGGCCGCGCGCTGCGTCTGCACCCGCTGGTCTGCACTGCTTACAATGCTGACTTCGACGGAGACCAGATGGCTATCCACCTGCCGCTGTCCGCCGAGGCTCAGGCCGAAGCGCGTATACTCATGCTCTCCGCGAATAACCTCCTGCGTCCGCAGGACGGCCACCCCGTCACTGTTCCTACTCAGGACATGATCCTCGGCTCCTACTATCTGACCATGGTCCGCATAGGCTCAGCCGAGAAGGGCGCCGAGCGCATGATAATCGATGACCCGGGCGATACCGGCTTTGAAGCCGGCGCTATCGTCGACGGCGATGAGCTGTATCAGGCGAACGTCAAAGCCAAGAAGGAGGGCACCGCACCCGCAACCTATAAGCCCACCCTCATGTACCGTGACTCTGCCGAGGCCATCATGGCCTATAACGAGGGCGTAGTCGGCCTGCATGCGCCTATCCGCCTGAGAGTTACCAAGACTGTTGACGGCGTCGAGGTCCAAAAGACCATCATCACCACCGTCGGCCGCATCATCTTCAATGAGCCTATCCCGCAGGACCTCGGCTATGTTGACCGTACCGACCCCGACCATGCCTTTGATCATGAGATCGGCTTCCAGGTCGGCAAGAAGCAGCTCGGCGATATCATTGACCGCTGCATCCAGAAGTACGGCTTTACCATCTCCGCGGAAGTTCTTGACAGCATCAAGGCCCTTGGCTATAAGTACTCCACCAAGGGCGCCATCACCATATCCGTTGCGGATATGACCGTCCCGAGCGCGAAGTACGAGATGATCAAAGCCACCGAGAAGGAAGTCGTCAACATCGAGCGCCAGTACAAGCGCGGCTTCATCACCGATGATGAGCGTTACCGTCTGGTTGTTTCCGAGTGGGAAAAGACCACCAAGGAAGTTACCGACGCACTGAGCAGCGCGCTCGACGAGTATAACCCCATCTACATGATGGCAAACTCCGGTGCCCGTGGCTCCATGAACCAGATCCGTCAGCTCGCCGGTATGCGTGG
>CAKTPC010000126.1 GCA_934590505.1 uncultured Oscillospiraceae bacterium
GCTTTTAAAGAAAAAGACAGTCCTTTGGTGAAACGCCGTTGTTTTCCCGGAAAGCGTATGTTACAATAACATGGTCGGGCAAAGACTCCGGCATTTTTAAGGGGAATGACAAAGATATGGGATCACAGAACACAGTCCGGGAGCTGTCCGGAGCACCGAAGGCACAGCGTAATTCCAATATAGAGCTGCTGCGCATCATTGCGATGCTGATGATCGCAGCGTATCATTATTCGATATACAGCTTCTACGCAGAGGATCTGTATTCCAGCTGCGGCAAGTACTTCATAGACCTTATCGGAAACTACGGCAAAACTGGCGTAAACCTCTTTGTCATGATCTCTGGCTATTATCTGGCAAAGCATGAGTTCAGCGTAAAGCGTCTGCTGAAAATAGCCGGGCAGCTGTGGTTTTACAGTCTGTCTGCGCTGGCAATAGCTGTGTTCGCCTTTGGCTGCAGTGCGGACATGGGCATCCTGCGGCGCTCCGTATTCCCGATCACCGGCGGATATTATTGGTTCGCTTCGTATTATGTTATGCTTTTATTGCTCTCCCCTCTGCTGAACCGCTTTGCCGCAGGTATCGGGAAGGACAAGCTGCGCCTTAGCATTCTTTTGCTGCTTCTTTTGTATTCGATACTGCCGACATTTTTCAGAGTATACATATTTTTCACCGAGCAGGGCTGGTTTGTAACGCTTTACCTCACGGCAGCATATCTGAGACTGTACGGCGGTGCCGATCCTGCCGCAAAAAAGCCCGGCATATGGAGGGCTTTGGCATGGGGCGCATGCATCCCCGCGTTTGCGTGGGTATGCACTTTCGCCGGCAGCAGGACTGGCGGCGTTTCACTCATGGAGCTGTCGAGCCGGCTCGGCACGGACAGCAGCTTTTTCGGATACATGTTTGCGCTGGGGCTGCTGCGGTATTTTCTGAGCAGGGAACCGGTCTGTATCCCGGCTGTCAACACTCTTGCCAGCGCCACCTTCGGCGTTTACCTGTTCCATGAAAACATCTTCGCGCGTGATGTATTGGGAATATGGTCCGTTATGCTTGATCCCGCTCAGTACATAAACTCTTCATTGCTGCCGCTGCAGGCTCTGGGTACTATAGTCATAGTGTATCTCGTCGGCACGGCTGTCGATCTGCTCCGTCAGGCGACCGCCGGCAGGCTGTGGGACAAGGCCGTTGATAAGCTCTCCCCAAAGCTTGAACAATTCGGCAGAAAGGCGCTTAGCCTATTGACCTCCGCGGCAGGAAAACGTGGATTTTAAAGAAAGATACGCTGGGGAGCACTGTCTCGTTTGCTCGTTTTAAGTGTAAATGGGTGCTTATTTGTCGAAAGACTGTTGTGTTTCCGATAGGTGTGTGGTAATATTTTGTCCGTCGTTACACATTTTTTTACTTTGGAGGCACCGGGACCATGACAATGCTGAAAAAGGTCAACGAGTCAAAAGCTGTCGTCATTCTGCTGTTCGCTGCGATATTTTTGCTCCTCTTGTATTGCAATTTCCTCACGCCGCTCGGCGGTGATGACTACGTCTATATGTTCAACTTCAAGGACGAGAGCCGCATAGAAAGCTTTGCGGACATTTTCCCTTCGCTGTATGTCCACCGTTTTACCATGAACGGCCGTGTCCTCCCTCACTTTTTCGCGCAGCTCTTCCTGCTGATCCCGCTGCCCATCTTCAAGGTGCTCAATGCAGGAGTGTTTACTTACTTCATTTTTATCATCTATCACTTTGCACGCCGCTTTTCTTCCGACGGCAGCATGCCGCAAAACGCGCTGGCCGTGTGCGTTATATTCGGTTCCGTCTGGGTCCTCTCACCCGGTTTCAACACACTGTACCTCTGGCTTGACGGTGCCTGCAATTACCTTTGGGCTATGGCTATTTTTTCTGCCTGGCTCTATATAATGGCAAAAGACTTTATGGAAGATCTCCGCATGACCGCACCGAAGGAGATTCTCTTTGCTCTGCTGTCCCTTGTTGTCGGGAACTATTCGGAAAACTCCTCTGTTGCGGCTGTGTTCATGGCGTTTCTGTTCATTATACTCAGCAAATATTATTTGAAAAGGCCTCTCAAACGCTGGCACATTACCTCCCTCTGCGCCATGCTCATAGGCTTCCTCCTGCTTGCCCTCGCTCCCGCGGAGCTGACAAGGAAAATTGCGGTGACATCCTTCTCTGTATACGTCAGCAATTTCGTTGAACTGATCCTCGCCTATCTCAAGTTTTGGCCGCTGGTCATCTTTTATGTTTTCTCCTACTGGTATTCCTGCAAAACAAAGCAGCTGAAACGTACAAGGATCCTGTCCCTCGTTTTCATCGGCGGCTCGCTTGCCTCACACTTTGTTCTCATTTTCGCGCTGTATATTGAGCAAAGGTCAACGTATATCGCGTTTTTCCTGCTGCTCCTCGCATGTGCTCTGTTCTTCTTCCAGCTCTTCAGCTCAAAGCTCTGTTCGCTGTACTGCGTTCTGAGCGCAATACTCCTTTCGTTCACAATGTACTGGGGCGTAGTCGGCATACAGGATATGCAGCTCGTCCATTACAAAGCGGTGTACAACGACGAATACATCCGGGCTGAGCTCGCCGCCGGAAGAACAAAAATAGGCGTTCCGTATATCGTAGGCGAAACCGAATACAGCTGCTTCTCGACGCCGTTTCCCAGGGCGGATGCAAACTTCTATGCGAATATCAGCATGGCAAAATACTACGGTGCCGACACGATACATGGCTATTGGTTCTATGAGGTCGATCCCTCGGCCAGATAACGCATTCTGGTCTGCTGCCTTCCTGCGAAGGAAAGGTACGCCATCTGCAAACAAACACAGGGGATGCTGTCTAAATCGCGGACAGCATCCCCTGTTTCTGTTATGGTTCTAAGCCATCGAATCTTACTGCCCTACCGGCTTCCCGTACTCATATAGCGTATCGCTCGACATACTCAGATATAGCTCTAATCAGCTACATCTTTTCAAGTTGGACTGTTAACACTCTCTATCCCGGTGTTAATTGCTCAACTTTATCATACCAGAAGAGGAAAAGCCAGACCGCAGAAATGGAACCGCGGTCTTACATATTTTCGCTTATACAGTAATCAACAAGCATTTCTATCATTTTTCTGCTGGCAGGTGAGAGCGCTTCTATACGCGCCGTAAGGGCGTGAAAATCGCCCTGCGTTTCTTTGCCTGTCAAGATATAATCCGTGCTCACATCAAGTATCTGGCTGAGATTGATGAGATTGTCTATGCGGATCGCCTTGTTGCCGCGCTCCAAGTTGGAAATCATCTGAATGGAAACATTCATTCTGTCGGCTAACTGCTCCTGCGTCAAGCCCTGCTGCTTGCGGCGTGATTGAATACGCTTGCCTATTTCAGTCAACCCCACGTCCGCCATATTATCACCTCAAAACTTAAACTCTAAGATAATTATATGAGTTTGTAGACGATATATTAAGCACTTTGGGGTTGACCTTATTAAACTATAGATGTATAATCAACATGCCAATAGCACCTATAGTTTAAGAAAGAGAGGTTTCAATATGGGCAAACATCCAAACTTAAGCGAATTGGACTATCTGTTTGAGACGGGAACGGATTTTCGACTGTCAGATAGATCGTACCAAGAAAGAACCGGGGCAGCTCTTCCAAAGGAAAAGAGCTACATAAAGCACAGTTCAGCTCTTGCAAAATGGGCTAAGAAAAAAGGGTACTATATTGAGGAAGTCGAAAATGTAGCAAAAATTGAAAGAGAAATAGTCTTTAAAAAGAGAGATAGCAGGCAAGTTGAAGAAATAAATGAGCCAAAAGAAGGAGCAGACAATGAAAAGTAAAACAACTGCGCTTATACTGTCAGTGCTTGTCGGCGGCCTCGGCGTCGACCGTTTTTACCTCGGCTATACCGGCATCGGTTTATTGAAGCTTTTCACCGGCGGCTGCTTTGGCATACTCTGGATAATCGATATTATCTACATAGCGACCGGGAAACTCCTTCCGGCAGACGGCAGTGCATACGAGGACGACCTGAATGCACAGTCCGAAAAGCAAAAAAGTACGCCCTATGATGACCTTAAAAAGCTGGCAGAGCTTCACTCTCAGGGTGTACTGACTGACGAGGAATTTGCCGCGATGAAGGCCGATCTGCTCGGAAAGCTGTGAGGTGGATCTGATGCTTGATAAACTTAAAAACGTTTCTGATAAAAAATATAGGCTGATTGCCGGGATTCTGTATGCAGTGCTCATACCAATAACTCTCATAAGCTTTCTGGCAATGATAGGCAAAGATGCAGTTGCAAATAACATTTCTCTTCTTACCTTATTTATCAGCTGTGTTCTTCTGTCCATGGGGATCTTCTTTCAGCAAAACACAGTTATACTGCTGGGAATCATCTCGCAGCTAATCGCATACATGTTATGTTTGGTTTGCTCAATTTCTGAATCCTTTTTTTATAGTTTTCCTTGGGCAATTCCATATCAAGTATCAACCGTCATATGTACGCTCCTTCTGTTGATAGCTTTCTTCAAAAATAGTTTGAGTAAGCTCGCATGGTATATAATACTTTTCGCCTGCCCGATATGCCTTGGCATTACGTTTATTTATGGGTCGCTCAATTCTAGTCTCGAGCTTACAGTGTGGATACTAACGCTGTGTACCTTTAAGTTTTCCTTACCTTTCAAGCTCCTTATTCCTATTGACAGTTTCTTTTACTTTCTCATATTTATATTTTTGATTGCCGCATTTTTCTGCCTTGCCATGCTGGTATGCAAAGGTTCCGTGCATATGTCAAAGTCTGCTGCAAAAAAGCAAACCGTAGCAGCAAATACATCAAATACGCTTGAAGAACTCTCAATGCTCAAAGACCTCCTCGATTCTGGGATAATCACGCAGGAAGAGTTCATCGAAAAGAAAAAGCAGATAATAAAATAGCAAGAAAAGCGCGCCTGTCATGTCCTAATTTGGATATGACAGGCGCGCTCTTTTTACACTCTCTTCAATTTATGCTCCGCGTTCTTGAGCACATACCCCTTCAGAAACCGTATCGCCTGTACGTAGCCATCGAAGCCGAGGCCGGCAAAGGTCTTGACGCAGGCCATGCCGGCGTAGGACACCTGCCGGAAGCTCTCGCGGGATGCGACGTCCGATATGTGTACCTCCACCGCTGGGATCGCGACGGCCTTGAGCGCGTCGAGTATCGCGATGCTCGTATGCGTATAGGCCGCGGGGTTTATGATGATCCCGTCAAAGATGCCGTAGGCCGCCTGTATCTCGTCCACGATCGCCCCCTCATGGTTTGACTGGAACAGCTTTACCTTTATGCCCTCGGCCTCGCAGGTTTTGCGGCACAGCTCCATGAGCGCCGCGTAGCTCTGCGCGCCGTATATCTCCGGTTCCCTGACGCCGAGCATATTGATATTCGGCCCGTTTATTATCAGGAATTTCATTTGAGTACCTCCAGTATCATCTCCGCCGCGGCCTCGGGCGTGCCGTTGTTGTCGGCGGTCATGTCCGCGAATGCAGAGTACATCGGCGCGCGGCGGCGGAACATTTCGTTCAGGTCTGCGCGCGCAGACAGCGGGCGTCCGTCGCGCGGGAGCTTGTCGATGTCTCTCTGCAACCATACGATCACGGCGTTCTGGTGCAGCGGGGCGTAGTTCTCCTGCCGCGTCACGCTCCCGCCGCCTGTCGCGATCACGGTTCCCGACTGCGCCCCGGCCTCGGTAATGATCTGCGTCTCGATTTTACGGAAGCCCTTCTCGCCGCTTTGGGCGAATATCTCCGGTATCGTTATCCCCGCGCGCTGCACGATCATCGTGTCCACATCCTGCACGGGGCGGCCTGTCA
>CAKTPC010000127.1 GCA_934590505.1 uncultured Oscillospiraceae bacterium
CAGAACTCACGGATAGACGCGCTGGTGTACCCGCGGCGGCGCAGGCCGCACAGGGTCGGCATGCGCGGATCGTCCCAGCCGGAGACGTAGCCCTCCTGCACGAGCTGACGGAGCTTACGCTTGGACATGACAGTGTGGTTGATGCCGAGCCGGGAAAACTCTATCTGTCTCGGCTTAATGCCGGGGATAGAAACATTGGACACGACCCAGTCATAGAGCGGGCGGTGATCCTCATACTCGAGCGAGCAGAGCGAGTGCGTGATGCCTTCAATGGCGTCCTGAATCGGGTGAGCAAAGTCGTACATCGGGAAGATGCACCACTTGGTGCCTTGACGGTGATGCTCGATATAACGGATGCGGTAGAGCACGGGATCGCGCATATTGAAGTTGCCGCTGGCAAGATCGATCTTTGCGCGCAGCGTGTAGCGCCCTTCTTCAAATTCACCGTTCCTCATGCGCTGGAACAGATCAAGGCTCTCCTCAATGGGCCTGTCGCGCCACGGGCTGACTGCGGGACGGTTAGTGTCACCGCGGTATTCGCGGAACTGTTCGGGCGTAAGCTCGCAGACGTAGGCAAGACCTTTCTTTATAAGCTCGACAGCGTAGCCGTAGGTCTGCTCAAAATAATCCGAGCCGTAGAAAAACCGGTTGCCCCAGTCAAAGCCCAGCCAATGGATGTCCTCCTTTATCGCGTCGACAAATTCGGTGTCCTCCTTGGCGGGGTTAGTATCGTCCATGCGGAGGTTGCATATGCCGCCGAAGCGCTCGGCAGTACCGAAGTCAATGGTCAGAGCCTTGCAGTGCCCTATATGCAGATAGCCGTTAGGCTCGGGCGGGAAACGCGTGTGGATCTGCATCCCGTAACAGCGATGCCCCTCGGAAAGATCCTCCTGTACAAATGCGTCGATAAAGTTTCTGGCAGCTTCTTCCATGTCCTCTTCTCTCCTATGCTTATAAGTCCTGAATATTATAAACGATTGCTCTGGTAATTACAATAAAAATGTGGTAGACTAACTATGAAAATTGACGGAAGCGGGTGACAGCAAGTGTCGGAGAGCTTTGAAATTATAATAATCGGCGGCGGCATCGCGGGCACCTCGGCGGCCCTGACGGCGATGAACCGCGGAAAACGCACCGCGGTGATCGCAAATCCCATGGAGTCGGAGAGCTTATATAAGGCGGAGAAGATAACAAATTATCCGGGGCTTGCCGGGCTCGGCGGACGGGAAATGTCCGAGCTTCTGCGCCGTCAGCTGGATGGCAGCGGCGCAAAGCTCATACGCGGGCGCGTGCTGAACGTCATGGAAATGGGCGGCAGCTTCGGCGTTGCGGTCGGGAATGATTTCTATGAGGCAAAGGCGGTCATCCTTGCCCTCGGCATTACGCGGGAAAAGCTCTATCCGGGCGAGGCGGAGTTCCTCGGCCGCGGCGTGAGCTACTGCGCGACCTGCGACGGGATGCTCTATAGGGGAAAGACCGTCGCGCTCATCGGCAATAACCGCGAGGCGTTTGACGACGCGGACTTTCTGAAAAGCATCGGCTGCAATGTGCTGCATTTTAAGGAGAACCTGCGCTATGAGATACGCGGCGGCATGAAAGCGGACACGCTCATTGCGGGCGGGCAGGAGCACCCGGTCGACGGCGTGTTTATAATCAAGGACAGCATTTCCGTCTCAAAGCTGATAGACGGGCTTGAATATGAAAACGGCGCGATCGTCACGAAACGGGATATGAGCACGTCGGTCCCCGGCGTCTTTGCCTGCGGTGACTGTGCCGGAAAGCCCTATCAGCTAGCAAAGGCTGCGGGCGAGGGGAACATTGCAGCGCTCTCGGCATGTGGATATATTAAGTAACGAATCAGATCACGGGAGAAAGATATGGACAAGATAGCTGTTCTCATTCCATGCTATAACGAGGCCAAAACCATAGAGAAGGTCGTGACGGAGTTTAAGCGGGAACTGCCGGAGGCCACGATCTATGTTTATGACAATAACTCCAAGGACGGGACGGATGAGATCGCCCGCGCCGCCGGGGCTGTGGTACGCTATGAGCATCAGCAGGGCAAGGGAAATGTCGTGCGCCGGATGTTTCAGGAAATAGAAGCGGAATGCTACCTGATGGCTGACGGCGATGATACATACCCGGCGGAAAACGCTCGAGCGCTTGTGAGGCATGTGCTGGAAGAACAGGCAGATATGGTCGTGGGGGACCGGCTCTCCTCAACATATTTTGAGGAGAACAAGCGACCGTTCCATAATTTCGGCAACAGTATCGTGCGCTGGAGCATAAACACTATTTTTAAGAGCGGCATCAAGGATGTCATGACGGGTTACCGGGCGTTCAGCTATCGCTTTGCAAAGAGCTTTCCAGTGATATCCAAGGGCTTTGAGATAGAGACAGAGATGACTATCCACGCGGTCACAAAAAACATGTATATCGTCAATGAGGTCGTGGATTACCGCGACAGACCCAGCGGGAGTGAGTCAAAGCTCAATACGGTGAGCGACGGCGTAAAAGTGATCTTCACGATATTCAACCTGTTTCGGAACTATAAGCCGATGCAGTTCTTCTCACTTCTGGCGCTGCTGCTTATTATTCTTTCAGCTGCTGTGTTTATCCCGCTCGTGCTCGTGCCGTTTTGGCAGACCGGTCTTGTGGAGCGGTTCCCGACGCTTATCGTCTGCGGCTTTGTGGTCATTGCGGCGCTCTTGAGCTTTTTTAACGGCATGGTGCTTGACGCGATCATGCAGAAGGAAAGAAGAGAATACGAATTTCGGCTCATGCTCGTGCACGATATGGAACGCCGGGCAAGGGGCGAACAGTAAAAATTGAATAAATCTATGAAAAAAGGTAATTGTAAAACAAAGGAGAATTATTATGGCTATTGCACATCTGAATGAGAACAATTTCGATACCGAAACAAGTCAGGGTACCTGCCTTGTGGATTTCTGGGCAACATGGTGCGGCCCATGCCGCATGCAGGCTCCGGTGCTTGAGAAGCTCGATGCGGAGCTTCAGGGCAGCGTCAAGATATGCAAGGTGGACGTGGACGAGAACCCCGGCCTTGCGCAGCGCTTCGGCGTGAGCAGCATCCCGACGCTCGTTGTCATCCGCGACGGCAAGGCGGTAAAGGGCGTTGTCGGCCTGCATAACCTTGAGCAGCTCAAGGCTCTGCTCGCGTAAACAAAATACTTTGCGCGGCAGGTGTTGACAAATCCGGCTGCCTGCGCTAAAATCATTCCATTGCTGTGACAGGCAGGAGTACGCGGTGTGCGGATCTCAGAGAGGGAGCGGTCGGTGAAAGCTCCTGTGAAGCGCTGCGGAAGGTCGGCCTTGAGCGTCCCGGGTGAAGGGGAAACCTGTGTAGTCCGGGCGTGGCTTTCGCGTTAAGGAAGGCATGAGTGCCGCAGTATGCGGAATTCAGGTGGTACCGCGGTAAATTATCGCCCTGAAGCTATATGCTTCAGGGCGTTTTTCTATGTGAGAGGAGAGCAGAGAATGAAAGAACTTCCGAAAGTGTACGACCCTAAATCGGTCGAGAAAAAGGTCTATGAGATGTGGATGGACGGGCACTATTTCGAGGGCAAGATAGACCCCGATAAGAAGCCGTTTTCCATCGTCATGCCGCCCCCTAATGTCACCGGCCAGCTCCACATGGGGCACGCCCTTGACGCGACGCTTCAGGATATCCTGACCCGTTATAAGAGAATGCAGGGCTATGCCGCGCTGTGGCTGCCCGGCGTTGACCATGCCGGCATCGCGACCCAGATAAAGGTCGAAGAGGTGCTGCGCAAGGAGGAGGGCAAGACCCGCTACGATCTCGGCCGCGACAAGTTCCTTGAGCGCGTATGGGACTGGAAGCAGAAGTATGGCGACCGTATAGTCGAGCAGCAGAAGAGCATGGGCGTCTCCTGTGACTGGAGCCGCAGCCGCTTCACGATGGACGATGTCTGCGCTAAGGCTGTTCGTGAGACCTTCTGCGACCTTTATGAGAAGGGACTTATCTACAAGGGCAGCCGCATCATCAACTGGTGTCCGCACTGCCGCACCGCCCTGTCCGACGCCGAGGTCGAATATAAGGACATCCCCGGTTCCTTCTGGTACATCCGCTATCCGATCGAGAACTCCGACGAGGAGTTCATCATTGCGACGACCCGTCCCGAGACCATGCTGGGCGACACCGGTGTCGCAGTTAACCCCGCGGATGAGAAGTACCAGCACCTTGTCGGCAAGAACGCTATTCTCCCGCTCGTTGGGCGCAAGCTGCCCATCGTCGCGGACGACTATGTCGAGCTCGGCTTCGGCACCGGCGCCGTTAAGATGACGCCCTGCCATGACCCGAACGACTATGAGGTCGGCCTGCGCCATAACCTTGAGCAGATACAGTGCATCGACGAGGACGCAAAGATCATAAACGGCGGCAAGTATAACGGCATGGACCGCTACGAGGCGAGAAAGGCCATCGTTGCCGACCTCGAAGAACAGGGCTACCTTGTCAAGGTCGAGCCGTACAGCCATAATGTCGGATGCTGCTATCGCTGCGGCACGGTCGTTGAGCCGCTCACGAGCCCACAGTGGTTCGTCAAGATGGCTCCGCTTGCCAAGGAAGCGATAAACGTCGTCAAGGACGGGCGCATCAAGTTCGTGCCCGAGCGCTTCACAAAGACCTACCTCAACTGGATGGAAAATGTCCATGACTGGTGCATCTCCCGCCAGCTCTGGTGGGGTCATCAGATACCCGCGTGGTACTGCGCCGACTGCGGCCACATCACCGTCTCCCGCGAGGACGCGACCGAGTGCGAGTACTGCCACAGCAAGAACATCACCCGCGATGAGGACGTGCTCGATACATGGTTCAGCTCCGCACTCTGGCCGTTCTCGACGATGGGCTGGCCGGAAAAGACCGACGACCTCAACTACTGGTACCCCACGAGCGTCATGGTCACGGGCTACGACATCATCTTCTTCTGGGTCGCGAGAATGATCTTCTCCGGTATGGAGCAGATGAAGGAGGAACCGTTCAAGACTGTCTTTATCCACGGCCTTGTGCGCGACAGTCAGGGACGCAAGATGTCCAAGTCCCTCGGCAACGGCATCGATCCGCTTGAGATGGTCGAGACCTACGGCGCGGACGCGCTGCGCTTCAACCTCATTACCGGCAACTCCCCCGGGAACGACATGCGCTTCTACGTCGAGAAGTGCGAGGCCATGCGCAACTTCTGCAACAAGCTTTGGAACGCATCGCGCTTTGTGATGATGAACCTCACCATCGACCGCAATGAGCTGCCCGAAAAGCTTGAGATCGAGGACAAGTGGATTCTCTCCAAGCTCAACAGCGTTATCCGTGAGGTCTGCGACAATATGGATAACTACGAGCTGGGCGTCGCAGCCGGCAAGATATACGACTTTATCTGGGACAGCTACTGCGACTGGTATATAGAGCTGACCAAGCCCCGCCTCAACGGCGAGGACGAGGAGTCCAAGATCTCCGCGCAGAAGGTGCTGCTCTATGTGCTGACCGAGATACTCAAGCTTGTCCACCCGTTCATGCCGTTTATCTCCGAGGAGATCTGGCAGGCGCTGCCGCACGATGGCGAGGCGCTGATGGTCGAGCGCTATCCCGAGTACAGCGAGAAGCTGAGCTTCCCTGAGGACGAGCAGAACTTCGAGATGGTCATGACCGCTATCAAAGCGGTCCGCGCCCGCCGCAGCGAGATGAACGTGCCCCCGTCCAGAAAGGCGCACCTCATCATCGCCACCGATAAGAAGGCAGCCTT
>CAKTPC010000128.1 GCA_934590505.1 uncultured Oscillospiraceae bacterium
GCGTCATAGATGACCTCGCCGTTTTTCTCGATGCGGGTGATGTTGCTGTGGTAGTCCTTTATCTCGACGAGCGCGGTCTGGTCGCCCTTGTTCGCCTCGATGCGGATATAGAGGTTCGCCACGCCCTCGACGAGCTCGCAGTCGCAGCAGTGATCTGCGACCATCTTGTGCATGAGCGCGATGTCCTCGTCGCTTACGGAGTGGAGCACATCCAGAACTCTGGATGCGTCGCCCCCGATGATGCCGAGCAGAGCGGCAGTGTCAATGCCGCGCGCGCCGCCTGAGTTCGGGACGGTGACGGCCATGACGTTTTTCACGATGTTCCCGCTGCAATATACCGTACAGTGCTCAGGTATGTCACCGAGCACCTCGCGAAGTTTCGCGCCGGCATACGCGATGGCAATGGGCTCGGTACAGCCTGTCGCCATTGTGAGTTCATCATGGAGCAGTTTTACATAGTTGTCGTATACTTTCTTATCCATTATGATACTCCTTCTGTCTGTGTGTATTTTTCGGCGTAGTGGGTTATGTTCTGTTTATTTGTTGTTCAGGAAGTCGTAAGCGAACTGAGCGGTGAGAGCGGAGCCGCGCCAGAGGACGGATTCATCGACGGTGTACTTCTCGTTGTGGTTGGTGTAGATGAGTCCCTTTTCGACGTTTCTGGAGCCGATGAAGGCGAAGAACGCGGGGATCTTCTCCATGAAAAGCGCAAAGTCCTCACTGCCCATGAGAGGCGGCATTTCGTTGTTGATGCCCTCGGGTCCGAAGAGCTTGAGAGCGGCGTTCTGTGCGATCTCGTTGAGCTCGTGATCCTCGTTGATGACGGCGGGGAGCATCGGGCTGAACTCAAGCTCGGCGGTGCAGTCGTGCGCCTCAGCGGTGTTCTTGATGATCTTGTTGAGGTCGGCCTCGAGGTCGTGTCTCAGCTCGCGGGAGTAGGTGCGGATGGTGCCGACGAGCTCGACATCGGGGCAGATGATGTTGTACATGCTGCCGCCGTGGAACTTGCCGACGGTGACGACGAGAGGATTGACCGGGTTATTCTTGCGGCTGACATAGGTCTGCAGCGCCATGACTATCGCGGAAGCGGCAACGATAGCATCATGCCCGTCCTGAGGAGCGGAGCCGTGGGACTGGAGACCCTTGACGCGGATGGTGAAGTTATCGCAGGAGGCCATGCGGTTGCCGGCGGCAACGCAGACATAGGGAGCGTCCAGAGTGCCCCAGATATGCTGGCCGAAGATAGCGTCAACACCGTCGAGAATATGATGATCGACATAGTACTTTGCGCCGCAGGCCATTTCCTCGCCAGACTGGAGCAGGAACTTGACCTTGCCCTTGAGCTCGTCCTTCTTCTCGAGCAGGATGTGAGCCGCGCCGAGCAGCATGGCCATGTGGTTATCGTGGCCGCAGGCGTGCATAACGCCCTCGTTCTGGGAAGCGAACTCAAGGCCGGTGCCCTCCTTGACGGGCAGAGCGTCAATATCGGCGCGCAGCATGACGGTGCGGCCGGGCTTGCCGGTGTCAAGAGTGGCGATCAGGCCGGGATAATCGGGGAAGGTCTGGATCTCCATACCCATCTTCTCAAACTCCGCGGCGAGAGCCTTGGTGGTATCCCACTCCTTGAAGCTGAGCTCGGGATGCGCGTGGAAGTATCTCCTGCGCTCGATGATATAGGGTTCGTACTTTTGTGCCAGAGCTTTAATGTCCATAAAAGCCCCTCCTTTATAGAATTTCTAATCAAAAGAGAGACGGCACAACTATTCGTTATGCCGCCCCGTAAGATTACTTATTAAGAAAGTCTGCTGCTACCTGACAGTACAGACAAGCGCCGTTGAGCAGAGCATCCTCGTCAACCTTAAACTTCGGGCTATGGTGAGCCTGGAAGGTGTCCTTTGCTTCGCAGCCGCAGCCGACGAGCGCAATAGCCCCCATCTGGTCGGGAGCAGCATCGATGAAGAAGCAGAAGTCCTCGCCGCCGGTGGTCGGGTCGAAGGCGATCTTGTAGCTGTCATCGTCGCCGTAGATCTTCTTGCAGGCGCCATCAATGATATCAGCCATGTAGGGATGGTTGACAGTGGGCGTAGTGAGGGTGGTGTACTTGGTCTTGTAGGTGCATCTGTATGCTTCGCAGGTGCCCTTTACGATACGCTCGATGCGCTCGGGGAACTCGGCAAAGACCTGCCTGTCGAAGCAGCGGGTAGTACCGGCGAGGTAGCCGCTGTCGGCAATGACGTTCCAGCGGGTGCCGACGTCCATGCGGCCGACCGTGCAGACGGCGGCATCAATGGGTCTGTACTCGCGGGAGACGATGGTCTGGAGGGAGTTGACGATAGCAGCACAGCAGGTGACTGCATCATGGCAGTTGTGCGGCTCTGCACCGTGGCCGCCCTTGCCCTGCACCCAAATCTCGAACTGACCTGCGGAGGCCATTCTCGGGCCGGCCGCGAACGCGACCTTGCCGGTGGGGACCTGAGTCCAGATATGCTGGCCGTAGACAGCGTCAACGCCTTCCATTGCGCCGTTTTCGATCATGGAGGGAGCACCCTGAGCAGTCTCCTCAGAGGGCTGGAACGCAAGCTTAACGGTGCCGCACAGCTCGTCCTTGACATCGTTGAGGATGCGGGCGGCGGTGAGCATCATAGCGGTATGGGTGTCATGTCCGCAGGCGTGCATAACGCCGTCGACAGTGGACTTATAGGGCAGGTCATTCTCCTCAGGGACGGGAAGAGCGTCCATGTCGCCGCGGATGAGAATGGTCTTGCCGGGCTTGCCGCCCTTTATGGTGGCCAGTACGCCGGTCTCAAGACCGCACTGTACGTAAGGCACGCCTATCTTATCAAGTTCGGACTGGACGAACTTGCTGGTTTCATATTCCTTGGTGCTGAGTTCGGGGTGCATGTGGAGGTATCTGCGGGTCTCAATGATGTAGTCGCTGTACTTCTGAGCAGTTTCCTTGATGTTCATAATATGCCCTTCCTTTTCCGCCGCGTGCGCGGCGTCATTGCAGATGAAAAAATGCTGCTTAGGCTGCGCCGCATATCTGCATACGCGGCGCAGCCGTTAAACTAAGTAGAATACCGAATCAGAACAGGTTGGTGAACAGGCCTGCGATGATAACGGAGGTGATAGTGACGGTGGTGAAGCCGCCGACGATCATGCTGGGGTACATTTCGCCCATGAGGTAATCGAACTCTTCCTTGGTCTCGCCCAGAGCCTTGCAGGTGTTCTCGGTGATGATGGCATTGGGGGGGAAGCCGTAGAGAGCGGTCAGGCCGTTTGCCAGAGCGAGGCAGAAGTCGATCTTGAGGAGCTTTGCAGCGATGAACTCAAAGATAGCCATGCCGATAACACCGACAACGATGAGGAGGAGCATCGGGCCGATAACGGAACCGAGCATCTCGGGGGTAGCGGTCTTCAGACCGTCGAAAACGTACATCATCAGAGCGAACATAACGATGCCGTAGGAGTTGGCCTTATTGAGGGAGTTGACATCCAGGAAGCCAATGGTGGTGCCGATAACGCCGAGGATCAGAGCCCAGACAGCGCCGGAGATCTTGCCGATGCCGGGGAATGCGATGGTGCCGAGCATGGTTGCGAACCAAGCAACGATACCGAGCTTGAGGAAGATCATAACAGGGCCGTTCCACTTCTCAGGCAGCTCGGGGATGAGCTTCTTCTTTGCCTTGTTTGCAGTGCCGGCTTCGAGCTCGTTTGCCTTCTCGACTGCGTTGACCTCAGCTGCATCGCTGGTCTTAACATCGCCGGAGCGGAACTTCTTGAGGAGCTTCTTGCCTTCGAGCTGGAGGCAGAGAGCGGTGAGGGGGTAGCCTGCAAAGCCCTGCACGCAGTACATGGCTATTGCAAAGAGAGCTGCGGCCTCGAGACCCTTCTCGGCTGCGGCAGTCTGCATGGTGACAGCTGCGACGATGCCGCCGGTGAGAGGAGGCAGACCAGCAACGACGAATTCCCTACCAATGAGGGGAATGCAGACGAGCCAGCAGGCGAGGCACATACCCGCCAGACCAGCAAGGCAGACGACGATGGTCTTCCACTGTTCACCCAGCTGCTTGAGGCTGATGATGGTGCCCATGTGGGTGATGAGCAGATAGATGCCGATGGTGCTGCCGAATGGGATCAGCTTGGAGTCGGAAATAAGCTCCGCAGGCAGAACTGTCCAATAACCAATCAGCAGAACGATCGCCGTGACAAACACGGAGGGGACCCATGCCTTGGTCAGGATGGACACTGCATCGCCTATCAGGTAGGCTACGGCGCACAGAACGAACGCCAGTGCAAAGTTGTACATATATTGTTCCTCCTTTTTCTCTTTATTTATTCTACGTCGGCAGACGTGCCGTACCGTATGAATAAATATGTTGGTATTATAACAACTGCCAGCAGTAATGTCAAGGACTTCAGCAATTTAAAGTGCAAATTTTTTAAGGATTTTCGACATGATAAAAGCTAATGACCGTCGCGCGCATCTGTAATGTAAACCGGTTTCTCAGTTTAGTATGCATATTATCAGGATCGTCCCTGAGTTTATTCGCTTTAGACCTTGACAGACATAGAATTTTTGTATAATTATTTATTCTTTAACAGGTGGAGGTATAATAAAATACCGTCTGCCATAGGCAGACGGTATTTTATAAGACAGTAATAAATTACTTGATCTCGACGGTTGCGCCGACGGCCTCGAGCTGAGCCTTGAGAGCCTCTGCGTCTTCCTTGGAGATGCCTTCCTTGACCTTTGCGGGGACGGCTTCGACCATTGCCTTTGCCTCTGCGAGGCCGAGACCGGTGATACCGCGGATCTCCTTGATGACCTTGATCTTCTCTGCGCCGAAAGCGGTCATGACAACGTCAAACTCGGTCTTTTCTTCGACAGCGGGGCCGGCAGCAACTGCGGGGCCGGCAGCGACGGCAGCGGCGGAAACACCGAAGGTGTCCTCCAGAGCATGTACGAGCTCGCTGAGCTCAAGAACGGTAAGGCCTTTGATCTCTTCGATCATGGCAGTGATTTTTTCACTCATTGTAATTTCCTCCATTAATTATTTGTGCAGCCTGATTATTCAGCTGCGGCTTCAGCAGCGCCGGACTCGATAGAGCCGCCCTTCTGCTCGAGAATCTGACCGAGACAAACGGCCAGGCCGGTGATGGGTGCGATCATGGTGCCCAGAACCTTGGAATACAGAGCATCCTTGGAGGGCAGAGAAGACATTTCGGCTATCTCAGCGTCGGTAAGGATCTTGCCCTCCATGAAGGCAGCCTTGACGTTGAAACGGTCGCCCAGCTTCTTGCTGTAATCATTGATGATACGGAAAGGAGCGATGGGGTCATTCTCAGCGGTGGCCAGAGAAGTGGTGCCGTTGAGGACGTGGTCGAGACCGCTCATCCCCAGCTTGTCCAGAGCCTTTCTGGTCAGGGTGTTCTTGACAACAGTGTAGTTGACCTCGTCCTTGCGCAGCTCGGTGCGGAGTGCGGTGTCCTCAGAAACGGTGATTCCCTTGTAATCGACCAGGATACCGGCGCTTGCGCCCTTGATGCGTTCAGCCAGAGCATCGACTATCGCCTGCTTTTCGCTAAGAACCTTTGCATTTGGCATATTGTGTTTCACCTCCACGCGAATGATGGCACGCCCAAAAAGAAAACCCCTGCGTCAAGACGCAAGGGCACAAAAACAATCACGGTAAACCTTGATATTGTTAATGTCCTCGGCAGGATTTACGGGCA
>CAKTPC010000129.1 GCA_934590505.1 uncultured Oscillospiraceae bacterium
GCGTGCAGCAGGGGATGATAAGCGTGACGCGCGTCGAGACCACGGGCGACCTGCGCTACTGCAAGGTGTGGCTGTCTGTAATGGGTATGCAGAACGAAAAGGACTTCCGCAAGGGACTGAAGTCCGCTTCGGGCTGGCTGCGCCATGAGCTTGCCGGTTCTATGAACCTGCGTTATACCCCGGAGCTTGTGTTCGAGATTGACCACAGCATCGAGTACGGCGCGCACATCAGCCAGATGATAAGCGAGCTTGACATCAAGCACGACGAGGATGAGGACAATGAACTATAAACAGTGCGCAAAGCTCCTGCTGACGCATGAGAATATACTGATCGTTACCCACAGAAACCCGGACGGGGACACTGTCGCGAGCGCGGCGGCGCTATGCAGTGCCTTGCGCCGCGGCGGGAGAAACGCATACCTCTATCCCAACCCGCAGGTGAACCGCCATCTGCGCCCGTTCGCGGAGCAGTATTTTGCACCTGAGGATTTTACGGCAAAGTACACGGTCGCTGTGGATGTGGCGACGGAGGGGATGCTGCCGAAGGGATTTGAGGGTGCGGTCGACCTCTGCATCGACCACCACCCAACAAACTCCGGCTACGCCGGCGAAACGCTTGTCCGCGCGGACAAGTCCTCCTGCGCAGAGGCCGTGATGGAAGTCATCCTCTGCATGAACACCGACCTTACACCTGACGAGGCGACGCTTCTTTATATAGGTCTCACGACAGATACCGGCTGCTTCCAGTATTCCAACACCAGCGCTGCGAGCTTTCGCGCGGCGGCGGAGCTGCTGCGGCTCGGCGCAGACAACGCAATGGTCAACACGGTATTCTTCCGCAAGGTGTCCCGTGCGCGGCTCAAGCTCGAGAGCATGATATACTCCGGGCTGCAGTATTTCCGCGACGGAAAGATAGCCGTTGCGACTATCACCTTGGAAATGATGGAAAAGGCCGGCGCGACCGAGGATGACTGCGACGATCTTGCCGGTCTTGCCGGTCGCGTCGAGGGCAGCGTCCTTAACATCACTATCCGCGAACAGGAGGACGGTTCGAGTAAGATTTCCGTCCGCTCGACACCTGAGATAAGCAGCAGCGATATCTGTGCGGTGTTCGGCGGTGGCGGCCACGCAATGGCGGCCGGCTGCACGATATACGGCAAGCCCGACAAGGCGCGAGATATGCTGCTGAGTGTTATAGACGAGGTCTGGAAATGAACGGTATTCTCCTCATCGATAAGGAGCAGGACTGGACGAGCAATGATGTCGTCGCAAAGCTCAAGGGTATCCTGCATGAGCGGCGCATCGGGCACTCCGGTACGCTCGACCCGATGGCAACGGGGCTGCTGGTGGTGTTCGTTGGCCGCGCGACCCGTGCCGTTGAGTTTGCCGAAGGGCACGACAAGCGCTATCTTGCCTCACTGCGCCTCGGCGTTACGACGGACACGCAGGACACCACCGGGAATGTGCTGAAAACCGACGACGCAGCAGGTATTGATGAAGCAGCGCTGAGAGCGGTACTTGACCGATTCACCGGAGCACAGCTCCAGACGCCGCCGATGTACTCGGCGATAAAGGTGAACGGGCGGAGACTGTACGATATTGCCCGCAGCGGCGGAGAGGTCGAGCGCGCGCCAAGGCCGATATGCGTAAAGAGCATTGAAATAACAGGACGCGACGGGGACGATTGGCTGCTTGACATCAGCTGTTCCAAGGGTACATATGTGCGCACGTTGTGCAATGATATCGGCGATGCGCTCGGCTGCGGCGGCTGTATGAGCGCGCTCAGGCGCACCGGCGCGGGAGCCTTCACGCTTGACGGCGCGGTGAAGATAAGTGAGGTCCAGCGCCTTGCGGACGAGGGGAAAGCGGAAGAACTTCTCATTCCTGTGGACAGGCTGTTCAAGGGAACAAAAAAGTGCACCGCTTCGTCTGAAACGGAGAAGAAGATTCGCTGCGGCAATCCTGTCAAGACTTCCCTTCCGGATGGAGAATACAGAGTATACTCCGCGGACGGGGAATTTCTGATGCTCGGCCGTGTGCAGCGCGGCATTATGAAAACAGTAAAAAGCTTTTTTGAGGTATAAACAATTTATGGCAAAAACAAAACGCGCGATAGCACTGGGTTTCTTCGACGGGGTGCATATCGGCCATGGCTCACTGCTGGAAAAAACAAAGCAGCGCGCTGCCGAGATCGGTGCGATGCCGTCAGTGCTGAGCTTTGACGTGCATCCGGATAACCTTGTGTTCAATACCGAGGTCCCGCTTATCAACAGCCCGATCGGCAGAGAGGAGATCATCCGCCGCTGCTACGGGATAGATAACGTCGTGTTCATCCATTTCAACAAGCACGTGATGTGCATGCCGTGGCAGGTGTTTGTTGATTCGATCATAGACGAGTTGAACATCGGCTGGGTCGTCGTCGGGCACGACTTCTGCTTTGGCTACAAAGGCGAAGGCAAGGCGGAAAAGCTCAAGGCCTACTGCGAGGAGCGCGGGATCGGCTGCGACATTATGCCGCCGGTCATGCTGGATGGGCGCATCGTCAGCTCCACCTATATCCGCAAGCTCATTGCGGAAGGGGACATGGAGGAGGCGGAGCGCTATCTCGGCCACCCGCATACACTGTCAGACACTGTCCACTCCGGTTATCATATCGGCAGAAAGCTCGGCACGCCGACGATAAACATGCACTTTCCCGAGGGTGTTATCATACCGCGCCATGGTGTATATGCCGCAAAGGTCTACCTTGAGGGCGGCGAGAACTACGTAGCGGTGACAAATGTCGGTATCAGGCCGACAGTTGGAAACGGGAACAGCGTCACGGTAGAGAGCCATCTGCTGGATTACAGCGGCAATCTGTACGGACGGCAAGCGAGAGTTGAGTTTTATAAATTTCTGCGCCCGGAAAAGAAGTTTTCCGGATTTGAGGAGCTCTCAACGCAGATACGCCGCGACGCGGATAGCGCTAAAGAATATTTTGAAAACAAAGACAAGAAGTGAACCGACGTTCACACGCACATGTTCACGGGCATAAATGCCGGGCGAGAGCCGAAAACGGAAAGGGGTAAAGTTAAAAATGAGTACGGATAACGATTACGGTACGACTTCGACTGTAAAGAATAAAAAGCGTATGCCGACATGGCTGGTCATTCTGCTGATCCTTGTTCTTTTTGCGGCTGGCGTGCTTGCCGGGCTGAAGCTTTCGACGATCAACGAGCCGGCCGGGCTTTGGGCACGGGTATTTCCAGAGGCCGTTGAGCCGACCATGACCGCTGTGCCGACAGCGACGCTGAAGCCGAGCGAGTCTGCAAAGCCCGCGGCGGCTGCGAAACCCTCCGTAAAGCCGACAGAGAGCGCCGAGCCTACAGCAAGTGCAAAACCAGAGGAGAGCACGGAACCTGCGGCAAGCGCAGAACCGGAAGCAAGCGTGAAACCGGAAGAATCCGCAAAGCCCGAGGCGAGCGCTGCACCGACAGAAGCGACACCGGAGCCGGCCGCACCCGCGGAGCCTGAATACATAGAGCCGGAGACCGCTGTCAGTGCCGCGCTCAAACACGCGAAGGTCAGCGAAAAGGACGCGGATGTATATAAAGCGCGCATCGAAGAGCTCAGAGGAACGAGCGTTTACATCATCGGCTTCACTGCTGGAGACGCGGATTATGAATATGAGATCAATGCTGTCACCGGCAAGGTCGAGGGCTGGGAGCGTCTGCGCAGTGGAGCTGCCGCGGCCCCAGCGGAAGCCGCTTCCGTGTCGGAGGTCAGCGGTGCAAGCACCGCGGCAGGCTCCAATCTGCCGGAGCTTATAGATGTGCAGGCTGCGAAGCTGACAGCTTACAGCCATGCGGGCATAGTGGAAAAGGACGCGCAGAGCGTCAAGTCCGCGCTCAGGCTTGACGGGCTGAAGCTTGTCTATGAGATCCAATTCTCAGCGGACAAATACGATTATGACTATACAGTTGACGCGGTTAGCGGGGATATAATCAGCAATGCGAAAACCGCAAAATAACGATTCCAAAGGTTGGGTGCAGCTTGAACGGCGGCCCCAACTTTTGCTTTTGCCTGTTTCTATACGCTGCCGTCTGGATAGAATACCATAGAGGTGATGAACAGATGGCGGAAAGCGAAAACAAGACCTCGGAGATAAACGAGGTAACGGAGCTCGGGCAGACCCGACAGGGGAGCATACACTGCCTGAGCATAATAGGCCAGATCGAGGGGCACCAAATCTTGCCCGAGGATGTAAAGACGACAAAGTATGAGCACGTTCTGCCGATGCTCGCGGCAATCGAGGAGAGCTCGGAGATAACGGGGCTGCTGATACTGCTTAATACCGTGGGCGGTGACGTGGAGGCGGGGCTTGCGATAGCGGAGCTCATCGCAGGGATGTCGACTCCAACCGTGTCACTCGTCCTCGGCGGCGGACATTCGATCGGCGTGCCGCTCGCCGTTGCCGCAAAGCGCAGCTTTATCGCGCCCACGGCGTCAATGACAATACACCCCGTGCGGATAAACGGCCTTGTCATAGGCGCACCGCAGACATATGAGTATCTCGCCGGGATGCAGGAGCGCATAGTAAGCTTTGTCACGTCGCACTCCCGGATAAGCCGCGGGTACTATACCCGCCTGATGTCTGACACATGCAAGCTTGCAAACGACGTCGGGACCATTCTCTCCGGTGAAGAAGCGGTTCAGTGCGGCCTGATAGACCAGATGGGTACACTTTCCGATGCGCTTGAATATCTGAAAAAGACAGCAGACGTGGAATGAACACGTCTGCTGTTATTTATAAAAATGCCCTGCCACTGCGGTTCTGTATTACTTGTTTTTAAAGTATAAATGTGTTATGATATATTTTACGATTACCGTGGGGGTTTATGCAGATGAGCGTTTGGAATGCTGTGATCCTTGGTCTTGTGCAGGGCATTACCGAGTTTTTGCCGGTGTCAAGCTCCGGACATCTTTCGATAATAAATAATCTTTTCAACATGTCTGATATCCAGTCCGGGCATTTGTTTTTTGACGTGCTTCTGCATCTGGCGACGCTTATCTCGATCCTCGTCGTTTATTGGAAAGACATCGTCAGCATGACATATGAGACGTTGGCCTTCGTTAACCTCGGGCCGCTCGCGGGTATGCCGCGCGAGCGCTATCCAGCGGCGCGCATGCTGTTCATGATCGTTATGGCGACGCTCCCGCTCTTCCTTATCCTGCCGGTAAAAAGCATGCTCGAAACGCTCTATTACCACAATATCTTCATCGGCATCGCGCTCGTCCTCACGGGCTGCATGCTCTATGTGTCGGATAAAATGACACCAGGCAAAAAGACCGAGCGCAATATGACAGTGCTCGATGCGCTGATAATCGGCCTGTGCCAGTGCGTCGCGGTCGTCCCCGGGCTCTCCCGCTCCGGGACCACGATTACTGCCGGCATCGCAACGGGCCTGCGGCGCGACTTTGCCGTGAAGTTCTCCTTCCTGATGAGTCTGCCCGCCGTTCTCGGTGCAAACATCCTCTCCATCGTTGACGCAGTGCAGGAGGGGATAGAATGGAGCAATGTCCCGGCTTATCTTGTCGGCATGGCCGTTGCTCTGGTTGCCGGCATTGCGTCGATCAACCTGCTCAGGTACATAAGCTCGAAAGGCAAGTTCGGCGGCTTTGCGTATTACTGCTGGGT
>CAKTPC010000130.1 GCA_934590505.1 uncultured Oscillospiraceae bacterium
ATGAGCGGCGCTGATTTTACGGAGCCGATCACGGCAGGGATTTTCGTTTCCATTGCGGCATGGGCAAGCTATCAGCGCGCGGAAGATGAGACGCCTTATTGGAGAACACTGAAAGCCAACGGAGAATTAAATGCCAAATACCCGAATGGTATCGAAGCGCAGAAAGAAAAATTAGAAGCAGAGGGACACACCATCATCGAAAAGGGACGCAAAAATAAGCGGTACTATGTAAAGGACTACGAAAAATATCTTTTCGATTTGAGATAAAGGCGGCGGTCAAGCTGCGGAGGAAACATTATGATCAGAGAACTGCGAAAAGCAGATATAGATAAAGTTGCGGATATATGGTTGGACACAAATATAAGGGTGCATGATTTTATCCCTGCTCAATATTGGGAAAGTAATTTTGAATCAGTAAAAGAACTGCTGCCGCAGGCAACTGTCTATGTTTATGAGGATGACCAGGGAATACAGGGATTTATAGGACTGAACGACGAATATATCGAAGGCATTTTTGTTTCTGATGGAATGCAGTCACAGGGCATAGGCAGACTTCTGCTGAATTATGCAAAGACCAAAAGGAACGAACTGCGTTTGAACGTGTACCGCAAAAATACACGGGCAATAGCTTTTTACCAAAAAGAGGGATTTGAGATCCTGTGCAGCGGCATAGATGAAGCTACCGGGGAAAAAGATCATGTAATGGAATGGCGGCGGAAATAGAAATTCCTGTTTGCTTTTTGTGTGAACTGCATTTTCGATTTGAGATAAAGACGGCGGTCGAGCCGCGGAGGAAACATTATGGATATAAGATATGCGGGAATGGAAGATATTGCGGCGATCGCTGCGGTCGAGGCGGAATGCTTTCCGCCCGCGGAGGCTGCGACGGAAAAGGACTTCATTGAACGGGTCCGGTATTACGGCAATCATTTCTGGCTGATGCACGATGACGAAAAGCTGATAGCGTTCGTGGACGGATTCGTAACGGACGAGCCTGACCTGACCGATGAAATGTATGAAAACGCGGCGATGCATAACGAAAATGGCGCATGGCAGATGATCTTCGGCGTCAACACGCTGCCCGAATACCGCAGGCACGGATATGCCGGGACGCTGCTTCGCCGCGCCATCGACGACGCAAAACAGCAGGGACGCAAGGGACTTGTACTGACCTGCAAGGAACAGCTTATTCCGTATTACGCGAAATTTGGATTCAAGGACGAGGGCGTGTCCGACAAATCCACGCACGGCAATGTTGTATGGCATCAGATGCGCCTGGTATTTTGACAAATCGGGATTTGGAAAGGTGAGAAAATGGAAATTCGATATATTATACCTACTGATGATAGAATGGAAATAAGCAGGATATATGAGGAAAGTTGGAAGTGCGCATATAAAGGCATAATACCTCAAGACTATCTGGATTCAATTTCTAATGGACGCTGGTCGTCAACCTTAGATAACCCAAACTGGAAAACATTGATTTGTATTGACAATGGCAGAATCGTGGGAACAAGCAGTTTTTGTAAATCCCGTTTTGAGCAGTTTCACGACTGGGGTGAAGTTATTTCGATATATCTGCTACCGAATTATATGGGTAAAGGCTATGGAAAAACTCTTATGAAATCTACCATTTCAGAATTAAAAATACAAGGATATGAAAATATCTTTTTGTGGGTTCTTGAAGAAAACAGCAGAGCAAGGCATTTTTATGAACAATTTGGTTTTTCACCGACGGATGATTTTTTAGATGATAATATCGGAGGGAAAGAATTGCGAGAAGTCCGATATATCTACAAATAGCGATAAATTCTAGTTTGCGCAACTGTTATTTGCTTACACTTCCGCAATACGGACAGGAGGGAATTTCTGAATGAAAACTTATGAGCTCCGCAGCCCAGAGGACATAGCCGCGCTCACGGAGGAATGGGGCTTTCTGCCCTTTTTCGCAGGGGAAATTCCCGGCTTTTCCGTCGAGGAGTGCTGCCCGCCAGAGCTGTGGTTTTCCGAAGATGCGGACGGTCCGTGGGAATGGAAAGGGCCGGTTGCCCGAAGCAGACGCTGCGTATATGGGAAATTCTTCGGCGGCAGGGCAGGCTTTATCAGTCGGGAATGGCTTCCCGACTTTGCCAATTTCCGCAGGGATGGCTATGACTTTGACGCCCGTTATGATGATGGGCTTGCGTCCCGCAAGGATAAGACGGTCTATGACACGGTTGCGGAACACGGCGCACTGCTGTCGAAAGAACTCAAGCGCCTTTGCAATTACGGAAAGGGCGGGAACACCGGCTTTGATACGGTGATAACGCGGCTTCAGATGCAGGTATATCTGACCGTAGGCGATTTTGTTTATATGCAGGACAAATACGGAAGGCCCTATGGCTGGGGCGTCGCAAAATACACCACGCCGGAGGCGCTGTTCGGATATGACTTTGTGACCTCGGCGTATGGCAGAGAGCCGGAGGAGTCGAGAGCGCGCATCATTGCGCATCTGGGAAGCATCCTGTCGGGGATCAATGAGAAGCAAATTTTGAAACTGATCGGGTGAGGGATAATATTACATTCCGGAGGAGACCGGCGATCGGCACAGCAAATCAAAATATGAGAACGCATCTGTTCATACGAGCAGATGCGTTCTCATTCATTGTCTATTGCGGCGCAGGGGATGATGTTTTCTTACTTCACTTTTGCCGGCTGCCCGTTGCCTTTACCCATTTCTTTAAGTTTCTTTGCCTCTGCGATCTCAGCTTTCATCTCCGCGATGAGCACCTTGAGCTTTTCCTCGCACTCCTCGCGGGTGCGGGCGTAGACATTGCGGGAGTGCTTTTTGCCGTCGGGCCACTTGGGGGAGTAGCGCCCTTCAAACAGATGGTCGTTTAGCTCGGAGACGCAGCCTGTGCCGGGCTTGCGCCTGAGCCCCATGTAGGGCTTGAAATCGGTCATACTCGGCGTCGTTTCCGCAGCCGGTGCAGTCTCTTGTCCGGTCACCGAAGCGTCCTTCTGCGGCGCTGCTTTGCCGATACCGCGGTCGATATTCGCGGCAGCGGCGCGCTGCATGTCGTCGGTTATGTGGGTGTATATATCCAGCGTTGTCGCCGCCGACACATGACCCAGCATGGCGGAGAGCGTTTTCACGTCCATGCCGTTCTCCAGAGCCAAGGTCGCGAACGTATGACGAATGTCATGGAAGCGAACGTGCTTGCAGCCCGCGTGCTCCAGGATGAGCTGGAGTCTGCGGCGCACCACGCCGGGAGTGATGGGGCAGTCCTCCTTCACCGGCGACGGAAACATCCATCGGGAGTTCAGCGTTCCTTTGTACTCACGCAGCACCTCAACCACGGCGGGCGGCAAAACGATCTTTCGTATTGAGCTTTTCGTCTTGGGCGTAGTGAGCTGAAGCTCGCCGCGCACGTCGTAGACCTGCTTGTCCACATTCAGTACGCCGGTCTTGAAGTTCAGGTCGTCCCACTGCAGCGCCATGAGCTCACCGCGGCGCAGCCCGGTAGCCAAGTCCAGAAGGAAGAGCTCATAGTAGCCCTCGGCCTTTGCCTGAATGAGAAACCTTTGCAGCTCCTCCCTTGTGAGCACCTGCATCTCCCGCGCCTTCTTCGGAGGTATCTTGCAGCCGACGGCCGGGTTCACACGGATGAGCCCCTCCTGCACCGCCTTCTCCAATGCGGAGCGGCAGGTGGCGTGACACATACGCACCGTCCGGTCGGACAGCCCCTCGCCGTACTTTTCGGTGAGGCGCTTCCGACCACCTTTTTTGATCCGACTGTAAAACTGCTGCAGGTCATTCTGCGTCAGCTTGTTGAGCGGGATGCTGCCAATCTCTGGGATGATGTGCAGACGGATACGATCCTCGTATGTTTTCTGAGTGGTGGGGCGTATCTTCGGCTTGGAGTGATTTTCGTACCAGTATTTCAGCCAGTCCCCGAAAGGCATCTCTGGACGCACCTTTGAGGGAGTCTGCCCGCCGCACTCCTCCTTGAGTTTTTGGAGCTTTTCCAAACACTCCTTCTTAGTTTTGGCGAGGACGTTTTTCGTTTTGGGATAGCCGTTGTCGTCATAGCCGATGACGACGCGCCCCTCCCAGCGCCCATCTTTGCGCTGCCTTACAGTCCCGTCTCCGGCTTTGCGTTTTCTTGCCACGGTTTCAGCTCCTTCCCGAATAGATTTTCCATGAATCCGCCGACGATGCTGCTGGCCTGCTTCTGCATATCCGATGTGACATGGGTGTAGGTGTCCAGCGTGAAGGACGCATTGGTATGCCCCAAGATACCGGAGAGCGTTTTCGCGTCCACGCCGCTCGTGAGAGCATGTGTCGCGAATGTATGACGAAGATCGTGAAAGCGTATGCTCGGAAGCCCCGCCCGTTGGAGCAGCGTTTTCATGTGGTGATACGCCGTGTCGGGGTTCACGGGGTCTTCCGGTTTAACCGGGTCGGGGAATATCCATTGGCTGAGTGCCTCCGCCTTGCGCCGACGAAGGATGTCGGCGACGCTTTTCGGCAGGATGATGGTGTGCATGCCCTGATTCGTCTTTGTCTCACCGAGAGTGTACTCGCCCTTCTTTCTGCTGTGCAGCGTGCGGCACACTTTCAGCGTCCCGGCGTCCCCGTCGAAGTCTCCCCATTGCAGACCGCAGATTTCACCCCGGCGCAGACCGGTCATCAGTTCCGTCTGGAAGAAGTCCCGCCAGACTTCATCCTGCTCAACCACTTCGAGGAAAGCATCCAGCTCCGAGCGGGTGAGGATGCGCTTCGGCTTGTAGTTGGGCTTCGGCGTTGTCGTGCCCTCAGTCGGGTTCTTCGGAATGACATGCGCCTGCACCGCGTCTTTCATCGCGGCGTGGAGCGTTGAGTGTATGTGGCGGACCGTGGCGTCGGAGAGCTGATGGTCAAGCTCCGGATGCTCGCGGATGCGCCCGTCTGTTTTAAGCCGCCGGTACATCCGCTGGATGTCCTGCTGCGAGACGAGGGAGACTTGCTTGCCTCCGAGCTGCGGCTTGATGTAGAGGTCTATGTAGCGGCGGTAGTTCTCAAGCGTGCCAGGGCGCACCGTGCCCGCCTTGTACTCTGTGAGCCAGCGGTCGAGCCATTCGCCGAGCGTCATGCGGCTGTCCTCTGTCAGCTCCACATCGCGGTAGCTCTCGATGTTCTGATGGAGCTTGTCCAGCAGCGCTTTCTGCGTCTTGGCGTAGACGTGGCGGAACAGCGGCTCACCGTTATCCTTATGCCCGATGACGATGCGCCCTTCCCAGCGCCCGTCGTCGCGCTTGCGCACCATGCCGTCACCGGACGGCCTTCGTTTTGCCATGTGCTTCACTTCCTTTGACTGAGATTTTTTCAACACAAACAACTACCACACTTTGCGCAAAATAGCTATCGGAAATTTTCACATCCGCATATTAAAACCGTGGTACTGTTCGTACTCGTCATCCTCGTCATCGTCGACGACGTACTTCACCGTCCGGTCGACCTTTCCGCCGCGCTCGAGGATGCGCTGTATCTCCTCCTTGCTGTGGTGCAGAGTCTCAAGATGGAAGCGGTCGTTGTCGCTGGTGTTCATCGCATCCATGATGGAGAGCAGACCGCAGACGGCGTCGTCGACCGTGGGCAGGAGCTCGCCGTACTCGG
>CAKTPC010000131.1 GCA_934590505.1 uncultured Oscillospiraceae bacterium
GAGCCCTCGGCATAGACGCTCTGCGGCCCGCCGGTGAAGATGATGCCGATGGGGTCGTAGGCGCGGATGGCGTCAAGGCTCATGTCATAGGGATGGACTTCGCAGTAAACGTTATTCTCGCGGACGCGGCGGGCGATAAGCTGATTATACTGACCGCCGAAGTCAAGGATAAGAACTTTCTGGTTTTGCATACGGCTTTCCTCTCGCTTTTTCTCAGAACATTTTGATGTAGGCTTCGCGCTCAGCACCGACGGAGACATACTTTATCGGGCAGTTGACGGCCTTCTCGATATAACGGATGTAGTCGAGCGCTTCCTTCGGAAGATCCTCGACGCTGCGGCAATTGCTGATATCGCAGTTGAAGCCGGGCAGGTACTCGTACACGGGCTTTGCGGCTTCAAGCTCGTCAATGTCGGAGGGAAAGCAGTCGATGCGCTTGCCGTCAAGCTCGTAAGCGACGCAGACGGGGATCTGCTTGAGGTAGGAGAGGACATCGAGCTTTGTCAGGGCGATGTAGGTACAGCCCTGAACAAGAGCGCCATAGCGGGAGGCAACGACGTCAAAGCCGCCGACACGTCTGGGACGGCCGGTCGCTGCGCCGTACTCGCCGCCGGCTTCACGCAGGCTGTCGCCCTCGGGTCCGAACAGCTCGCAGGTGAAGGGGCCTTCGCCGACGCAGCTGGAATATGCCTTCATGATGCCGATGCTCTCATCAAGCTTTGCAAACGGGATGCCCGCGCCGATGGGGGCGTAGGCCGCGAGCGTGGTGGAAGCGGAGGTGTAGGGATAGATGCCGAAGTCGATATCGCGCAGCGCGCCGAGCTGGGCTTCAAAGATCACGGACTTGCCGGACTTTGTCGCATCGCTGAGATATTCGGTGGTGTTGCAGATATAGGGGGTGAAGAACTTGCCGTACTCCTCAAGCCACATCATCATGTCCTCGACCTTGATCGCCTCATGGCCGTAGCCCTTTTCGACGCTCAGGTTCTTCCATTCGATGATGCCTTCGAGCCTGTCACGCAGGGTGTCCCAATGCAGCAGGTCGCCCATGCGGATGGTTTTCTTCATGTACTTGTCGGCGTAGACAGGGGAGATGCCGCGGCGGGTGGAACCGAACTTCTTATCGCCGAGCCTGTCCTCTTCAAGGCCGTCGAGCAGCTTGTGGTAGGGCATGCAGATGGTGGCGCGGTCGCTGATCTTGAGGTGGTCGGGGTTTATCTCAATGCCTGCCTCGCGCAGCTTCATTGCCTCACCGAAGAGATGCTCAAGGTCGATGACGATACCGGGGCCGAGAACGTTGACGGTCTCATCGCGCAGAATGCCGGAGGGCATGAGGTTCATGATGAACTTGCCCTTTTCATTGATAACGGTGTGGCCGGCGTTGTTGCCGCCCTGATAGCGGACGACGATATCATAGTTCTTGCTGAGCAGGTCGACCATGCGGCCCTTGCCCTCATCGCCCCAGTTAGTACCAACAATAGAAGTCAACATAGCGCTTTTTCCTCTTCCTTTATTTTTATATTTTATACATTTATTTCGGCCTTGACGCCGAGACTGGAATTATACTTCTTGAGTACCGGCTTTACGGTATCGCGCAGGAATGTCTCGCACTGGCGTTCCGCCATGCCGGTGAAGGTCGCGGGATCTGTCAGCTGCGACATCTCCTCATCAGTGAGGGAGAAGGCGGAATCGGCCTTGATACGCTCAAGCAGATCGTTATCGCGTCCGTAGAGCTTGACCTGCTCGGCGGCGGCGACGGAGTGCCGACGTATGGCCTCATGCAGCGCCTGACGGTCGCCGCCCTTATTTTTGACGCAGTACATGAGGATGTTCTCCGTGGACATAAAGGGCAGCTCCTCATTGAGGTGCTTTGCGATGACCGCAGGATAGACCTTCATGCCGCGCACGATGTTGATGTAAAGATTCAGTATCGCATCCGTCGCGAGGAAGGCCTCGGGTATGGAGATACGGCGGTTTGCGGAATCGTCCAGCGTACGCTCGAACCACTGCGCGGAGGCGGTGACGGCGGCGTTCTGCAAATCACATATCACATAGCGGCTGAGGGATGCGACGCGCTCGGAGCGCATAGGGTTGCGCTTATAGGCCATCGCCGAGGAGCCTATCTGTTTGCTCTCAAACGGCTCGTCGACCTCTTTCAGATGACTGAGGAGGCGTATATCGCTCGAAAACTTCGACGCGCTCTGCGCAATGCCGGAGAGCACCTGCAATACCGCAAAGTCGACCTTGCGGGTGTAGGTCTGACCGCTGACGGCTTGACAGGCCTCGAAGCCCATCTTTGCTGCGATGCGCCGTTCAAGCTCCTCGACCTTTTCAGCGTCCCCGTCGAACAGCTCAAGGAAGCTTGCGCCGGTGCCGGTCGTGCCCTTGCAGCCTAAAAGCTTCAGCTGCGACAGTTGGAAGTCAAGCTGCTCGATATCAAACAGCAGGTCGTTTATCCAGAGGCACGCGCGCTTGCCGACGGTCGTCGGCTGGGCAGCCTGGAAGTGCGTATAGGCAAGTGTCGGCAGGGACTTGTACTTCTCCGCAAACTCACTTAGCGCCGCGACGGCGTTCACGAGAAGCTTGCGGATGATGAGCAGACCGCCGCGCATACGGATAATGTCCGTATTGTCGCCGACGTAGCAGCTTGTTGCGCCGAGGTGGATGATGGGCTTTGACTTGGGGCAGCACTCGCCGAAGGTCAGCACATGTGCCATGACATCGTGCCGCACCTCGTGCTCGTGCGCAGCAGCGGCGGTATAGTCGATGTCGTCTATATGCGCGCGCATCTCGTCGAGCTGCTCATCGCTGATATTGAGCCCCAGCTCCTGCTCGCTCTCGGCGAGCGCGAGCCACAGCCTGCGCCATGTGGAGAACTTGTTGTCATCCGAAAACTGGCGTTTCATTTCCTCGTCGGCATAGCGGCCGCAGAGGGGGTTTTCGTAAAATTCATGCATGGTAAAGTCGTTCCTTTACCATCAATTGACAAGGACACACACGGTTTTGACGGGCAGAAAAACGCCCATGCCGCTTCAAAGCCCTTGCCAATACACAAAGTATTGCCTGCGGGCTTTTCATTGCCTGAACGCTTTTCTGCTCCGGCAAAACTGCTGCGCACCTGACAGCGATGGATTTTTGTGTGATTTTTGGTTTTTGAGACGCAGGCGGGCTGACGCCCGTCAAGGCGAAAAGGACAAAAAGCACCGAAAAGACACGCTGCCAGGCGTGTGTGCTCTTGTCAATTGATGGTATCAGCCTTTGTATGTCACAAGCGGCTTGCGCTTATGCTCGCTTCGGTTATGGTAGCGGTCGATGACGGTCTTGTCCTGCACGTTCACCGTGCCGTAAAGCAGGAAATCGTCAATGGCCTTGTAGGTCACGCCCATCTCCTGCTCGTCGGTCTGCCCGTCAAAGAGCCCGGCGGAGGGAGCCTTATCGATGATGCAGCGCGGCGCGTTGAGGTATTCGAGGAACTCAAAGACCTCGGTCGCAGTGAGATCGGCGATAACGTCAAAGTCGCTCGCGCCGTCTCCCCACTTTGTGAAGTAGCCCATGTGAATCTCGCTCCTGTTGCCGGTACCGGCGACGAGACGGTTCTCCGCCGCGCCGATGGCGTAGAGCGTCGTCATGCGCAGGCGCGGGGCAATGTTGTTTATCGCGGCGGAGTTGAGTGCGCAGACCTTCTGCAGCTCCTCCATCTCGCGCTCACGCACGGCGGTGAGGTCGACGGTGCGCGTCTCGATGCCGAACTGCTCGGCGACGGCTATGCCGTCGTCCGTGTCCTGCCCGTAGTTGCGCTTGGAAGCACAGGGCATAATGATGCCGACGGTGTTGTCACACGCGGCTTTGCAGAGGATGCCGACGAGGGCGCTGTCCTTTCCGCCGGAGTTGCCGTAGACGATGCCGGAAGCCCCGGCACTTTTGACAAGCTCGCGGATAAAGGCGACGCGGCCTTCATACTCCGCCTTATAATCTCTCATTTTTCTTCACCTTTCAGCGACGCCTCGACAAGCCCTAGGAACAGGGGGTGCGGCTTGTTCGGGCGGCTCTTAAATTCGGGGTGGAACTGCACGCCGACGAAGAACGGCTTATCGCTCAGCTCTACGGCCTCGATTATGCTGCCGTCCGGGGAACTGCCGCACAGGCACAGCCCGTTCTCACTGAGCACCTCGCGGTAGTCGTTATTGAACTCGTAGCGGTGACGGTGGCGCTCGGAGATATCCTGCTTACCGTAGCAGCGCTCCATGGTGCTGCCCTTAAGGACATGGCAGGGATACGCACCGAGGCGCAGGCTTCCGCCCTTATCTATATTATCATGCTGATCGGGCAGAAAATCAATGACTTTATGTGAAGAATTTGCATTAAATTCGCGGGAGTCGGCGTCCTTGAGCCCGCAGACGTTTCTCGCGAACTCAATAACGGCGATCTGCATGCCGAGACAGATGCCGAGATAGGGCATGCCGGTCTCACGGGCAAAGCGCGCGGCGCTTATCATGCCGCCTATGCCGCGGTCGCCGAAGCCGCCGGGGACTATCATGCCGTCGCAGCCAGAGAATATCTCCGCGGCGTTTTCATCGGTGACGGTCTCGCTGTCGATCCATTTTATATCGACGGTCGCGCCGCAGGCGTAGCCTGCGTGGTGCAGCGCCTCGGCAACGGAGAGATACGCGTCGTGCAGCTGGACATATTTGCCGACAAGGCCGATGGTGACATGGCGGTCGGCGGACTTGATGCGCTCGACCAGAGCCTTCCACTGGTTCAGCTCCGGCGCTCTCGTCCAAAGCCCAAGCTCGCGGCAGACGATGAGCGAGAAGTCGCTCTTTTCGAGCATCAGCGGCGCTTCATAGAGGTTCGGGAGAGTCATGTTCTCAATGACGCAGTCGGGCTTGACGTTGCAGAACATGGCGATCTTCTTGAATATCTCGGGCTCCAGCGGCTCATCGCAGCGCAGGACGATGATGTTCGGGGAGATACCCATCGCCTGAAGCTCACGTACAGAGTGCTGGGTGGGCTTGGTCTTGTGCTCGTCGCTGCCCTTGATGAAGGGGACGAGGGTCACGTGGATGAACAGACAGTTGCCCGGGCCTTGCTCAAGGCTGACCTGACGCGCGGCCTCAAGGAAGGGCTGGCTCTCAATATCACCGGTCGTGCCGCCAATCTCTGTGATGACGACGTCTGCGCCGGTGTTTTTGCCGACTTTATAGATGAAATCCTTTATCTCGCCGGTGATGTGGGGAATGACCTGAATGGTCTGACCGAGGTACTCACCGCGGCGTTCGCGGTTGAGGACGTTCCAGTAGACCTTGCCGGTGGTGAGGTTGGAGTAACGGTTGAGATCCTCGTCAATGAAGCGCTCATAGTGGCCGAGGTCGAGGTCGGTCTCCGCGCCGTCCTCGGTGACGTAGACCTCGCCGTGCTGGTAGGGACTCATTGTGCCGGGGTCGACATTTATATACGGGTCGAGCTTCTGCGCGGCGACCTTGAGGCCGCGTGCCTTGAGCAGACGGCCGAGCGAGGCCGCGGTGATACCCTTGCCAAGACCGGACACAACGCCGCCGGTAACGAAAACATACTTAGTCATAACGATCATCCTCCGCAG
>CAKTPC010000132.1 GCA_934590505.1 uncultured Oscillospiraceae bacterium
AGCTTATCCGCATCCATGAGCAGGGAGAAGCGAAACTCGCGCATCGGCTTTTCGGCAGCGAGCATGCGCTTACCCAAGGGGGACGCAAACAGGCGCTCTATCGCGCGGGCATTGACGGCCTCGGCCTCGCGCGCAGAGATGAAGTGCGAGGCGCGGAGACGGTCGATCTCCGACATTATCCCTTCAAGGCTGATCCCCTTGGAAAAATCCATATATTGGAGCACCAGGTGCGTCGCGACGCCGCGCTCTGCGGCGGTGAGCTTACGCTCCGCCCCCCCAAGCTCCGGCATACGGAAGCTGTAATTTACCTCCTGTATGAGCCGCTCCCCATCGGGGTCAGGCTCGGCATGGCCTTTGAGCTCGGTGGCTGTGACCTTTGAGGGCAGGTCGACGGCCGCTTCATACGGATAGCGGAAGGCAAGGCGGCGCTTGAGCTCGGCGAGCGCTTCGGCGTCGGCCTGCGCTGTTTCGACGGCGGGCGGCTCCGCGCTCTCAATCGGGTCGCCGGCATTATAATAGCTGAGGGTCAGGGTCTCCCCACCATCGGCAATGGCGGCACAGATGAGCCAGCTCACCGGAGCCTGCGCCTGGCTGAGCACCTCCGACTCCATCGGCTTTGTGACGGCGGTGCGGAGCTTTTCAACAGTGCCCTCAGGATCCTTGAGAGCGGCGGTCATGAACAGGCGCTCCTTGGGCCGAGTCAGGGCGACGTAGAGCAGACGCATCTCCTCTGAGAGCAGCTCTCGCTCAAGGCGGAGCTTAATGGCATTGCGCGCAAGGGTGGGATATTCAATGCGCCGGTCAAGATCAATAAACTTCGGTCCCAAGCCAAGCTCCGGGTGGACAAGGACGTTTTCACGGAAGTCATTCCGGTTAAACTGGTGGGAAGCATCGCAAAGGAATACGACGGGGAACTCAAGCCCCTTGGATTTGTGTATGGTCATGATCTGCACGGCGGAGCTGAAGCTGCCGCCGGAGGAGGGCTCCTGCCCCTTCTCGGCAAGGCGGCGCAGCCAGAGCACATAGCGGTGCAGCCCGTGGAAGCCCGTGGCCTCAAAGCTCTCGGACAGCTCTATGAGCGCCATGAGATTTGCGCGGCGCTGCGCCCCATCGCCCATGGCGGTGCAGAGGGCGAGCATGTCAAGCTCTTCAATGACTCGCCATGTAAGCTCGGCGGCGCTGAGGTCAGACGCAGCCTCACGCAGCGCGGCAAGGCGCTGCACAAAGCGGCGGCACTTCTCGTCATTCTCAGCCGCGGCGACAAGGGCGGTATAGAGATCGGCCTTTTTATCGGCGCTTCGGATATCCGAGAGTTCATCGGGGCTGAAGCCCAGCGACGGCGAGCGCAGCACGGCGATAAGCGGAATATCCTTATGCGGGTTATCTATAACGGCGAGCATGGAGATGAGCGTGGAGATCTCGACGCTCTCGAAGAACCCGCCGCCCTGAGCTGAGGACACGGGGATGCCGTGCTCACTTAGGACGCGCCGATACACGCTGCCAGCGGTGGACACGCGCAGGAGGATGGCAATGTCCCCATATTCGAGCGGACGCTCTCCGCCGCCGGAAGTAACGGTCGTCCCGGCAGCGATGAGAGCGTTTATCTTCCGGGCGACGAACTCCGCCTCAAGTGCGGTCTTATCCGGGGCGTTTTCATCTTTGCTCTCGGGAAGGGCGAGCAAGATAAGCTCCGGCTTTGGGACAGAGGAGGGGTAATTTGCCCCATAACGCAGTGCCGCCGCATCGTCATAGTCTATCTCGCCTAAGGCGCGGGACATGCACAGGGAAAACACGCTGTTTGCCGCAGCGAGAATTTCCCGCCGGGAGCGGAAGTTCTCGCGCAGCAGGATGCGGCTCGGCTCGCCCGGCTGCGCCGTACCATAGTCAGCGTAGCTCAGGTATTTCTCTGTGAAGATCGCGGGATCGGCAAGGCGGAAGCGGTAAACGGACTGCTTGATGTCCCCGACCATGAAGAGGTTCTTCCCGGCCTTCGATACGGCGGAAAAGATCGCTTCCTGCACGCGGCTGACGTCCTGATACTCGTCGACCATGATCTCGGTGAAGCGGTGGGAGATGCGCACTGCCGTCTCCGTCGGGCTGCCGTTGGGGTTCGTGAGCAGCTGCGCGGTGAGGTGTTCAAGGTCGGAATAATCGACCAAACCGCGGCTGCGCTTATCCTTTGCATACTCGCGGTTGAAGTCGAGCGTGACATTGAGCAACGCCTCCATCGCCGGGGCAGAGAGCTCCATCTCGCGCAGGAGGGAGGCGGAATCGGAATGGAACAAGTTTTTCAAGCTGTCCATCTTATAGTTACAGGCTTTGCGCCGTGCCTTGAGCATATCGGAAAGCGCGGGGTCGGGCGAGTTCGTAAGGCGCTTGAGCTTTGGGAACTCTATGGGCAGACACGCGCGCGCCTTGTCCCAGCCGAGGTCAAGGCAGCGGGAAAATTCGCGTATGCTCTCGGCTGTCACGGAAAAGCTTTCGGTATACGCGGCGGCGATCTTCTCCTCGGCGGTCATGGCTTCAAGGAGCCTGTCCATCTCACGGCACCAGTAATCGGCAGTGCGCTTCACCTGTGAAAGAAGCTCCTGACCCCAAGGCGTCTCGGCGACGTCCTGCGCCGGGGTCTTGAGCTGCTCGACCTGGCGGCGCGCCCAATCCTCCGGGCGGGCGTGGCTCTGCATGCGGCCATGAAGCGCGAGGATGAGGTTGGCAAGGCGGCGGTCGTCCCGCCCGGCACCGACGGTGTCGGCCAGCAGACGGAAGCCGGGAAAAGAATCCATCGCGTCATAGCGCGCATCAAGCGTACGCTCGAGCGCGGCGGCACGCATGGTCTCGGCGCGCTCATCATCGATGATCTTGAAATCAGGCGTAAGGCCGAGGGCGTGGCAGTTCTCACGCAGGACGTCCGCGCAGAAGCCGTGGATCGTGCCGATCTGCGCGCGGCGGCACAGCGCGCTCTGGCGGCGCAGACGGCGGCTGCCGGGATCGGCGGAAAGGCGCGCGGCAAGCTCCTCCATGATCCTGCCGCGCAGCTCCGCTGCTGCAGCGCGGGTATAGGTGATTATAAGAAAACTGTCGATATCGACAGGGTGCGTCTCATCGCAGATATAGCCCATGAGGCGCTCTGTGAGCACACGGGTTTTGCCGCTGCCTGCGCCCGCGGACACGAGCACGGCTCCGCCGCGCGTGTCTATCGCGGCCTGCTGCGAGGCTGTGGGCCTGAAATCAGCCATTGCTGTCACCCTCCTCCATAAGAGCCCAGACCTTCTCCGCGGAGAGCTTCGGGGTATAGCGGCAGCTCTCGCCGTTTTCACCGTCGGAGAAATGGCAGGCATCGAAATAGTCGCAGTTCAGACAGGCGTTCTCCTTCTGGCTGCGGTAGAACGGGTCGGCGGCGATGCTGCCCTGATGCAGCTGCTTTGCCATGCCCGCAAGGGTCTTTTTTATGTGCCGGTCGAGAAGCCCCAAGCGCTCGGCGCTGGCGAGGGTCTCCTCCGTCGCATTGCGGCCTTTGAACTTCATGGGTATATAGCGCTTATCGCCGCCGCGCTCCCAAGCCTCGATGAGTGCGGCGTCATTGCGCACAAGACCGCTGCGCCGCTGCTTACTCACGCGCTCTTTGTCGATGTCGGTCTCGTTTGCGTCGGACTGCATGCTGAGGATGCGGCTGTGCGCAGGGACGTACATGACGCCCGCGGGGAGCACCTCGCAGTCATAGCGCCCGCCGCCGTTTGCTTCGAGAGCGAAAAGGTAAAGAAGCATTTGAAGCCCCATGCCGTACCAGACATCGGACATGGAAAACTCCTTGCGCCCGGTCTTATAGTCTACGACGCGCAGATAAAGCTTCCCGTCATGGTACCAGCCGTCAACACGGTCGGCAATACCGGAGAGGACAAGGCTGTCCTCTCCGCTGCCGAGCTCGACCGGCGGCATCTCTTGAGCGTCGGAAAAATCAAGCTCAAAGTCCAGCGGCTCGAAGTCCGATCTCCGCAGCTCTGCTGCCATATCCTCAACGACACGCCACACGTCCCCGCACAGTCGGTTGAAAAGATAGACAAAGCGGCGGCTCTTCTCGTTAAAATCGTCGAGCTCCTCGGAGACGTACTGCACGATGGCACGCTCGCACAGCTCACGCAAAGTCTTATCGTCCACCGCGGCAAAGCCGCCGCGGCGCTTGACCTCGCGTGCGGTCTTTTCAAGGACATAGTGCATGAAGGTGCCGATCTCCGGCGGGCGGAAGGCCGCAGGCTCATAGGGCTTTGCGCGCAGGCCGTACTGGCAGAAGTACGCAAAGCGGCAGGAGGCAAATTTATCTATGCGTGAGGCACCCAGACGCAGGCGCTTGCCGTAGAGCTTTTCGACCGCTAAGGCCGAGAGCCGCCCGCGGCTCATGTTTGCCGCGGCTTCAAGAGCGGTGCAGCGCTCGGGGTCAGACTCCGCGAAATATTCCGCGGCGGCACGGGCGCACCCGTCCCCGCCGTGCATGGACTGCGCGGCAAGGCCGAGCGCCGGGGCGGGCGCGGACATGCGCGCGTCGCTCAGGGAAGCGTTCGTGACGCTCAGGCCGAAGAGCGCCTCTGCGCGATTGAAAACAAAGGCGGGACGACGCTCCGCGCCCTGAGTATCGGCGACCGGGCAGAGCATGGTAAGGCTCTCCGAAGGCATGGTAAGGCAGGTGTAGATAAGCGAAAATTCGCGCCACAGCTCACTCTCACCGCCCGCGCCGAGCTCAAGCTGCATCTCCAGCAGACGCTCCCGCTCCTCGGGCGAGAACACGCCGGCCTCATCGTCCGTGCGCGGCAGGCGCTGGTCGGACGCGCCGAGGACGATAAGGTGCTTTATGCTGCGGCGGCGGTTGCGGTCAAAGTCGCCGGCGGAGACGCGGTCGAGTGACACGGGAATGGTGCCGATGTCATATTTTGATAGCATAAGGGTAAACAGGCGAGAGAACTCCCCGCTGTCCATGGCAGTATCGCCGAGGACGGCGGCGCACTGCTCGAGCGCTGAGACGACGATGTCCCAGAGCTGCCGGTACTCGGCAGCGGTTTTCTCATCGCCGAGCTGCGCAAGCTCCCCGGCGCGGCGCGAGAGCTGCCCGGGAAGCGCCAGTGCTTCAAAGAGTCCGGCGAGCGCCTGCGCCTGCTGTGCGGCAGTCTGCGCCTTGGCGGAGGCTTCCTCAAAGGCGAGGAGGGGTGAGGCGAGCGCGCGGCGCAGGGCGTTCACGCGGCGGAGCGCTTCTTCCGTCTCCTCGGTATACTCGCAGCCGAAGCCGTCCGGGTGCTGGTGCCAATCGGTGCTCCTGTGCCATGCGCCTGCCTGAAGCTGCCACTTGAAGATATAGTTTTCAAGTGCGTCGCACTCGTCGGGACTGAGCCCGGCAAGGCCGGTGCGCATATAGCTGATGACATCATCGATCGCCCAGCCGCCGCGCACGATCTCATAGGCAAGGGAGATGAGCGCGGGCAGAGGCTTTGACATTAGGTCGGCACGGCGGGCAGTGAAGAGCGGGACGCCGTAATGCCGGAAGGCGCTCTCAAGGCTGCCGCGGTAATCGTCAAAGCCGCGCGCGACGACGGCGAT
>CAKTPC010000133.1 GCA_934590505.1 uncultured Oscillospiraceae bacterium
GACAGGCCGTAATCATTGTGCCCCATGGCAAGCTTCACATGGTTCGGCACGTCGGAGATCATGCCGTCAATGCACTCCAAGTAGAATATTCTCTGCCAGCTATACGCGAGGACACACACGAGGACTATACAGAACATTCTGCACAGTATCACGGAAGTTCTTTTTGTTTTGAGCTGCACGGCCGTCACCGCCTCCACCATTCATATACTTTGATTATAAAACAGCTTGCCGCTGCACGCAAGAAAAAAGGATGCGCGGGAAAACTTTCCGGCGCATCCTTTGCAAATACATCATCAATGTTTGCCACGGTCCTGCTTGTTCTTACCCGTGAACATGGACAGGAAGTCGACATTGCCCTTCTTCTGGAGCACGTAGACGCAGCCTGCGAGCCCTGCCAGGGCCAGCACCGCGACGATGAGCCCGACCTTTACTACCGCGCTCACAGGATTGCTGCTGTTATCGTGACGGCCTGCCGAGGGACTGGGAGATACCGCACCGGGGCTGACGGACGGAGACGCGGACGCTGCGGGCGAAGCCGACGGCGTGGGTGTGGGCGTCGGCGAGGGACTCGGAGACGCCGCAGTCTTGACGGTCACGTCAAAGGTGCAGGTGTACTGCCCGTATACGACCGTCACGGTCTGCGTCCCGGCAGTTGTGAGCACCTTGGGCGTGCAGGTGAAACCGGAGGTGACCTCCTTTGTTCCTTTGTTAGTGACGACACGGAGGGTGAGCCCTGTGCTGTCAAGCCTGTCGCCGACGGCGTACTCGACCTTCGTCGGGCGCGCTGCCACGGTCACGGTCTGGATGACCTCTTTTTCCTCGGCGACCTTGACCGTGAAGGTGCAGGTCTTTCCGGCGTAGGTAACGGTTATGGTCTGGCTGCCGGCAGTATTGAGCACCGTGGGCGAGCAGTCAAGCCCGGAAGAAATGTCATAGTGGGTATTCCCGGCGTAGGCACGGATAGAAAGCCCCTCGGTCTCAAGATTGTCGCCGACCTTGTACTGCGTTTTTTTCGGCAGGGTGACGACACCGATGCCGTCAACGGAGGCTTCATTGTTCTCTACCGTGACGTAGAAATAGCACACCGCGCCGCCGTAGCGTATAGTCACAGTCTGTGTCCCGGCCTCGTTAAAAACACTGGGTTCCCCGGTGTAGCCCTGGGAGACGATCTCGCTGCTGCCGTTGTCATAATTGACCTGAAGGCGCATGCCGCTGAGGTTGAGCGCATCGCCTGCCTTGTACCGCGTCGTTGAGGGCATGCCGTCAATGGAGATGGACACGACCTTCGGCGTTGCCACGTTGACGATCATCGGCTCACTCATCGCGCTGACAGAAAGACCGTTATTCGTGTTCGTGACGCTGCAGGTGTAGTATGTAGTACCGACGGCGGAGGTGTCGGGAGAGTAGACCGGATCGGTCGCGCCGCTGATGGGGATGCTTGTGAAGCCGACGCCGGTGTACCACTGATAGCTCAGGCTGCCGCCGTCCGTGGTCGATGCGCTGACAGAGAGCAGGACGCTGCTGCCGGGCGCGCAGGTGACGTCCTGACAGGTTTGGATACTAGGCAGAGCGGGCGTGAGGTCTATCGAGCAGTTTATGGTGTAGTTCTCGACGCCGCTGACCTGGATGGAGAAATCATACTGTCCGGCTGAGGTCGCGGCTCCGCCGAGAAGGAGACGGCGCGTGCTGCCGCTGAAGTCGTCGACCAGCGTGCAGCCCATGGGCAGATCGAGAGAGACGACCTGCGCCCCGGCGTCTACATTACTTATATAGCAGTTGAGAGTATCACCGGCAGCGTAGCTTCCAAGGGGGACAAACTCTTCGGCGTAAGCGTGGGGGAGCGCCGGAAAGACGACCAGCAGAGCAAGAGCCAGTGAGGTCAGAAATTTTTTCATAGTCAGAAGCAGATCCTTTCAAACACAAACATAAGACACAAAGCCAAAATCATGTTCATATTCAGAGAGCATAATGGCACAAAATCGGTCTTTTGTCAACATAGCAGATGTTAATTATATTCCGTTCCTTTCCGTTCCCGCAGTTCACGGAAAGAAATATATTTGTTGAGAACGGGCCTTATATGTGCTAATATATAAAGCATAAGAGAGTATATCGACCGGCCGCGCGGGTCGGCGGAGGAGGGGTATTATGGCTTTTACGCCGTGGTATAAGGAGATGTCCGTGTATCATATCTGGCCGCGCAGCTTCTGCGACGGCAACGGCGACGGCATCGGCGATCTGTGGGGCGTACTGTCGAAGCTGGATTATATAAAGAGCCTGAACGTGGACGCGATCTGGTTTTCGCCCCTGTACCCTTCGCCGAATGCCGACTATGGGTATGACATTTCCGACTATATGAACATCCATCCGGATTACGGCAACCTTGACGTGTTCCGTCAGGTGCTCGACGGTGCGCATGAGCGCGGTCTGCGGGTGTTCATGGACCTCGTCGTGAACCACAGCTCGGATGAGCACCCGTGGTTCAAGGAGAGCCGCAAGTCGAAGGACAGCCCTTACCATGATTATTATTTCTGGCGTCCCGGCCGCCGCGGCAGGATAAACGGGAAAAAGCTCCTCCCGCCGAATAACTGGACGAGTCTCTTTGAGGGCGGCGCGTGGGAATATGACAGTAACTTAGACGAATTTTATCTGCATTTGTTCGCAAAAAAACAGCCGGATCTCAATATGGATAATCCCGCCGTGCGCGAGGAGGTCAAAAAGATCCTGCGCTTCTGGCTGGATATGGGCGTCAACGGCTTCCGCGAGGATGTTATAACCTTTGTCTCCAAGGCCCCCGGCCTGCCGGATGCCTATCCGAAGCTCCCCGCGGCAAACGGCATGAAGTATTACTCCAACCGTCCGGAGGTTCATGCCTATCTCAAGGAATTCAAGCGCGATGTGTTCAGTAATTATGACTGCTTTGTCGTCGGCGAAAGCCCGATGACCACGGCGGATGTCGCGCTCAGCTATGTCACCGAGGGGCCGGAACACGTGCTCGATGAGATGATCGCCTTCTCGCACATGGAGGCGGACTGCTTTTATAATGAAGTCCTTCCGACTAAGTTCAATCTTGTGAAGATGAAAAGGGCCTTCACCGATTGGCAGCTCAAGCTCGAGGGGCGCGGCTGGAATGCTCTGTACATCGAGAACCATGACCATCCGCGCATCATCAGCCGCTACGGCAGCGAGAAGTACCATGACGAGAGCGGGAAGATGCTCGCCGCCATGTACATTCTCCAGCGCGGCACGCCTTTTATCTATCAGGGGCAGGAAATCGGCATGACGAATATCGCCCTGCCGAGGCTCGATATGTATAAGGATGTGGCGACCTTCAATATCGCCCGCATCGCATCGAAGCTCCTGCCGAAAAAGTCCGTCCTGAAGCTCATCCAGCGCGCGACGCGCGAGAACGCGCGCACACCTGTGCAGTGGTCGGACGCGGAGAACGCCGGCTTCAGCACCGCTGAGCCGTGGTTCAGCGTGAATCCCAACTATAAGCAGATAAACGTTGAAGCACAGGAGGACGACCCCAGGTCGCTCCTGAATTTCTACCGGCGTCTGCTGGCCTTCAGGAAGAGCAACGGCGTCGCGCTCTACGGCACGTATAAGGAATATAATCCCAAAGACAAGAACTTCTATGTATATGAGCGCCGCTATGGGGACAAGCGCCTGCTGGTGATATGCTGCTTTGCCCAGGAGTTCACGCGCTTTGACGCACCGGAGGGCATCATGCTTGGTGACTGGACGCTGGAGCTTTCAAACTATGACGGCTGCTTTGTTATCGGCAACGGCTTCACCGCGCGCCCATACGAGCTGCGCGTGTACAGCAAGGGGTGAGCGCATGGCAGCGACAAGTGAAAAAGCTTATGCCAAGCTCAATATATCCCTTGACGTTACCGAGCGCCGGGAGGACGGCTATCATGACATGCTCATGGTTATGCAGACCGTCTCGCTGTGCGATGAGATAACGGTCACGCTCGCAGGGGGAGACCGCGTGCGCGCACGCAGCAACCTGCGCTTCATCCCCGGCGATGAGCGGAACCTTGCCGTGAAGGCGGCGCTGTGCTTCCTTGAGGAGACGGGGCACACCGGTCAGGGCATGCTCATTGAGATAAACAAGCGCATCCCGGTCGGCGCGGGCATGGGCGGAGGCTCGTCGGACGCGGCAGCTGTGCTGCGTGCGCTCAACCGGCTGTACGGCGATGTTCTGGACCGCGAACAGCTGCGCCGCCTGAGCGAGCGTATCGGCTCGGACGTGCCCTTCTGCGTCTGGGGCGGCACGGCGCTGGCCTCCGGGCGCGGCGAAAAGCTCGAAGCGCTCCCGGATATGCCGGATTGCCGCTTCATTATATGTAAGCCCGAGTTTTCGATATCCACTCCGGAGCTGTTCAGAAAGCTCGACGAGATAAAGCTGCGCTGCCATCCCGACACGGCGGGACTTGTCGAGGCGATCAGGCAGGGGCAGCTTGCACAGATGAGCCGCCGTATGTATAACGTCTTTGAGGACGTTGACGACCGCCGCATGCGCACCGTCGCGGATATAAAAAGTACCATGCTCGATCACGGCGCACTCGGCGCGGTGATGACCGGCACAGGCTCTGCGGTGTTCGGCGTGTTCGAGCCGGACAGGGACATTTCAGCTGTGCGCGAAAAGCTGCGCGCGGAGTATGGCTTCTGTGAGAGCGCAGCTTGCGTGGGCGTACTTTAAAAAGTTGGTTTAGATAGGAAAAAACCGTCAATACTGTATGTATCATTACATACGGTAAGGCGGTTTTTCTATGGATAAGAGCAGGTTTTTGAGGATATGGGAAATTTCGGCGCTCGTTTCTCTGTGCGTGTGCCTGTGTGCGGCAGTCTGGGCGCAGGGGCGCAGCAGCGCCATCAGCGCGGACCTTGTGCGTCTGCACGTGCTCGCCGTCTCGGACGATGCTTATGAGCAGACCCTCAAGCTTCGCGTGCGCGACGCCGTGCTTGAATACATCACGCCCCGGCTCGACGGCTCCGACAGCCCTGCCGAAGCCCGCGCGGTGCTGAGCCGCGAGCTTGACGGCATAAGCCGCGCCGCGGCCTCAGCGGCCGAGGGACGCAAGGTCACCGTCAGCCTCGGCACGGAGCTATACCCCAGCCGCGAATATGAGGGCTTCACGCTTCCGGCAGGGCGGTACGAATCCCTGCGCGTTATACTCGGCGAGGGTGAGGGGCACAACTGGTGGTGCATCGTGTTCCCGCCAGTGTGTCTGTCGGCGGTGCAGTCTGAGCAGGTGGAGCGGGCAATGAGCATCGAGGACTATGCCATCATAACCCGGCAGGACGGCTATGAGCTGCGCTTCCGCACGGTCGAGCTGTGGGGAGAGCTGCTTGAAAAGCTGGAGGAAAACGGCTGGATCGCCGCCGGGGACGAATAGGCTCAGCCGCGCCGCGGCGCATCGCCGCAGAACCTGACGGCCTTGCTCTTCTGCTGTTTCCCCGGCATGAGCCCCGCGGGAGCCTTGGGCTTTGCGCGCCCCGCGCTCACGCGCTTCCAGACCTCCTCAAAGCC
>CAKTPC010000134.1 GCA_934590505.1 uncultured Oscillospiraceae bacterium
GAGCCGGTCGTCGGCATGAGGGAGGTGTAGGACGAGCAGAGCAGCACGCCCGCGATCGCCGCGAGAGCCGAGCCGATGGCGAAGGTGAGGGAAATGGTGCTGTTGACATTGATGCCCATGAGCTGTGCTGCTGCCTTATCCTCGGACACGGCGCGCATAGCCTTGCCCATCTTGGTCTTTCCGGTGAAGAAGGTCAACGCCGCCATGATGACAAGGCACATCACGACCGTTAAAAGCGCAATGTAGGAGATCGTGAGCTTGCCGTCGAAGAGCTTGAACGCGCCCTCGACCACGGGGCTGTATGCCTTGGGGTTTGCGCCCCAGATGAGCAGGGCGGAGTTCTGGAGGAAATAGCTCACGCCGATAGCGGTGATAAGCACCGCGAGCGACGGAGCAGCACGCAGCGGCTTATACGCCAGACCCTCGATGATAACGCCGAGCACCGTACACACGACCATCGCAACGAGCACTGCCGCCCACGCGGGGAGTCCCCACGAGCTGACCGCCATCAGCGACACGTAGCCGCCGACCATTATAACGTCGCCATGGGCGAAGTTCAGCATCTTGGCGATGCCGTAAACCATGGTATAGCCCAGCGCGATGATCGCGTACACGCTGCCGAGACTGATACCGCTGATGAGATATGACAGAAATTCCATAACGTACCTCTTCTGTTTCTAATAGCTGATATACTCAAATCGAAGCCCAACGAAGTGGGTTCGATTTGAAAAGGAAGAATAATATCGCCGGTCAATGCCGTGCCGCCTGCGGTGCGGCATGATCTTGCGGTATTATTCTGATGCGGCTGCGGCATTTGCACAGTCGGCAGGGGCCATGCCGCCTCTGCAACTGCCGCAGATGATAAGACGCCTGTCGGCAGTCGGGGGATGATCCCCCGGCTGCCTTTGTTGAGTTGTGGTTTAATACCCGATGTTGCTTATGCTGCAGGGCTTGCCTCGGGCTCGGCAGTTGCTTCTGTCTCTGCGGGAGCCTCGGTCTCCTCAGCATCTGCGGGAGATTCCTCAGCTGCTGCGAGCCCTTCGGAGACGTAGGTGCCGTTCTTGATGATGACGGCGGCGGGCATCTTGCTGACCTCGCCCTCGGCGTTCCAGGTCATGCCCTTACCGGTCAGGCCATCGAAGGCCAGGCTCTGGAATGCAGAAACAAGTGCATCGCAGATCTCCTCGGTGCTCATGTCGGGAGTGCAGTTGGCGGCTTCGAGAGCGGCCTTCAGCGCGTAGATAACGTCGTACTCATCGGCTGCGAACTGGTTGGGAACGTCATTGAATCTTGCCTTGTACTCGTTTACAAAGCTCTGGGTCTGCTCGTCCTGCGCGTCAGCGGAGAACGGGGTCAGGACCATGACGTCCTCTGCAAGTGAGGTGTCAAAGCCTTCGAGGGTCAGGATGCCGTCCATGCCGTCGACACCGAAGAAGGTCGGCTCATAACCCATGGCCTTTGCCTGGGAGAAGATAACGGATGCGGGCTGGTAGTAGATGGGCAGAAAGACGAGGTCTGCGCCGCCAGCCTGAGCTGCATTGAGCTGGACGGAGAAGTCGGTCGCGGTGTCCTTGGTGAAGGTGCCTTCGTAGACGACCTCAAGGCCGTTCTCGGCTGCGGTGGAAACGAACTTATCGCGGATGCCCTGGGAGTAAGCGTCATCGTTGCGGTAGATAACGGCGATCTTGCTTTCGGGCATGTTGGCTGCGATGTAGGACGCGGAGCCTGCACCCTGGTTGGGGTCGGTGAAGCAGAGCTGGAATACGTTGTCCTTGCCGGCGGTGACGTCAGAGGAGGAGGCGGACGGGGTCATCATGAACACGCGCTCTTCATTGCACTTGGTGGAAACGGAGATGGAGGAGCCGGTGGTGGTGGGGCCGGCCATGACCTGCATGCCCCAGTCCATCAGGTTGTTGTAGGCGTTGACCGCGATCTCGCTGTCGGCCTGGTCGTCCTCGAACTTCCACTCGACCTGGTAGCCGTTGATGCCGCCGTTGGCGTTGATCTCATCGACTGCAATCTGGCCGCCGTTCTTGACTGCGGTGCCGTAGATAGCTGCGTCACCGGTCAGAGGACCGCTGCCGCCGATCTTAAATGTATTGCTGCCGGAGGCTTCCGCGGGAGCCTCAGTTGCGGCAGCGCCGCTGTTGCTGCTGCCGCAGCCTGCGAACAGGCACATGCACATTGCTGCAACCAAAACAAGAGCCATAAACTTTTTCATCTTTTTGTTCTCCTATCTGGAATATATTTATACAAAAAATCAGCCCCGACCGAATTGGTCGGGGCTGATTTGAAGTATACTGAAATATCAAATCATCGCACCGCTGCCAAAACCGGTCGCCTGCAATCTGCGCCGCTAATTATGCTTATAATTATGCATATGGATACGGTAATAACTCGTACGGCGGCAACAAAAATGGACACTGCGTTAACAGTGTCCTTAGTAAGCAGGAGGGCGGTATTGGTGCAGTCGGCGGACTGCTGGCGAGAAGAGCATGCAGCAGCGGACTCATCTGCGCGAGCGCATGAGCCGGTGGTGTTGAAGCGGTTTGCGAAGTGTTCAAACATCTGCTGTATCTCCTTTCGTTTGATGGGCGTACTTTAGCACCGTAAGCCGCGGCTGTCAAGTGCCTTTTTTATATTTTACTTATCCTGACAAAACAGCTAAAAATGCAGGCGCATTTTTCTACATATTGCACAGCATCAGAGTAACATCGCAAGGTCATGCCGCGCCGCAAGCGGCACTGCATCGACCGGCGATATTATTCTTCCTTTTCAAATCGAACCCGCTTCGCTGGGCTCCGATTTGAGTTACGAGGGGCAGAAGTATAGGCACTTCGCGTCTCGGTAATAGGTATAAGAAAGGACGGGGACTTGCGGTATCCCCGTCCAGACGTGACAGACCTCCCTGTGCCCGCCGCGAGGATGTGCATTCGCGGCCTGACCGGCGGCCTATCTTATACCGCACAGTGCTGTGCTCCAATCACCCTACGGTATTTATACCATTATATGGCAAAAATGCCGGTTTGCATAGGGGTAATCGCAAGAAATCTAAAATTTTGAAGAATCGTACAAATTCAGCGGTCCGTTTCTGTGGAAAGCGAGAAAAATTCCGGAGGCCAAACGGCCTCCGGAACTCTCCGAACACATTATTCTGATCACTCGAGGCAGTAGACCGTGAGGGTCTTTTCAACACCGAGGCAGCTTGCGGTAAGCTTAACGCCGCCGGAGATGTTTCCGATGCACTCGACCGTGCAGTTAAGGTCGTCCTTTGAGGTGACCGTGAGACAATCAGTGTTTGCGCTGGTCCATTCGACCTTGACACCCTGGATCGTGAGCGGAAGGACCTGAGCGGTCAGGTCAACCGTCTCGCCGACATGCATCGTGAAGTCCTCCTTCTTTTCGTCGGTGTAGAAGAAGATCTTGATGCTCTCGACAGTCGGCGTCGGTGTCGGCTCGGCCGTAGGTGCGGCTTCAATGATGGGGACGTAATCCGTCACAACGGGGGGAGTGATCGCCGAGGGCTTGTTGCTCGAATCACTGCCGTCAAGGCTGGTGCTGACCATAACGATGACGGCCAGGATAACCGCAACGACAAGGATCAAGCCGAATATCATCTGCCATTTTGTGTTCGTTTCAGCACGCTCATAGGAAGCAGTACCCTTGACCGTTCCCGGCGTGGTGCTTGGTGCGCGCCCGCTCTGTGCGACCCTTCGGGTGCCGCAGTTGGGGCAGCGGCTGCGCATGGAAGAAAATGTCGCACCGCAGCGGCGGCATTTTACTTCAGGAATCATGCTCATACAAGTTCCTCCGTTCTATTTTCAATAGAAATGGATACTAAACCACTAATAGATAATACATCTAAATTGCATTTTAGTCAAGGGTTGTCGTGCCCAGAGGGCCGGTTTTGCGCTTTTTTTCGGCGTTTATTCCCCACTTTTGCCCCAATTTTGCTTCTGGGTGCGGGGATACCCGGGGCGCCGCGGTCAAATATACGGCAAATCTGCCATCAGTTGACAGGAACAAACACGGTGTTGCCGGTGCATTCTGAAAAGCCTTGACAGAAAATGCGAAAATGCTATAATTTTTGTGTAAAACCAGAATGTTTACCGGCATACGACACCGGATTGGAGGAGCGCACATGCCCAAAAGCATCACCCGCATCGTTCTTACCGGCGGCCCCGCCGCAGGAAAAACCACGCTCATCAGCCGTATCCTCAAGGAGTTTAGGCAGGAGGATGGCTGGAAGGTCATCACCATACCCGAGACGGCGACGGAGCTTATCTCCGGTTTCGGCATCCGTCCCTTCGGCAGCTGCGTCAGCATGGAGGATTTCCAGTATTTCGTCATTGAGGATCAGCTGCACAAGGAGCGGCTCGCCCTCAAGGGAGCGGAGCTGGTACCGGAGGACAAGATCCTTATTATATATGACCGCGCCGTGCTTGACGACAAGGCGTATATATCTGACGCGCAGTTTGCAAAGACCCTTGCCCATTTCGGCAAGACCGAGCAGGAGGTGCTCTCCGGGTATGATGCCGTGCTCCACCTCGTCACCTGCGCCAAGGGCGCGGAGTTTGCATATAACTACGGAAACGCTGCGCGCTATGAGACGGTCGAGGTCGCGCGCGAGAAGGACGATCTCACCCTGCGCGCGTGGAGCGGCCACCCCGCGGTCTACGTTATTGACAACTCCGTGAATTTTGAGGACAAGATCGACCGCGCTATCGCGCAGATATACCGCATAATCGGTCAGGCTGCGCCTGAACCGGGCAAGAAGAAGTACCTTGTCTCCATGCCCGACTGCGCTGCGCTCGAAAAGCTCTACGGCGCTGCGCCTGCCGAGATGATGCAGACCTATCTTGTCCCCGTCAGGCAGGACACCGAGCGCCGCATACGCCAGCAGAAGAACGGCAGCGGCTATCTGTACTTCTATACCGAGAAGCGCATCGCACCGGACGGGACGCGCTGGGTCACCGAGAAGCCCATCTCCGAGAAGGAATACGTGGCATATCTCATGGAGGCGGACGTCTCCCTGCACAGCGTCATAAAGCAGAAATACAGCTTTACATATGACAAGCGGCGCATGGAGCTGGACGTCTATCCCTTCAGCTCCGATAAGGCCATCCTCTTTGCCTACGGTGCGGACACAGGCTGTCTCCCGCCGGAGATAGAGATACTCAGGGACGTGACAGGAGAGACCGAGTACAAGAACCGTGCCCTCGCCGGGAGTCAGCGCCTGTAAGGCCTGTCCGCCGCAGTGCAAAAATTTTTGCCGAAGTCTACAAAAAGGGGCTTGACAAATTAGCGAAAGCGCACTATAATCCGCACATATTGAAACGGCAAAGGCGTCGTGCAGTATTGCATGGCATCTTTGCCGATTTTTATTTTTGATCCCGTTGGCGCTGCGCCCCGGGAAGAAAGACGAGGTAAGTTCATGAGCACAGTCACTGAGATTTTCGGCTGCAATGTATTCAACGATTCCGTTATGAGAGAGCGTCT
>CAKTPC010000135.1 GCA_934590505.1 uncultured Oscillospiraceae bacterium
GCGTTTATCAGGTCTGCGATCTGCCACGCGCCTTTGGTTGACATAACACATCCACATAGACAGACGCACGGGAACAGAAAACCGTAGAGAGCGGCTCCGCGTCTGCCGCTTATGTACTCGGCGCAGCGGCTGCCGTAGACTGCCCAGCCCATTACGCTCGTGTAGGCGAAAAGGCAGATGGTGACGGCCATGAATACCGCCGAAGTACGCGCGCCGAACACGGACGCGAGGGCGGACTGATACACCTCCGTCCCGGTGACGCTGCCCCATGGGATATTGACGCCGCTGCAAAGGATCGCAAGCGCGGTGCAGGTGCAGATAACTATAGTGTCGGCAAAGACCTCGAAGATGCCCCACATGCCGTGAGCGGCAGGATCGTCCGTGTCAGCCGCGGCGTGGGCGATGGCGGCAGTGCCGAGCCCGGCTTCGTTGGAAAAGGCGCTGCGCCGCAGTCCCCACTGTATGCACTGCGCCGTTGTGACGCCGCAGATACCGCCGGTGATCGCGCCGGGGCGGAAGGCTTCAATAAATACGGCTGACATAACACCGGATATCCTGCTATGGTTTACCGCGACGACCGCTATTGAGGCGGCGATGAACAGCAGACTCATCAGCGGAACCATAGCTTCCGCCGCCGTGCCGACCCGTCCCGCGCCGCCTGAGAGCAGCAGCGCCGTGACGGCGGCGAGGACGAGACCGAGCGCGAAGCGCAGAGCGGCGGGGCTTGGCATCGGGCCAACGGTACACGCGTCGACGGCACGGACGAAGGAATCTGCAATGCTGCTGACCTGCACGAGATTGCCCATGCAGAAGGCGGAGAGCGTGACAAGCACGCCGTAGACGCGCGCAAGGTGTGGTCTGCCGAGACCGTGGGTGATATAATCCATCGGTCCGCTGCCGATGCTCCCGCGGCGGTAATATATCGCGAGGGCGACCTCGGCGTATTTTACGATCATCCCGATGAGCGCCGCTGCCCACAGCCAGAACAGCGCCCCCGGACCGCCCATGGCGATGGCCTGCGATACGCCGACTATATTGCCTGTGCCGACCGTTGAGCCGAGCGCGGTCGCGGCGGCCTGAAACGGCGTGACGGTTCCGCTTTTGCGCTCCGCCGGACGCAGACATATGCTGCCAACGGTCAGGCGCATCGCAAGGCCGAAACGCCTGAATTGCAGAGCACGACAGCTGACGGTAAGTGCCCCGGCGCAGACTATAAGCCCAGGGAAAAACAGCCAGCTCCATATGAAATTGCTGATATAGGAAGAAATTGTACTGAACATAAATATTAAGATTCACAAAAAAGGCTTTATTTAACGGCGGACATGTGGTAATGTATGCCACGGATTGAATATATGGAACAAAATGAAGAACTATTCGTCTCTATAAACGAGCTCTGAAAGGGGAGACAAAAATGAAAAAGCTTATTACTATCTTACTTATAATCGTAATGGCGGTCGGGATGATAGTCCCGGCCTATGCCGAGAATATACAGAGCCGCGCGGTCATCGGCGCGGACCTCACGGACGATCAGATAGCCGCAGTGTATAACGCCTTCGGTATAAAGCGCGGAGACGCGATCGAGCTGCGCGTTACAAACGGCGAGGAGCGCCAGTGGCTCCAAGGCTATGTGGACGAGAGCCTTATCGGCACGAGGTCCATTTCCTGCGTGTATGTCGAGCTTCTGCCCGAGGGCAGCGGCATGGACGTCACCACGAGCAACATCACTTGGTGCACCGGTGAAATGTATATAAGCGCGCTTGCGACGGCGGGCATAACCGATGCGCGCATCATCGTCGCTGCGCCCTTTGAGGTCAGCGGCACCGCGGCGCTTACAGGCGTATATAAGGCCTATGAGGACATGACCGGCAAAAAGCTGGACGATCTGGCAAAGCTTGTCAGCACGCAGGAGCTTACCATCACCGGCGAGCTTGCAAACGAGATAGGCAGCATGGATTCGACCTCCATCGTAAATGACCTGAAGCTCATGCTCGATGAAACGCAGAAGATGACCGACGACGAGATACGCACAGAGATCATCGATATCGCTGGGCGCTACAATGTCTCGCTGACCAACACTCAGATACAGCAGCTCATTGACCTGTGCCGCTCACTCGAAGGGCTTGATGCAGACTCGCTCAAGGCGAGGGTGGAGGAGGTACAGGGAACACTACAGAAAGTGTCCGACGCAAAGACCAAGGTCGTCGGCTTCGTCGAAACGGTGAAGAAGGTCGTCACCTCCGTGTCGAGTTTCTTTGACAAGATCAAGGACATCATCGCAAAATTCTAATAATACATAAAAATGCCGGGAGCATCATCCCGGCATTTTTACTCGTATGGTGTTAAGAAGACGCTAAGAAATGTCTATTGACAAACTCGGATAAATCTGCTATATTGCGCCTGAAATATGCTTAATGCCGCATTCCGCGGCAGCGGGAGAACCGGACCGGACATTTTGTCCGATTGGACGGCGACCATACTATGGCACGTCCTTGGGGTGTATTCGCATTGCGATAGGGGACTCTCTTCCTCGAACCCGACAGCTAATCTCGTCAGCGTAAGAGAGCGGATAAAGGTGTAGCTACGCCCGCATACGGTTTCATTGCGCTGTGTTTCAGGAAAGCACAGCGTTTTTATTTTGACTGCCGATCAGAAAGGCTTGATGGGCGGCGGGTGGAGGTTACCTAAAAAATGAAAAACAGGCTTCGCGACATCTTTATCGGCAAGCCCTTGAAGGACTCCGATCTTGGCGGTGAAAAGTTCGGCGTTCTTTGGGGGCTGCCGATCTATTCCAGCGACACTATCTCCTCTGTGGCTTATGCCGGCGAGGAAGTGCTCATGGTGCTGTTGCCGGTGATGGGGCTGCTTGCCGCGCATACCCTTGTGTACGTCATGTGCGCGATCATTGTGCTGCTGCTCATCCTTGTGTTCTGCTACCGGCAGACGATAGATGCTTACCCGCAGGGCGGCGGCGCATATATTGTCGGTGCGGACAACCTCGGCGAAGCGCCGGGGCTTACTGCGGCGTCGTCGCTGCTGGTCGGGTACATCCTGACCGTTGCGGTGTCGAGCTGCTCGGGCGCGGCAGCGGTGGCGTCTGCCTTCCCGGAGCTTGCCGCGTACAAGCCGTGGATCGCCTTTGTTATCGTTTGCATCCTCACATGGGGCAATCTCAGAGGCATGCGCGAATCGGCTGTCATGTTCGGAGTACCCACGTATTTCTTCATCTTCTCGATCCTTGCGCTTATCGTGACGGGATTTGTGCGCGTGTTCGTGTTCGGGTACCAGCCGCCGGAGCCGACGGCGGTCATCGAAACGGCGGGGGACGTGACGGTGTTTCTCATCCTGCGCGCCTTCGCTTCCGGCTGCACTGCGCTGACCGGTGTCGAGGCTGTGAGCAACGGTGTGCCGTCCTTCCGCGATCCGTCGGCAAAGAATGCAAAAAGAGTCCTTGGCCTTATGGCGCTTACAGTAGGCGTGACCTTTATAAGCATCGCCGTGCTGACGGATATTTATCACATCGTCCCGCAGGAAGGCGTCACCGCTGTCGCGAGCCTTGCCTCTGCAGTGTTCGGCAGCGGGAATGTGTACTTCTACGTGTTCCAAATCGCGACGGTCGTTATCCTTTCTCTCGCGGCGAACACGGCCTACGCCGGTATGCCGCTGCTGCTCGCAATGGTCGCGCGCGACGGGTACATGCCGCGCCGCTATACCCAGCGCGGCGCAAGGCTGAACTTCTCAAACGGCGTGCTGCTGATATTTTTCGCATCCTCGGCTCTAATCTTCCTCTTCGATGCCGACACACATACGCTGCTGCCGCTCTATGCGACGGGAGTGTTCATCTCGTTTACGATCTCGCAGGCCGGTATGCTTGCCCATTGGGTCAAGCTCAAGACTCCGGGCTGGCGCCATAAGGCGGTCATCAACGCACTCGGCACGGTCGTGTGCGCAGTGGTGTGTCTTGTCATTGCGATTACGCGCTTCACCGAAGGTGCATGGGTCGTCGTTATACTCATCCCACTGCTGGTATACGTGATGAAGTCTATCAAGAAGCATTACGCGGAGGTCTCCGCAGACCTCACACTGCGCAGCACGGACGATGCGCGCGATATGCTGCGCTATATCATGCCGGGCAAGATCATCATCCCTGTGCAGACGCTTAACCGCTCGTTTGTGAAAACACTCAGGTGTGCGCTCAGCTGCGGCTTTTCCGAGATAGAGCTGTATAACGTGACGGACGATGAGCAGAAGGCGCGCAGACTAAAGGCGCAGCTTGACGAGCTTGACCTCAATGCGGAGTTCGTGTATGATGTTACGGCGTACCGCAATGTAAACGAGGTGCTTATAAAGCATGTCGAAAATGAGGCGGCGCAGCTTCACGAGCATGAGAACCTTACGGTCATGATGGGCGCGCTTGTTGTGACCTCGCCGCTGAAGAAGCTGCTGCATAACCAAACAACGCAGCGTCTCAGCAAGAAGCTTGAGAGATACAGAAATGTCTCCGTGTTCACAGTGCCGTATATAATATGAACATAAGAAACTGCCGCTTCCCGAAAGAGAAGCGGCAGTTATTATATCAGGCCCTTATTTCTTAAAGCTGTCCTTGAGGGCGACGGAGCGGTTAAAGACCAGATGGCCGGGCTTTGCGTCGCGGTTATCAAGGCAGAAGTAGCCCTGACGCATGAACTGCAGGCCGGTGGAGTCCTTACCCTTTTCGGGCATGGGCATTTCGGCAAGGCTGTGCTCGACCTTGCAGCCGGTGAGAATGTTCAGACTGTCGGGATCGAGATAGTCAAGGAAGTTCTTGTCCGGACCGTCGGGGTCGGGATCGCTGAAGAGGTTGCCGTAAACGCGCACCTCTGCGTCAGCAGCGGTAGCGGCGTCGACCCAATGGATCGTTGCGCCCTTGACCTTGCGTCCGTCGGCAGGATCTCCGCCGCGGCTGTCGGGGTCATACTCGCAGAGAACTTCGATGACATTGCCGTCAGCGTCCTTGATGCAGCCGGTGCACTTGACGAGATACGCACCCTTCAAGCGGACCTCATTGCCGGGGTACATGCGCTTGTACTTCGGTGCGGGTTCCTCCATGAAGTCGTCCGCTTCAATCCAAAGCTCATGCGAGAAACTGAGCTCTCTTGTCCCGTCCTCGGGGCGGAGGGGGTTATTCTCAACAGTGAGAGTCTCGCTCTTGCCGACGGGGTAATTGGTGACAGTGAGCTTCACGGGGGTGAGCACGGCCATGACACGGCGGGCGTTCGCGTTGAGGTCGTCACGCAGGCAGCTTTCAAGCAGCGCAAGGTCGACCGTCGACGGGACCTTCGACACGCCTATGCGGTCACAGAACTCACGGATAGACGCGCTGGTGTACCCGCGGCGGCGCAGGCCGCACAGGGTCGGCATGCGCGGATCGTCCCA
>CAKTPC010000136.1 GCA_934590505.1 uncultured Oscillospiraceae bacterium
CTATAAAGCATCGCTTATCAACAATCAACAAATTTCATATTGTGAAACTATTCAAAGCCCTTGATTTTACTGGACTTTTTTGTTTTTGTTTTCACAGCGATTATGCAATTCGTCAATTTCAATAAAAATCAGTGTTGATTTTTTACTGTATTGACCAGCCCTGCGGCAGCCGAACGCATTGACTTTTGCCAGCTAAAGCACTATATTTCATAATAAGAAACGCAAAGCGAGGATTCCGGAATGATACAATCCGTAAAAAAAGCCATGGACATTCTTACCGTGCTTTCCGAAAACAGCGACGAGCCTATCATGCTCAGCGAGCTTGCGGAAAAGACCGGGCTGAACAAATCCACCTGCGCGCATATCGTCGATACGCTGTGCGAGTCGTTCTACGTAGAGAGGGTATCCCGCAAGGAGGGTTACCGGCTCGGACCGTGGGCGTACATGCTCTCGCGCTACGGCGGCTATCACAGAACACTTATAAAGATATCCTCCTCGGTCCTCAAATGGCTGCGCAAGCAGACCGGAGCCACGGTTTTTATCTCCGTTCTCTGCAACGGGCGGAAGTTCATTGTTTACCATATTGACGACGCCGGCATACTACCCATGAGCGACGGCTCGATCATCCAAGGCTATATCGAGACGACCGCAACGGGCCGCCTGCTGCTCGCGTATCAGGACACCGAGGCCTTTAACTATACCATCAACCGCCGCTGCAATGATCCGAACTATTCGCCCTTTGAGGTGACACCGGAGTTCCGGGAGGAGCTCAAGACCATACGCCAGAACGGATACTCATATGTGTCGGTCGATGTGCAGCACACCCAGTCCTACGCCTTCCGCGTGCTTGACGGGAACAAGACTGTCGCGGCGCTAGGCATACTCTACTCGAACGAGAAGGACAGCCCCGAGTACCGGAGCATGGTGCTCAAGGCCGGACGCACCGCTGCAAATGAGATAAGCCGTCGGCTGTCGGCTCTGAGTGCGGACAAAGCGCAGGCCGATTCCATCGGCAAGGACAAGCTCGTGCATGATCTTCAGGCGCTCGGCGTCAAAAAAGGGATGAACATAATGGTGCACAGTTCGCTGAGCAAGCTCGGCAATATCGAGGGCGGGGCGGACACGGTCATTGATGCGCTCATGGAGGCCGTCGGCAGCAGCGGCACTATCCTGATGCCAGCCTTCAACCAGGGCAGGGCGTATTGGGCGGGCGAGATATTTGACCCGCGCAGCACACCGACAGTAAACGGCGCGATACCGGAACGCTTCAGAAAACGCGACGGCGTTCTGCGCAGCCTGAACCCGACGCACTCCTTTGCCGCGTGGGGAAAAAACGCCGCGAGATATACCGCCGACCATCTTGAAAGCGGCTGCATGGGGGTGGACTCTCCGCTGCACCGGCTCATGCAGGACGGCGGCTACTGCCTTATGCTCGGCACGGACTTTGCCCGCAATACATTTCATCACGTCGTCGAGGTCTGCGAGAACGCCCCATGCCTGCGTCAGTTCGGCGAACGCTATGAGATCGTGCTGCCGGACGGCCGCCGCGGCACGGCGGACACCTGGTCATGGCGCGACGGCGAATGCCCGATAGACGATACCGGCAGATACACGGAGGCCATGCGCTCGGTCGAGAAGCGCGGTTATGTGGGCAAGGCGTTATCACGGCTGTACCTGCTCAGCGACGCTTATCCTATTATCCGCACGTGCCTGAAGAGCGGGATCGGCAATGTTCCCGGCTGCTCCGGCTGCTCCGTCCGCCCCCGAGTGAACGAGTATACGATAAAGTAAAAAAGCCCTGGGCACCGTGATACTGTCGGTGTCCAGGGTTTTATGCTCAGCACTTACTCAAGCGGCAGGATGCACCATACCCGCTTGAACTCGCTGACGGATACGGGTGCGCTTCCTATGGCACTATCACGCGGGAACACGCTCACGGTGTGCTCCTTTTCATCTGCACACAGCAGCCAGCGCCCGACGAAGTTGAACTCCCTGATATGCCCACCATTGCCGCAGCTTATGGACCCCGCGCGGCTGAGGTGTGCACCGTCGACGTCAAAGACGCAGATGCTGCCGCGCCCGCGGTTCGAGACATAGAGCCGCCTGCCGTCTCCGGAGATGCGTATCGCCGAAGCTGTGCAGCTATCATGGCTGCCTTCGGGGAGCACGGACTGCCTGTCGAGATACCGCAGCTCATTGCCGCAGCGCTCCAGCACCGCAGCCTCGCCCGTCAGCTCCAGCGAACAATAGGCATATTTCCCGTCCGGGGAAAAGACGATGTGCCTCGGCCCGCTGCCGGCCGGCATCACGGCAGCGCTGACGGTATCAAGCTCCTCTGTGCAGACATAGATGCGATCCGTCCCGAGATCGGCCACCGCGAGCAAGCCGCTGCCAGGGATGCGCGCGACGCAGTGAGGGTGGGAGCAGTCCTGCCTGCCCGACACAGGGCCAAAGCCGCTGTATGCCGCGACCCTGTCCGGCAGCAGAACGACCGACCCGCTCAGATAATTCGCGCAGTAAAGCCGGCCTTCGTCTGCAAGCAGAAACGCGGCTATCGAGCCGTGGGTCGGCTGAGGGCGGCTCATATTCGTAAGTTTCCCGTCCGGGAGGATATCAAAGCTAACCACTCCGCTCTGCTGCTGGAACGGTTCGCGCAGAACGGCGTACAGCTTTCCGCCGTCCATTGCGAGCCACGCACAGCCGGGGAGCGGACAGAAGTCCTCGGTGCTTATATTCCCCGCGCCGTCAATGGAGCAGAGGTATATTCCCCCCGCGCTGTCCTGAGACGCGAGATAAAACCTTTGCGGCATATCTATCCCCCTTTGTTTATTGAAAATAGTATTATCTATTGCCGCGGTGTTGTCAACCAAATTTTGCACTGTTTCACATGGTGAAATTGCAAAGGAAATCTGTTGACAAAAAGCCGAACAGATGTGAAACTATTAATAAGCCCCAACATACGAAAGGAGAAGCGCTGTGGAAAAGTTTACCGCCGCGATGGTTCACGACAAGGATACTATCACAAAGCTGTCGGTGACACAATACAACTGCTTTGAATTTAAGAGCAAGCTTGTAAGAATAGTCATTGCCATCGCGCTTATCGTCTATGGGCTTTACGCGAACCAGAGTATGTACACGCCGATGATCTGCCTGGTACTGGGCTGCATACTGATCGCCAATGTCAACCTCCGTCCGAGAGTCCGGGCAAACAAGATCATCGAGCAGATCGGCGGGCGTTTTCCGCGCTCGAGCTATTCATTCACGGACACCGGCTTTTCCGACGGCGGAGAGGGAAAGATGCTTCCTTACTTGCAGCTGATAAAGCTTGTCGAGGATCGCCGGTATATTTATCTGTATGTCAGCAGCCAGTCCGCGTACATGGTGGATAAGGCCAGTATAAATGGCGGTACTGTCGATGAGTTCAAGACCTATCTCGCCGGCAAAACGAAGCTCAAGTGGACGCGGCCGGTGTCGCTGCTTACCTTCGGCATAAAGGATATTATAAAACGGGACGACAGTTTTCAGGGGCCGCGGCTCGGCTGAGCTTCCGCCCTTATGACCGGCAGCGCCGGATACAAAGGAGAACCTAAAATGAATGACGCATATTTTGAAGGCATGGCAGCCCACGCTTCAGTGCCATGTGCGAGGATATGACCATGCTGCTTACCGATTATTTCCGTTCGACGCCCGACGCAACATGGGAGTTTGCGCGTCAGTGCGGTGTAGAGCACGGCACGATACGTCTGCCGGAGGATGCGGAGTTTGACCCCGCCTGCCGTGAGCACTGGAGAAGCGTATACAAACGCTTTACCGACCACGGCATCCGCCCCGTCGTGGTCGAGCCGATGCCGAACAGCCTGCATGAACATATAAAGGCCGGTGACGTGATGCGCGACGAGTGTATCGATAAGGTCATGAAAATGTTCGCCGTTATGGACGAGCTGGACGTGCGCACTATATGCTTCAACTTCATGGCGTATGTCGGCTGGACGCGCACCTCGAGAGAGCTTCCCGAGCGCGGCGGAGCAAAGGTCACGGGCTTCCGTCTTGCCGACTATGTCCCCGGCATCGCGCATATCACCGAGGCGGAGCTGTGGAATAATTATACCTATTTCATCAAGGCCGTCCTGCCTGAAGCGGAGAAGCACGGGATAAAGCTCGCCCTGCACCCGGACGATCCGCCCATCGCGAAGCTGGGCGATGTATCGCGCATCATGATCTCGGCGGAGAACATGGAAAGGGCCGTGCGCACCGTCGCCGACAGCCCAAGTCTCGGCCTCACCTTCTGCCAGGCCACATACTACATGATGGGCGAGGATCTGTACAAGGTCATCCCGCGCCTTGCCGATAAGATAATGTTCGTTCATTTCAGAAACGCCGTCGGAACAAAGGAGAATTTCCGCGAGACCTTCCACGATAACGGCGAGCTGGACATGCCGCGTCTGCTCCGCCTTTACCGCGACTGCGGAGTCGATGAGCCTATCCGTGTCGACCATGTGCCGACGATGGCTGGGGAGACTGTACTCAACGCCGGCTATGACGCGCTTGGCCGCCTCTATGCGTTGGGCTACCTGCGCGGCATAATGGAGACCGTGGATAAGGAAATTTAAATAAACAGTATATACGGAGGAAAACTTACATGCGCTTCAACAACCGTGAAGACATAATCGCCCTGACCCCGCAGTGGAAAGGGGAGCGCTTCCCAGACGGACGGCCCAAGGTGCCGGATAAGTACCTTGACGAACTGCGCAAGATGACGCTCGAGGAGCTGTGGAAGCCCATCTTTGTACAGGGCTACGAGAACCAGTTCCTCGCGATGAAGAGCCTGCACCCCGAGTTCAAGGAAAACGGCGAGCTCAACTGCAAGCTCATCGGCCGCGCCGTGACGGCGGCCTACGGCCCCACCCGTCCCGATTATTACGAGGCGACCATGGCTCAGGCGGCTGCCGAGGGCCGCACCGGGACTCCGAACCAGTGGGTGATAGAGTGCTTGACCGACCGCGACGTCTGCGTTGTCGACATGTATGATAAGATCTACAAAGGCACCTTCGTCGGCGGCAACCTCACCACGGCCATAAAAAACAAAACCCATACCGGCGGCGCAGTCATATGGGGAGGCATCCGCGACATTGAGCAGATGCAGAAGGTCGACGGCGTCCAGGTCTACTACCGCGGCATCGACCCTACCCCGATACGTGACTTTGCTATGATAAGCTTCAACGGCCCTGTCCGTCTCGGCGACGGCGAGCACGCGGCGATCTGCCTGCCCGGCGATATTGTCTATGGCTGCTCCGGCGGCGTGCTGTTCATCCCGCCGCACCT